>NZ_CADCWT010000126.1 GCF_902806485.1 Candidatus Frankia alpina | reverse complement strand
AGCCCCGGTGGTCGGTTTCGACCTCGATCTGACCCTGCTGGACGTCCGCGCCGGCGGTATGCAGCTCGCCCGCCGAGCAGGGGCCCGTGGCCACGCCCACCGCGAGCGCGCCGCCTTCCCGAGCGCCGATCATGTCGCCCACGTGATCCCCGACAAAGATGTCCACCTGATGGGTGCGCAGCGCGGCACCCTTCGTCCGCGCGAACAGCGCGCCCTCGACGGCGTCGGCGGCGATGCCGATGCGTTCCAGGCTCGCCTCGGCGAGCGCGGTGCTCTTGGCGGTGACGACGACGACGCGACCGGCGAGCCGGCGCACCGCCTCCACCGCGGCGCTCGCGTCCGGCATCGGCCTCGACGCGGGAACCGCGTGCACCGCGTACAACTCCCGGTAGCGGGTGGCGACGGCGGGGACGTCCGCGGCGGGGAACCAGTGGGCGAGCTCGTTCTCCAACGGCGGTCCGAGCCGGGAGACGACCAGATCGGCGTCGACGGTCACACCGGTCTCGCCGGCCAGGGCGGTGAAGGTCGCGCGGATGCCGGCGCGGGCGTCCAGCAGGGTCAGATCGAGGTCGAAACCGACCACCGGGGCTGAGGCCTTCCAGGACGGCACCAACCGAGCTTAGGCCGAACCCGACGGACCAGCCGGACGAATCGTCGGCGTTGGCCACCGGCGCGGGCTGCGGGCTGCGGGCTGCATGGAGCGCAATCACCGCCCGATGGGGCCGCCGGGCCGGTAGTGTCCGCGGGTGTGACCAGGGTTGTGGTGGATGTGATGCTCAAGCCGGAGATCCTCGACCCGCAGGGGCAGGCGGTGGTCAACGCGCTGCCACGCCTCGGGGTGAGCGGGATCGTCGGCGTCCGCCAGGGCAAGCGCTTCGAGCTGGAGCTGGCGGACGGGGTGGCGTTGGACGGCGCGGTGCTGGCGCGGGTCGAGCATCTGGCATCGACCCTGCTGGCCAACCCGGTCATCGAGGACTATGTGGTGCGGGTCGAGGACGCGTCGGCCGAGCCCAGCGCGAGCACCGCGAGCTGAGCCGTCTAGAGGACTCGGGGCGAGGCGCCGCTTTCGCTCACCATGGGCCGCCCGTGGGCCTGCCAGGCGAGCATTCCGTCGGTGAGGTTGCGGACCTGCCAGCCGCCCTGGGCGAGGTAGCCCGTGACCGCGGCGGAGCGCCCGCCGGAGCGGCACACGACCACCACATCGTGCCCGCGGGGCACCTCGCCGAGCCGGGCGACGAGCTCACCCATCGGGATGTGCAGGGCGTCGACGATGTGCCCGGCGGACCACTCGTCGGGCTCCCGGACGTCCACGAGCAGCGGGGCACCGTCCACGGACAGGTCGGCGGGCAGGTCGGCGACGCTGACAGCCGGGATCTGATCAGAACTCACGTAGTCCATCCTGCCACCTACTTCAGCAGTCGGGGCAGCCGGCGATCAGCGAGCCCTTTCCGTGCACCGAAAGGTTGGCCTTCCTCTCGGCCTTGAGGGCGCCGGCGGCGAGCCCGGCGGCGCAATTCAGCGCAGCGGCTGGCTGAGTCTCGGCAAGAGCTCCGCGTCGGCGGCGCGGGCGAGCAGCGTCTCGATGGCGGCGAACCCCTCGTCGCCGAGATCGAGGCTGAACTCGTTGACGTACAGCTTGATGTGGGCGTCGACGACGTCCGGCGCCATCTCCTGGGAGTGGGCGAGGACGTAGTCGGCGCTCGCCGACGGTTCGGCGAACGCGGCGGCGACGCTGGCCCGCACCGCGGCGGACAGCGCGGCGCCGTCCAGCTCGCGGCGGGCGAGGATCGCGCCGAGCGGGATCGGCAGCGAGGTCTGCTCCTCCCACCAGTCGCCGAGGTCGGCGAGCGCCGTCAGCCCATACGACGGGTAGGTGAACCGGGACTCGTGGATGACCAGCCCCGCGTCGTACCGACCCTCCTGCACCACCGGCATGATCTTTTCGAATGGCACCACGTCGATGCTCGCCACGCCACGATCGGCGGCCCACAGCCGGAACAGCAGATAGGCGGTAGTTCGGGTGCCGGGGATCGCGACTCGCGCGCCACGCAGGTCGGTGCGGCCGGCGGTGAGCACCAGCGGGCCGCAGCCGCGTCCCAGCGCGCCGCCGGAGGTCAGCAGCTGGTAGTCGGTGAGCAGCCACGGCAGGGCGCCGTAGGACACCTTGACCAGATCGTCACGCCGCCCGGCCGCCCGAGTGTTCAGCACGTCGATGTCGGCGAACGTCACCGTCACCGCGGGCGCGTCTGGCACCAGGCCGTGCGCCAGGGCATGGAAGGCGAACGTGTCGTTGGGGCACGGGGAGATGGCCAGGGACAGCGGCTGGTCACCGCGTGTCGTGACCGTCCGGCGCTCGCTCATCCCGGTGTCCTCCTGCTCATCCGGTGTCCTCCCGCTCGTCGGTGGGAGCCCCGCCATTCGTCCGAGCTCAGTGCGTGCCGTTGCTGCCGTGCTGCGGGCCGGAGCCCGCCGAAGCCGCCTCGCCGCCGGCCACGGGCAGCGCTTCGGCGGCGGCCAGGCCGTCGGGGTGCGCGACCAGTGCCGCAGCGGCCGTGCGCAGGCTGGCCAGCGCGGCCGGCAGGTTCCAGGCGGCGCGGTCCCGGCGGCTGACCGGGTTACTGATGGCGCGGATCTCAGCGGCGGGGATGCCGAAGGATCGCGCGGCCAGGGCGACGGCGTAACCCTCCATCGCCTCGGCCACCGGGTCGAGCCGCTCGGTGAGAGTACTGGCCCGGCGCTCCGTGCCCGTCACGGTCGACACGCTGACCACGGTACCTGTGACGATCCGCCGGCCGGTGGCGTCGAGCACGGCGTGCAGCCGCGACACCAGCTCCGGATCGGGACGCACGGTGGACGAGCCGAGACCGAGGTCGTCCAGGGTGAGGAACGCCCCGCCGCCGGTCGGGGCGCGCCTGTCGGGGCTGCGATGGGTCGGCGCACCGGCCGCGTGGAAGCCGAGGTTGCGGTCCATCTCGCTGATCCGGCCGATCGACGCAGACGGGGGCTCCTCGTCGAGACCGGACTCGGCGCCCAGATCCGCCGCGACCATCCGATCGGCGACGACGATGTCGCCGATCTCCGCCCAGCCGCGGAACCCGCCCGCGACGCCCATGGTCACCACGAGATCGAACGGCTGCCCGGCGGCGCTCGCGACCGCCAGGGCCGTCGCGGTGCCGGCGGCGGCGGCCGGACCGCCGGTGCCCGCCGCGAGGACGGTGACCGGGCCACGCCGACGGCCGACATAGGGGCCCAACGTCGATGTGGTGAGCAGCTGGCGATCCCAGTCGGGAGACACCAGGTTGCCCGGCCCGGCCGGCAACCTCGTCCGGCCGCGCGACCAGCTACCCATCAGCCCTGCGCACACCGCGTCTGCCTCGGCTGTCACCGCGGTGACGATCAGGGTGCGGCTCACGACCAGGTCCGGATCATGATCTGGAATGTCCTCGTCTGCCGTCATGCGCTGTCGGTCGATCTACTCGAATGCCACCGGGCCGGACAGCGATGTAACGGCACGGGATTTTCGATGTGGTGCAAATCGGACTTGTTGCCGGACCATAGCATCACGGGCGACGCTGCGTGGTTCCGACGGCGGCCAAGGGCACGCTGCGCGCATGCCGGGGGCTCTGGCGGTGTCAACGGGGGCACCCGGGATGGTACGTCCCCCGCTTCGGCCCCGACGGTCGCCGGTCGGGCCGCCGCCATGGGCGGGCGGCGCGGCGGGATGGAGATCAGGGCTTGATCGAGACTACGAACGGCCAGCTCCCCGAGGCCGTGGTCGACTTCGTGCCGGTGGGCGCGGCGAAGACCACGAGGTTCACCGTCCCCTGGACGTTGGGAAGCAGGTAGCGGTAGTGGGTGTCGGTGATCGTCTCGGTGATCCGCTGGTTGTTGACCGAGAGGAAGTAGCCGCGATCGGCGACCGAGGTCGGGACGTCGATGTTGAGGCTGCTCCCGGGCCTGGCATCGAGCTGCGGCGCGGAGACCGACCGCTCGATGAGGGCGCCGTCCCGCAGGTACTGGGCCGCGTTCGTCTTCACGAAGTCCCCGCCCGACTCCATCGTCACCAGCGGGGTCGGGCGGTCACAGCTGGCTACCCCGAAACCGACCGCGGCGATCGCAGTGGTGATCGCCGCGAGCCGCGGGAACGGCACCCGACGGGACCGCGTTGACGTGCGCACGATCGGAGGCTATCGCTGCGGCAGGCGCGGCGTCCCGGCTCGTGGCGTTCGTGGGTGCCGGGAAGGCGGCGTCGTGAGCGATGCCACCTCGGCGCCGGCGGGTCGGTCAGGTCCTGGAGTTCGGTCAGGCCGGCACGGTCAGGCCCGTCGCCGGCGGCCCAGCCCCCGGCGCTGCCGCGGCGCGTCCGGGCAGGTGGGGTCCTCCAACGTGGCCGGGATGGGTGTCTGCGCATCCCGCCAGGGGGCGACGGGCGGCACCGGCGCGGAGACCATCGCCGCCGGGTCCGGCTGTGGTGCCTGGGGCGGGGCACCCTGCGGCGGGAGGTCGGCGACCTGCAGCCGGTCCAGAGCCGCCAGGCGCGAGCGGCGTAGCGCGCCGGCCTGGACGAACAGCGTGGCGCAGACGACGGCGGCGGCCACCGCGAAGCCGACCGTTCCGGACATCTCGATGAGCCCGAAGGCACCACCGACCACCCAGGTGAGCTGGAGCGCGGTCTCGGAGCGGGCAAACGCGGAGTTGCGCGTCGCCTCCGGGATGTCGCGCTGGACGACGGCGTCGAGCGCCAGCTTGCCCATCGAACCGGCCATGGTGGCCAGCAGCGCCGCGACGAGCGAGGTGAACCTGGTGTAGGTGACGGCGGCGCCGAGACATCCTCCGGCCGCCAGCACCAGGGCGAGCTTGATGATGCCCTCCGGCCGCCGCCGGCCGAGCCGGCCGCCGATGAACACGCCGAGCCCGCTGCCGACGCCGGCGGCCACGGCCAGGCCGCCCAGCCACAGGTTGTTGCCGCCGTTGGTCCGCAGCAGGAAGGTGAGATAGAAGGTGAGAAAGCCGACCAGGCCGCGCAGGACTGCCGTGGCGCGCAGGGCCACCGGCAGTGCGCCGAGGAACGCCCGCAGCCGCGTCCCGAGCCCGGGGCGCCCGGCGCCGGGCGCGACCGGGGCGCGCAGCGGCAGCTCGCCGGCCGCCGAGTCGACGTGCCTGGGAAGGTTGAAGGCCAGCAGGACGCCGGCCATGTAGACGATCGCGCAGATCCGCAGCACCCACGGATAGCCGACGAACGGGATGTGTGCGATGCCCAGCCCGACCGGCGCCACGATGGCACCGACGACGATGTTGACCAGCGAGATCCGCGAGTTGACTTTGACGAGGGTGAGCTCGGCCGGGGCGACGCGGGGGATGACCGCGCTGCGCGCCACCCCGAAGCCGCGGGAGAGCACGAGCAGGCCGAGGGCGAGCGGGTAGACGGCCAGCCCGTGCAGCGCCCCGGCGAGCTGCCAGGCCAGCAGGCCGCGGCCCAGGCAGATGGCGGCGAGCGCGGTGCGCCGGCCGTGGGCGACCCGGTCAAGCAACGGCCCGATCACCGGTGCCAACAGAGCGAAGGGCACCATGGTGATGAGCAGGTACAGGGCGACCTTCGACCGGGCCTCGCCGGAGGGCACCGAGAAGAACAACGACCCGGCCAGCGCGACGGTCACCAGCGCGTCGCCCGCGGCGTTGACGAAGGACAGTTCGGTGAGGGCGGACAGTCCGGTCCGCTCGGCGCCGTCCCCGCGCACGCTCGTCCGCAGCCTTCGCAGGTTGTTCGCGACCGTGCTGCCCAGGTTCACCATGCCAAGTGTCCTCGTCCCTGGCCTGCGCTCCTACGACCACGTCGGGCGGTCCGAGTGTCCGTGGGTGAGAATACGTTGCGTGGATGCTCTCGAGGTCCGTTCCACCACGACCGAGCCGCCGGATTCATCCGTTACCCTCGGTGCGGATTCGGTACCGGACGCTGCGGAGGCGGCCGGTTCGGAGCTCACGGCCGATGCAACGGCCCAGGGCAGCGCGGAGGTCCCAAACGTGACAACGGTTCCGGCGACGGGCGCCGACGCGCCGACCTCGCGGACTCGCCCTCGGGCGTCGTCCGCCCCCCCCACCGCGGCGCCGCCGCCCGACGTGAGCCTCACCACCGAGTCGGTCGCGGATCCGGCGGATCCGGCGGTGTCGGCCGCGCGGGGCAGGGCGGTCCGGGCGTCGCGGGAGCCAGCGGTCGACGCGGTGTGCGCGGCCGCCGTGGACGTGGCCCGCGCGGCCGCGGTCGAGCAGGCGGACAGCGAGAGCGAGGTCGGCGAGCACCTCGGCATCGAGGCCGAGGGCGACCGGATCGTGCTGCACCGATTCGCCTGCGCCTCGCCCGCCTACCCGGGCTGGGCCTGGACGGTCGTCGTGACCCGCGCCTCCCGAGTGCGCAAGGTCACGGTCGACGACGTGGTGCTGATGCCGGGGGACGGGGCGATGCTGGCGCCGCCGTGGGTGCCGTGGTCGGAGCGGCTGCGGCCGGGCGATGTCGGCGTCGGCGACCTGCTGCCCACGGCGATCGACGATCCGCGGCTCGCGCTGCGCGCGGAGGATGTCGAGGAGCTCGTCGACACCGACGACTACTTCGAGCTCGGTCTCGGCCGGGCCCGGGTGCTGTCCGTCACCGGGCGGGAGGAGGCAGTCAAGCGCTGGTATGCCGGCGACGCCGGGCCGGACGCCTCGATTGCCAAAGTCGCCCCTGCCTCGTGCCTGACCTGCGGTTTCCACGTTCGGCTCGCGGGCTCGCTCGGCCGGATGTTCGGCGTCTGCGCCAACGAGCTGGCCCCCGACGACGGCCGGGCCACCGCCATCGATCACGGCTGCGGCGCGCACTCCGAGGCGCTGGTGGCGCCGTCGGCGCACCCGGAGTCGATCGTCTTCGACGAGGACCCCTCCGATCTGGAACCGACGGATGTCGAGCTGATCGGCGTCGCCGCCCACAGCCCCGGCTCGGTGGCTGACGCCGAGCCGGGGGAGCGGGCCGCGGACGCCGCCGACCCCGAGCCCTACGGCCACTCCTGACCGCAGGCCCGCACCACCTGGGCCGGGGCCCCGTCCCGCCTGGACCGCCGGCATCGCCCGGATCGCGAGCTCAGGCGGTGCGGCCGAACAGGGCGGGCAGGGTGCCCTCGTGGGCGTCGCGCAGCTCGTCGAGGCCGACGTGCAGCGCGTCCTGCACGTCGAGCGCGTCGCCGTCGACCACGCCGATGCGCCGCCAGGGCAGGCCGCGGACGGTGCACATGTCGGTGAAGCGCAGCTCCTCCGAGCGCGGCACGGCGACGACGGCGCGCCCGGCCGACTCGCTGAACAGCTCGACGAACGGGTCGGCTCCGGCACCCAGGACGATCCGTGCGCCGCGCCCGCCGCGCAGGCACGACTCGATGAGGGCCTGCGCGAGCCCGCCCTCGGACAGGTCGTGGGCGGCGGTGAGCATGCCGTCGCGGGAACCGGCGACGAGGACCTCCCCGAGCAGCTTCTCCCGGGCGAAGTCGACCGCTGGCGGCGCTCCGCCGAGGTGACGGTGCGTCACCCAGGCCCACTCGGACCCGCCGAACTCGTCGGCGGTCTCGCCGAGCAGGATCAGCGCGTCGCCCTCGTCGGTGAACCCGATCGGGGTGCGCCGGGCGACGTCGTCGAACAGGCCCAGGACCCCGATCACCGGCGTCGGGTGGATCGGGGTGGCGCCCGTCTGGTTGTAGAACGACACGTTGCCGCCGGTGACCGGCAGGCCCAGGCGCCGGCAGCCCTCGGCGAGGCCCGCGCACGCCTGCGCGAACTGCCACATCACCTCGGGGTTCTCCGGGGAGCCGAAGTTCAGGCAGTTCGTCACGGCGATCGGCACCGACCCGGCGGCGCTGACGTTGCGGCAGGCCTCGGCGAGGGCGAGCTGCGCGCCGGTGAACGGGTCGAGCCGGGCGTAGCGCCCGTTGCCGTCGGTGGCCAGCGCGATGCCGAGCCCGGTCGACTCGGACAGCCGAAGGACGCCTGCGTCCTCCGGCTGGGCGAGAACCGTGGCCGCCTGCACGTACCGGTCGTACTGGTCGGTCACCCAGGCCCGGGAGCACAGGTTGGGCGAGGCGACCATCCGCAGCAGGGCCTGGCGAAGCTGTGCCGAGGTGGTCGGCCGGGCCAGCCGGGCCGCCGTCGGGCCGTCCCCCCGGACCAGGTCGAAGTCGGCGGGGCGGCGCAGCGGGCGCTCGTAGACGGGGCCCTCGTCGGCGAGCGAGCCGGGCGGCACGTCGACGACGACCTCGCCGTGCCAGCGCACGATCAGCCGCCCGGTGTCGGTGACGGTGCCGATCCTGGTCGCCAGCACCCCCCAGCGCTCGGCGAGCGCGAGGACCTCGGGAAGCGCCTCGGGGGTGACGATCGCGAGCATCCGTTCCTGGGACTCGCTGGCCAGCACCTCGTGGGCGGCCATCGACGGCTCGCGCAGCGGCACCAGGTCCAGATCGACGTCCATGCCGCCGGGCTGGCCGGTGGCGAGCCCGGCCGCGGTCGTCTCCGTCAGCGCGCAGGTCAGCCCGGCGCCGCCGAGGTCCTGGATGCCGGTGACGAGCCCGCGGTCGAACAGCTCCAGGCAGGACTCGATCAGGATTTTCTCCGTGAACGGGTCGCCGACCTGCACGGATGGCCGCCGGGCGGGCCCGCCGCCCTCGTCGAAGGTCGCCGACGCCAGCACGGACACGCCGCCGATCCCGTCCCGGCCGGTCTTCGCGCCCAGCAGGACCACGGCGTTGCCGACCCCGGTGGCCGCCGAGGTCTGCACCCGACCGACCGGCATCACCCCGACGCAGAGCGCGTTGACCAGCGGGTTGCCGGCGTAGGTCGGGTCGAACACGACCTCCCCGCCGATCGTGGGCAGGCCGAGGCAGTTGCCGTAGCCGCCGATGCCGGCCACGATTCCCGGCAGCGTCCGCGCCGTGTCGGGCGCGTCGGCGTCACCGAAGCGCAGCGGGTCGAGCACCGCGATCGGCCGGGCGCCCATGGTCAGGATGTCGCGGACGATGCCGCCGACCCCGGTCGCCGCCCCCTGGTAGGGCTCCACGAAGCTCGGGTGGTTATGCGACTCGATCTTGAAGGTGACGGCGAGGCCCTCGCCGACGGCGACGACGCCGGCGTTCTCCCCCATGCCGACGAGCAGCCGGTCGGTGGACGGGGTGTCCCGGAACTGCCGCAGGTGCACCTTGGAGGACTTGTAGGAGCAGTGCTCGCTCCACATCACCGAGTACATCGCGAGCTCGGCGTCGGTGGGGCGGCGGTCGAGGGTGGCCAGGATCCGCGCGTACTCGTCGTCGGTGAGCCCCAGCTCCCGGTACGGCTGCTCGGTGGTGCTGGTGCCCGCGGCGGCCGCGGTGCCAGTGGTCTTGGAGGCGGCCGCCGGGGCGGTCGGGTTGCCGGTCACCCCCCCATCCTCGCGGATCCGGCCAGCTCGCGGCCCCGCTGCACGAAACTATGGGGGCAGCGGTGGCCGTCCCGCCGCCATCCCGGCGCGCGAGCGGCGGGACGGCGGCGGGGTACGCGGGGCGAGACTCAGCTGAGCAGGCCCTTGCCCTGGAGGTATTCCTTGATCTTGATGCCGTAGGTCTTCTCCAGACCGGGCTGGCAGAACGGTCGGGTCTCGCACTCGGGGCCGGCGACGATCTTCACCGTCTGGCCGCTGGCGGCCAGGTCGGACAGGGTCTTGAGGTTGTGCTGGGTGGCGAACGACGTGCTGACGGCGAAGGCGTTCTGGTCGACCGCGTCGGCCGGGTCGAGCACCGTCAGATCGAGGCCCGTGGCGAGCGGGCGCAGCGCGGCCAGCGACTTCTGCAGGTCCGGCGAGGAGACCGAGGCCGCGTCCGGACCGTGGACCTTGGAGTTGAGCAGGACGGTGATGCAGCCAGTTCCGCGGAGCGTCCCGGCGCCGCGGAGCCGTTGGTGCTGTTGCGTCAGTCACGTCCGAGGACCCCACCGTTCGCCTTCGGCTGTTCTTCCTGATCGTCGGGTGCGTGCCACGGCGGCCCCCGGCTGGCCCACACCGTCGCACCCCGATCCGACAACTTCCGGACGTCTGGCACACGCTCCTCCGCCGCCGGGCGATCCCGCAACCGGAACAGTCCCGGATAACAGCGGCAAGGTGGACAAACAGTCACGCAAACGACTCGAGTCCGCTGCGGCTTATCCCGATCTTGACCCCGCCTCTGGCTGGGCGCAGAAAACACAGCGGCAGCCGACCCGGAGCGGCGCCTCCTCGCCGGTCATGCTAGTTAGCATGACAACCGGTGACGAGAATGGATGTTCGACGCCGCTCGTGCGCCGGGCTCGTCACCAGGACCGGTCTCGGCCGCCGGACCTGCCCGAACTGTCCCCGTGGGCCTGAGACCTCGGCCTCGGCACGCGCACCTGGTTTGTCAACCTTTTAATCAGAGCCGTGTCCGGCCGCGAGCTTTCTCGACGGTTCTACGACCAGGTGGTTCGAGGGTCTCCCTGTCGCCTATCCCGACACCGACCGCCACGATGCCCGACCACACCATCAGGTCGAGGTGACCACCGCATCGGCGTTCTTCGCCGGCCGCCGCTGTGCCAGCGGGCCTGCCCGGAGCCAGGCTGAGCCGCGAGACGGGATCTGCGCGGGGCGCGGTTCCACGGAACACCATGATCGTCGAGATCGAGATCGAGATCGAGATCGAGATTCGGGCGCGGGGTGCGGTTCCGAGCCCGTAGGCGTACGCTATCCTGTACGTACAATTTTCTGTACAGATAGGGAGGGTCTCGTGAGGACGATGACCTACTCGGAGTCGCGGGCGCGGTACGCGGAAGTTCTCTCGGCAGTGACGGATGACCGGGAGGAGATTGTCATCACCCGTGCCGGCCACGAGCCGGTGGTGATCGTCTCCTTGGAGGACTACCAGTCGCTCAAGGAGACGGCTTACCTCCTTCGTAGCCCGGAGAACGCGCGCCGGTTGCTGACCGCCATCGACCGGCTCGAGAGCGGCGGGGGTGTCGTGCGGGACCTCGTCGAGTGAAGCTCGTCTGGGATGAGAACGCCTGGCAGGACTACGTGTGGTGGCAGAGCCAGGACCGCAAGACGCTCAGGCGCATCAACACGCTGATCCAGAACATCGCCCGCAACGGGAACGACGGCATCGGCAAACCCGAGCCCCTGAAGCACGGCTTCCAGGGCTACTGGTCGCGGCGTATCAACGACGAGCACCGACTCGTCTACAAGATCAGCAATGACGAGATCCGCATAGCCCAGTGCAGGTACCACTACTGATGCTCCGGGTGGATGAGGTGAGCGTCACGACAACCGCCGGATCCCGTCGCCAGGCTCCGCTGAAGGTCGACCCGGCGACGGATGAGCTGATCTCGCGGGCCAGTCGGCGTACGTTGGCCAGGCGCTGCCACGCCCAGACTCCGGTTCCGCTTAAGACGCTCGTAAGAATCCCGATCGCGACATTGAAGAGAACCGCCGACATACAACCTCCAGCACGTGACTTTTAGTAGTGGTGCGTCCACGCCTCCGTGTCGCTCTCCACATCATCCGAATATAGTGTGGACATTCCGGCAGATTATATCGACATCACAGGTTTCGCACTGTTTCGGCATCTCGACGCCCAGGTCGAGGCGCTCCGTTCCCGGCCGCTGGACGCCTTCCCTACCCGGTTCCTGCAGGTCCGACGTGTGCGCTCGGGTGTCGCCGACGCGCGCCTGGTCGCTCCACGGAGCAGCCAGGCGCCTCGGGCGATGTGCTGCCCGGCCTGGACGACGCGGCCCCATCGTCTCCGGCGACAGTGGCTTCGGTGCAATTCTTGCTCGGCAGCGGCGGACGGCGCCGTCCTTTGTGGGTCTGCGGCATCTGAACGATCTGCGCCCGACCAGCAGGCGGAGCTGCTGCTTGCCAATCTCCCGCAGGTAGAAGCCGATCTCACGGCAGGCGCGCGGGCTTCCGGGTGGGTCAGCGGGGTCTGGGGGCCCGGGTGGTCGACACCGTGCGGGCCAGCATGAGCAGGAGGCCGTCGACGAGGATCGCGCCGCCGACCACTTCGGGGCGGCGGTTGTTGGCCAGGCCGTCGACGACGAAGCGGCCGAGCCCGCCCCCGCCGATCAGCGCCGCGATGGTGGCCGTCGCCACCACCTGCACCGCGGCCAAGCGCAGGCCAAGCATGATCATGGGCGGCGCGAGCGGGATCTCCACGGTGATCAGCAGCCGCAGCGGGCCGTAGCCCATGCCCCGGGCGGCGTCGTGCACGTCGGCCGATACGGCGTCGAGCCCGGCGAGCAGCCCGCGGAAGAGGATGACCAGCGTGTACGCCACCAGCCCGATCCGCACCGTGGTCGTGGACAGGCTGGTGACGGGCAGCAGCAACGCGAAGAACGCCAGCGACGGCACCGTGTACAGGATGCTCGCCAGCCCGCTGATCCAGGTGACGGCGAACCGCCAGCGCCGGGCGAGCAGGAGCAGCGGCACCGCGATCACCAGGCCGATCGCCACCGCGCTCAGGGTGAGGCTGACGTGCTCGCGCAGCGCCGCGGACAACTCGTCCGAGCGGGTCTCGACGCCCATGACCGTGGAACCGGCGACCTCGGCCGACCCGATGATCTCGCTGCGCGGGTGGGGAAGCGTTACCCGGGTGGACGCAATGCTCGACCTCGTCGGCCTCGACCCGGCGACGATGGGCAGGCGCTACCCGCACGAGCTGTCCGGCGGGCAGCAGCAGCGGGTCGGCGTGGCCCGGGCGCTGGCCGCCGACCCCGCCGAGTCCGAGGAGCCCGCCGGGCCGGTCAGACGTGGGTGAGCAGGCTGGTCAGCACCGACGTGAACATGCGCAGCCCGTCCAGGCCCGAGCCGGTCAGCTCGTCGACGGCGTGCTCCGGGTGGGGCATGAGGCCCATGACCGTGCGCTCGGCGTTGCAGACGCCGGCGATGTCGTCGGCCGAGCCGTTGGGGTTGCCGCCGAGGTAGCGCAGCACGATCCGGTCCTGCGCGGCCAGCTCGGCGAGCACCTCGGGGCTCGCCACGAAGCGGCCGTCGCCATGCTTGACCGGGATGACGATCTCCTCGCCGGTCTGGTAGTTCCGCGTCCATGCCGTGGCCGTGGTCTCGACCCGCAGGCGCTGGTCACGGCAGACGAAATGCAGCCCGACGTTGCGGGTCAGCGCGCCCGGCAGCAGGCCGGCCTCGCACAGCACCTGGAAGCCGTTGCAGATGCCCAGCGTGGGAACGCCGTCGGCGGCCGCGACCACAATGGCCGCGACCATCGGGGAAAACCGGGCGATCGCACCGGCGCGCAGGTAGTCCCCGTAGGAGAAGCCGCCGGGCAGGATGACGGCGTCAACCCCGGCGAGATCATCGTCGCCGTGCCAGAGTGCGACCGGCTCGGCGCCGACGGACCGCACGGCGAGGGCCGCGTCCCGATCGTCGAGTGAACCCGGGAAGGTGACGACTCCGATCCTGGCCGTCGTCCTGGTCGCGTCGGTCCCCACCGCATCCATGCCCGGCACCCACCCAGCTCCCGCTCGCCCGTCCACTGCCGTCAGCGTAGCGGGCGAGGCGGGGTCAGACCGGTTCGTCGGCGGCCTTCGGCGGCTGGGTGGTGCCCCACGGCCCGGCCGTCTTGCGCGCCCGGCTCAACTGTGCGCCCGGGGCGCTCTCCTCCCAGTCGAGCGTCTTCTCCAGGTGCACGCGGGTACCCTGCCGGGGTCCCTCCACCCGGTGGAACTGGACGTGATCCATGAGCGCCCGCATCAGGAAGATCCCCCGACCCTGCTCCGGGACGTTCTCCGGCGCGATACCGTCCAGGCTCGGGCGCACCACCCGTTCCGATTCGAACAAAGTTTCGAGGGTGGTGTCCAGGCCGTCGCCGCGATCGCTCACCTCGATGACGGCGACCTCGTTGTCGACGCCCACCGATACCTCGTATTCGTCTTCAACCTAGGCATGAAGAAGAACATTCGCACATGCCTCTGTCAACGCAAGCTCAACGTCGTCGACGCATTCCT
>NZ_CADCWT010000125.1 GCF_902806485.1 Candidatus Frankia alpina | reverse complement strand
CCGGCCGGCCCGGTCGCCCCGCCCCCCGTCGCACCCGCCGCGGACGGCCGCGGTTCGCCCTGGCCCGGCGCCGGCGGGTGCTCAGCCATCGCTGCGGGGCGGGTCGGGCACGAGCGTGCGCGCCGCGTGTCGCTGGACGAAGTCCAGACTGCCTTTGAAGATTGTTTCCTTGTCGTTGTCGAGGGTTGCCACATGCCAGCTGTCCGGCAGCAGCCGTTCCTCGATCGGCGCGCGGACCCCGGCCAGCAGGATCGCCCCCGAGCTCGGCTCCACCACGTGGTCGACGATGCTGCGGTACGCGAGCACCGGGCAGTCGATCCGCCCGAGGTCGCCGCGGGTTACCCCCCACAACTTGCGCAGCGACGCGAACGGCAGCAGCGGCACCCGGTCGTAGCCGACCTCGGGTACCCCCTTGGCCTTCACGTCGCCGGCGACGCCGCGCACCGCCGGGATGAACCGGCCGAGCAGCGGGGCGAGCGCGGCCTGCCGGCGCTCGGTGGACAGACTCGCGTTCACCGTGACCACGCCGGCGACGTCGGAGCCGTGCTCCTCGGCCAGCCGCAGCGTCAAGGTCCCACCCATCGACAGGCCCATGACGAACACCTGCTCGCAGTCCGCGCGCAGGCGCAGGAACGCGCCCTGCACGGTGGTGTACCAGTCGGGCCAGGTGGTCGGGAGCATGTCCTGCCAGCGGGTGCCGTGGCCCGGGAGTAGCGGGCAGGAGACG
The DNA here is from genome assembly GCF_902806485.1 of Candidatus Frankia alpina. GTDB lineage: Bacteria > Actinomycetota > Actinomycetes > Frankiales > Frankiaceae > Frankia > Frankia alpina. The sequence goes on along the minus strand of NZ_CADCWT010000125.1, from coordinate 13,315 downwards.
GTGAGCCCGGCGGCGAGAGCCTCGCCCCAGGGCCGCATGCTGCCCGGAGAGCCGGTGAATCCGTGGACCAGTAGGACGCCCACCGGCCCACCCGCGAACTGGAACGGCTCGGCGCCAGGTAGGACGGCTGTGCCGGTGGAGCCCGCCATCGTGTATCCGCCCTTCGTGCCCTGCGTCCGCCCGCGTGCCACGTAGCGGGGTGGCGCGGAAGGAAAGCGTCGGTAAACGTATGCTCGCACGGTCCGCGGGTTGAGGCCACGGTCGTGCGTATCTCGTGGTCCTGCATATGTCGTCGGAACGTTAAGGGCCCGTCTGGGCCGAGAACACCCCCGCTGGGATGATATAGGCGTGGGGCTGCCGGCGCGCGCCCGGCGAGCTCGTTGCGCCGGCGGCGGGCCGGGTGCCGCGGTCCCCACAGTGGGCCGTGTCGGCGTTAGATGGACAGGGGAGACGGCCGCTCCTCAGACTCGAGGGCGGCTCGGTCTCCGTCGGTGATCGTGGCCGGGCGGCATCCGCCGCGCGGCCCGCGTACCGTCGCAGTCCGTCGGTCGCGGAGCGCCGCCGTGCTCCACGTGGCGGGCGGTGAGATGCTCGGCCTGATGTGATCGGTCTCGGCGGATGGAGACGGGCGGCCCGGTCACGGCCGCCCTGGCGGGCGTCGTCTCACGGCGGTGACCAGGTGGGAGCTGTCTTGTTCTACTGGGTGCTCAAGGTGGTCCTGGCTCCGATCCTGCGGGTGTTCTGGCGCCCGTGGGTGGAAGGTGCCGAGAACATCCCCGGGCAGGGCCCCGCGATCCTCGCCGGAAATCATCTGTCGTTTCTGGACCACTTCTTCCTGCCGCTGGTGATTTCCCGGCGGGTGACCTTCCTGGCCAAGAGCGACTACTTCACCGAGGCCGGGGTCAAGGGGTGGTTCAAGCGCGTGTTCTTCAGCGGCGCCGGCCAGATCCCGATCGACCGCAGCGGCGGCAAGGCGAGCGAGGGCGCGCTGCGTTCCGGCGTGCGTGTCCTGCGTCAGGGCCGGCTGATCGGCATCTACCCGGAGGGCACCCGCTCGCCCGACGGTCGCCTATACCGCGGCAAGATCGGCGTCGCCCGGATGGCCCTGGAGGCCGGCGTGCCGGTGATCCCGGTCGCGATGATCGGCACCTTCGAGGTGCAGCCGCCCGGCCAGCTGCTACCGAAGATCCGCCGGATCGGGATGCGGGTCGGTCAGCCCCTCGACTTCTCCCGCTACGCCGACATGGCGGACGACCGGTTTGTGCTGCGGTCGATCACCGACCAGATCATGTACGAGCTGATGGCCCTGTCTGGCCAGGAGTACGTGGATATGTACGCCAAGCGGGCCAAGGAGGAGATGGCCGCCGCCCGTGGCGCCGCAGGCGGCGCGGGCGCTGCGGACGGCGCCGCTGACACCTCGGTGCGGGGCGGGCGGCCCGTGCCGGCGGCGGTGGCGGTGGCGGTGACTCCCGAAGGGTCGGCCACGGCGGGTGGCGAACGCCCGTCCCGTCCCGTGGCCGCGCCGACCCAGCCGCGGGTCACGGACGACCACGCCGACCGGGCGGTCTGACCCGCCTGCCGGCAACACGGCAGGATGGTTACGTGCGTGGCGATTTCGCTCTTCTGGCGGCGGTCGAATGGTTGGACGGCGCTCGCCGGTGGCGGCGGGCTCCCGGCCTGGGTGGCCTGCGGGCCGAGCCACGTGGTGGCGCCCGCCGGCCCGCCATGCTGCTGCTCGCGCTCGGTGTTCTCGTCGGTTGCCTCGTCGCGGCGGGCCCGGCCGCGCTCGCCGTGCCCGCTCCACCCGCCGCAGCCGACGCGGCGGCACCGGGTTCCGCGGCCGGTGCCGTCCCCGCCGGCACAATCAGCCGTTCCGGGGCCTACCTGACCGACGGCGAGCGCCGCGTGGTCGTCATCCGCGGGATGACGGTGCCCGCCGGCGTCATCCCGACCACCCGTGACCTCGACACCTGGATCGGCTACGGCTTCAGCGGCGTACGCCTCGCGGTGCCGGTGGCCGCAGGTGGCCACTTCCCGGTCACTGTCGGCTGGCCGGCGCCCGACGCGGCCGCGGGGGCCTCGGCGGATCCCGGACTCGGCCAGGTCGCGAGCCTCGCCCGGACGTTCACCGGCCGCGGGATGCGGGTCGTGCTGCGGCTCGTCCCCGCCGCGCGGGGCCAGGCGCTGTCGAGTGCCACGCTCGCCGCCGGCCTCGGCCGGCTGGCGACCCGGTTGCACGGCGAGCCGGACCTGCTCGGCTACGAGGTTCCCGCCGCCGCGGGCACGGGGGGGACGCTGGCTGACGCCGTCACCGCCCAGGACCCGGTCCACCTGCTCTGGCGGGACCGCCCAGCGCCGTTCGACGCCGCCGCCACCGTCGCCGTCAACGACCCGACCGGCTACCTGATCGGGTGGAAGGACGGCTCGCCCGCAGCCTTGCGCGGCCTGGTGGCGGCCGCCGACGCCTTCGGGCTGAGCTGGTTCTACGACGCGCCCAGCGGCACGGGCGGGACGGTCGGCACCGACCCGCCGCCTGCCCCGGGCGGCGGGATGCTCCAGGCCGCCCCGGCGGAGATCGTCCGCCCGTACCCGGTGGCCGTCGCGGGGACTCCCGAGTCGCTGCGGTTCGACGCGGGGCGAGTGCTCACCGTCACCTTCCGGACGGCCTCGCCCAGCGGGAGTTCCCTGGCGGCCGGCGCGGCGACGGCCATCAGCCTGCCGGCATGGTCCTACCCGCAGGGCTACCAGGTCCAGGTCACCGGCGCGCGGGTGACCTCGGCGCCGGGCGCGGGCCTGTTGTGCGTCGTGGCCGAGCCCGGGGCAGCCCGGGTCGAGGTCCGAGTCGCTCCGGCCACCGCCGGCCCCCAGGTCAGCGCGCCCGCGGCCGCCGGAGCGGCCGGCTGCGCCTCCTCGCCGGGAGCCGTGGCGGCGCGGCCGGGCGGTTCGGGCGCGTCCGCCGCCGCGCCTGTGGGCAGCGAGGATGACGAGGAGTACTCCGGGCTGCTGCTGTGGGTGCTGCCACTGGTCGGGGCGGCCGCCGCGGTGGCGCTGCTCGAGCTCGTGCTGCGGCCGTGGCGGCGCCGGTCGGTCCGGTCGGCACCGAACCCGGCGTCCGTGTCCGCCGATCTTCCCGGCAGGGGAGACTGAACCGGTGGGCACCCGATTCTTCTACGACACCGAGTTCATCGAACGCCGCGAGGCTGATCATCTCTGGCTGGACCTGGTCAGCATCGGCATCGTCAGCGAGGACGGCGCGCAGCGTTACTACGCCGTGTCCACCGAGTTCGACCCGGCCTTCGCGGTGCCGTGGGTCCGCCGTAACGTCCTCGACCAGCTGCCGCCGCTCGCGGACCCGGCGTGGCGGTCCCGGGTGCGGATCCGTGCGGAGATCGCCGCGTTGCTGACCACCGACGGCACGCCGGAGCTGTGGGCCTGGTACGGCGCCTACGACCACGTGGTGCTCTGCCAGCTTTTCGGGACGATGACCGACCTGCCCGCGCAGCTCCCGCGCTTCACCCGGGACCTGCGCCAGCTCTGGGAGGACGTCGGACGCCCGGTGCTGCCGCCGCCGCCGGCCAATGCGCACGATGCCCTCGCCGATGCCGTGCACAATCTGGCGCGCTGGGAGGTCCTCGCCCCGCTGCGTGCCCGGATCGCCGCCGTCCCGCCCTCGCGCCGTTGACGCCTCACCGCAGTCGGGTCGCCACGCCTGGTTAGCGCGAACACGTTCCTCCGCGCGGAGCGGCCGCTACGCTGCCGCCGGCGGGGGCCGGCGCGCTTGACAGGAGTATTCGCGATGAGGATCGGCGTACTGACCGGCGGCGGCGACTGCCCCGGGCTCAACGCGGTGATCAGGGCCGTCGTCCGCAAGGGCGAGGGCGTCTACGGGCACAGGTTCGTGGGATTCCGGGACGGCTGGCGCGGGCCGCTGACCGGTGACATGGTGCCGCTCGACACCGCAGCGGTGCGCGGCATCCTGCCGCGCGGCGGAACCATTCTCGGGTCGAGCCGCACGAACCCCTACGCCGCAGTGGACGGGCCGTCGTTGGTCCGCGAGAACCTGGCCGCCGCCGAGATCGACGCGCTCATCGCGATCGGCGGGGAGGACACCCTCGGCGTGGCCGCCCGGCTGCACGCCGAAGGGCTGCCCGTGGTCGGGGTTCCCAAGACCATCGACAACGACCTGTCCGCCACCGACTACACCTTCGGCTTCGACACCGCGGTCAACATCGCCACCGAGGCGATCGACCGCCTGCACACCACCGCGGAAAGTCACCACCGCGTGCTCATCCTCGAGGTGATGGGGCGTCACGCCGGGTGGATCGCCCTGCACAGCGGGATGGCAGGCGGCGCGAACGTCATCCTCATCCCGGAACGGCCGTTCGACTTCGACAAGGTCTGCGCCTTCGTCGAGGCCCGCTTCGCCACCCACTACTCCCCGATCATCGTCGTCGCGGAGGGCGCCACCCCGCTCGCCGGCACCCTGGTCACGAGGGAGAGTGAGCTCGACGCCTTTGGCCACGTCCGCCTACAGGGCATCGCGCAGGTCTTCGAGACCGAGATCCGCGGCCGCACCGGCCGGGACGCCCGCGCCACCGTGCTCGGCCATCTTCAGCGCGGCGGCACGCCGACCGCGTTCGATCGTTGGCTCGCGACGCGCTTCGGCCTGCACGCCGTCGACGCGGTGCACGAGGGCGACTTCGGGGTGATGGTCGCCCTGCACGGGACCCGCATCGACCGCGTCCCGCTGGCAGAGGCGACCCGCGAGCTCAAGACGGTGCCCGCGGAGCTCTACGACGAGGCGGAGATCTTCTTCGGCTGATCGGCGCCGGTGGACCGTCGGCAGGCGCGGAGCACACTCGGGGCCTCGACCGAAACACGTCGGCCGGTTGACCGGCTCGCATGGCGGCCGGGACCGTACCCTGTGTGTCGTGAGCGCATTGGATGTCTGGCGGACCCTCCCGGCCAAGCAGCAGCCGTCGTGGCCCGATCTCGAGGAACTGCAGTCCGCCTACAACCAGCTTGCGGGGCTTCCCCCGCTGGTCACCGCCCCCGAGGTGCGTTCACTTACCGACCGCCTTGCGATGGTCGCACGGGGTGAGGCATTCCTGCTCCAGGGCGGCGACTGCGCCGAGACCTTCGCGGCGAACACCGCCAACAAGATCCGCGACAAGGTCAAGACGCTGCTGCAGATGGCGGTCGTGCTCACCTACGGTGCGAGCACGCCGGTGGTGAAGGTCGCCCGCATCGCCGGCCAGTACGCCAAGCCGCGTTCGACCGACATCGAGTCGAGCACCGGCCTGCCGTCCTACCGCGGCGACGCCGTCAACGACATCGCGGCCACGGCTGCTTCCCGCCGGCCGGACCCGATGCGCATGGTCGCCTCATACCATCAGAGCGCAATAACGCTGAACCTCGTCCGGGCGTTCGCCACCGGCGGGTTCGCGGATCTGTCGAAGGTCTACGAGTGGAACAAGGCCTTCGTGCGTGACTCGCCGGCCGGCCGGCGCTACGAGGTGATGGCGACGAACATCGAGCGGGCGCTGGCCTTCATGGCCGCCTGTGGCATCGACCTCGGCAGCGCGGCGTTGACCGGAGTGGAGCTGTTCACCAGCCACGAGGGTCTCCTACTGGAGTACGAGCGCGCCCTCACCCGCGTGGAGGACGCCACCGGCAACCCGTACGACCTGTCCGCGCACATGATCTGGATCGGGGAGCGGACCCGGGACCTCGATGGTGCCCACGTCGACCTGCTGTCCCGGGTGGGCAACCCGATCGGTTGCAAGATCGGCCCGAAGGCCAGCCCCGACGAGGTCCTAGAACTCGCCGAGCGGCTCAACCCGCAGCACATCCCCGGCCGGCTGACCCTGATCATCCGGATGGGCGCAGGCAAGGTCCGCGACGCCCTCCCGCCGATCATCGAGAAGGTCAACGCCGCCGGGCCGCCGGTCGTCTGGTCCTGCGACCCGATGCACGGCAACACCCGCGACGTCGGCGGCGTCAAGACCCGCCACTTCGACGACGTGCTCGACGAGGTCTTCGGCTTCTTCGAGGTGCACAAGGCCCTGGGCACCCACCCGGGCGGGCTGCACATCGAGCTGACCGGCGAGAACGTCACCGAGTGCCTCGGCGGCGCCGAGCTGATCGGCGAGGAGGATCTCGGTGGCCGCTACGAGACCGCCTGCGACCCGCGTCTGAACACCGGGCAGGCACTCGAGCTGGCCTTCCTCGTCGCCGAGATGCTCCAGCACGCGCGTGGCGAGCGTGCCGCCGCGATGCAGGAGTACCCCACCACCTGACCCGACCCGGCCCCACCCGACCCGGCCATTTGATACCCGGCCACATCACGGTCAGATCGTGCCGAGGCCTAAGCACGGTTTTGCGGCCTGAAACCGTGCTTACCCCTCGGCACGATTATGTGCGCAGCTGGTCACGGACGGGTCTCGCGGTTCAGTGACGGTGCGAACCCGACCGCGCCGCAACTGCGTTCCAACGGCTCCGACCGATGGCAGGCGGCGCTCAGATGTCAGACGCTCAGCCCGGGGCCACCTATCCCGTGGCGGTGCCCGGCGGCGTCTGCGTATCGGCCGTCGGAGCGCTGCCGTTCGCGGCGCTGCCGGCCGCCGACCAGCCGCCTGTGCCGGTGGAGGCCGTGCCGACCATGTCCACGGGAGCACTCGTGGGGCTTGACGGCGGGGAGGCCTTCGGTGGGTTCGGGGCCCTGACCGCTGGGAGCGGCGAGGATTCGCCTGCTTGCCTGGCCGGGGTCGCGGTGCTCGGCGCACTCGGCTGTCTCTGCGCGGCTGCCGACGGCTCGGCCGATTCGGCCGCCCGGCTTACCTCGGCCCTACCGTGACTCGCATCCTCATCGGGGGTGCCGCTGACCCTGCTGGCTGGCGTCGGCGTGGTGGTTGACGTCGGCATGGTGGTTGACTCGGCGTCGTCCGGGGATGTCGGCGCACTCGGCGCGGCGGACGATGGGGCCTCCTGCAGGGCGCTGGTCGGCGCCGCCGTGGGCGCGGTACTCGCGGGCTGCGTCACGGCGGTGGCCGTCGCTCGTGGGAAGCGGAGGCCGAGGCGGAACTCATCGATGAGGTCAAGGGTCGCCTGCGCGGCTTCGGACGTGCCGGGTGGAAGGGCGGCGAGGATGGGTGCCAGCCGATCGGACTGCTCGGTGGTGAAGGCATCCATCGTCGTCCAGGCGTCGGCGTTCCCGGTGGCGGCTCGGGCGAGCAACACTCGCGAGCCGGCTCGCGCTTGGGCGCACCAGGCCCGCAGCAGGCTGTTGACCGTGCCGGCATCCGCATGGTGACCGGAAGCGGCCAGGGCCGCCGCCGCGGCCGCGGCGGCCGAGCCGGCCGGTGTCGCCGAGGCGGCTGTCGTGGTGGTGGCTGTGATGGCCGAGGCGGCGGGTGCGGCGGTCGGGGGCGACGCGGCCGGCGGAGACGGTAGAACCGGTGCGGCCGGCCGGCTGGGGGGCGGCGCCTGGATCGGTCCGGCCGGGGCGACGGGCCGGACCTGCGGGAGGGGAAGGCCCGTTCCGGCGGTCCACAGCTGGGCGAACGGATCTGTCGGCTGGAGCAGGCTCGCGGGGCCCGGCGGCGGCTGGTTGGCGGCGCCGGTGGGGCGGTCGATGTGGGTGCCCTGGCCGAGAGTGATCGTGCGCAGCTCGTCCATGCGGGTAACGGCCACGTCGAGACGGGTCTTCGCCTTGGCGATCGGATCGCGCACCAGGGACACCTGAATGTTCTCGACCCGCCGTTTGACGCCGTACAGCGTCTCGCCCGGCAACGCGTCCTCCGTGCTGACGGCGAGGCCGACCAGGGCCACCGCGCAGGCGAGGGAGATGGCCAGTAGCGGGCGGGCGGTGCGCAGAACCCGAGCTTGTCGAGGCGAGACTCGACGTACCCTCCGCCCGGTAGCGCCCGAGCCACGGGCCATGGCGGGCTCGGCGGACTGTGCCGGGTCGGGTGCGGCGGAGGCGGTGGGTGCGGTGGGTGCGGCGGGGGTGGCCTCGGTGAGGGCGGTGTCGGTGAGGGCGGCGAGCAGGTGGGCGCGCAGGGCGTTGCGGCGCACCGGGCTCATCCGGGGTGTCGGGAGGTCACGTAGGGCTGCCGCCGCGTTCACCAGGCGGAGTTCGGCGGCGTCGGTCGGCGGCCGTTGGCCGTCCAGGAGCGTGGCGGCCTGCTCGGCGCGGGTCCGACGCGGCTGCCACCACCGGAAGCCACGCAGCCGAGGCCCGGGCTGCTCCACTCCGGCGGGATCCCGACCGCGGTCGACCGCCGTTCAGTTACCGATCTGCCACACAGTGTTCACATGTACTGTACTACCCTTTTCGATCTTGGAGTTGGGCTGGGCGGACTGGGCTGTCACCCGGTCGTTCGGGTTGCCGAACACGGCGAACCGATCGATCTTCAGCCCACGCTGGCGGAGGATGCCTTCGGCCTCGCGGTAGGTCTTGCCGATCAGTTTGGGGACGGTGACCTGTACGCCGCCGGCGGAGCCGTCACCGGCGTCGGGCGAGGAGGCGACCGTGAGCGTGACGGTGCTGTTGGGCACGATCTCCTGGCCGACTCCGGGGGTGGCGCCGACGACGTTGCCGGGGGTCGCGTCCTCGGCCACGGTCAACGCGCGCTGGACCGTGACCCCCGCAACGGCGAGGGCATCGATCTCCGCCTTGGCGGCGTCGTAGGTCTTGCCGATGACGTCGGCCGGCATCTGTCTGGTGTCCGGTCCGCTCGACATGATCAGGGTGACGCCGTCCTTGGGCCTGAGCATCGTGTTGACGGCCGGGTTCGTGCCGATTACGTGGCCGGCGGGGACGGTGTCGCTGGCCTGGTTGGACAGCCCACCCACGGCGAGGTAGAGCTCCTTGAGCCGGGCCGTGGCCTGGTCCTGCGTGAGATTCGCGAGGTCCGGCACGGCGACGGTCGCCGGCCCGGAACTGAGCCGCAGAGTGATCACCGCGTTCTTGTCGACCTTCGCCCCGTCCTTGGGATCCTGCTGGGCGATGTGGCCGGCGGCCACGGTCAGGTTGGCGACCGGATCGAGGTAGGTCTGCTTGAGCCCGTCGTCGCGCAGCATCGCCTCGGCGTCCGACTTGCTGAGGCCGGTCAGCTGCGGGACCTCGATCTTGTCGCTGGACAGCGAGCGCAGCGTGATGAAGCCGAGTAGCAGGACGAGAATCGCCGCGCCGCCCACGGCGAACGGCGCATACCGACGGAGACCAGAACCCGTACCCGAGCCCGTGGCGCGGCGGTGACCGTGCGCGGCGCCGAGATAGCTGGTGGACGTCTGGCTGGGCGTGGCCGAGGAGCGGTAGAGCGCCCCGGTTCCGGGTTGGCTCGGGGCCCCGCCCGTGTACGGTGGCCCGGCGGCCGGATCATGCTCCGCGGTGCCGGCCCCCGCCGGTCGCCCCGACTCCGCGCCGGTGAACGGCCCGGCGCCGCGGGCGTCGTGGTAATCGGCGGGCTGGTAGGCGCGGGTGTAGTCGGGCTCCGAGCCCTCGGCAGGCGGGCCGATCAGACCGATCCGCTCGACCTCGCCGGTGAAGCCGGTCTGGTAGGCGTCCGCCGATGGCAGGTAAGGCCCGATGCGGTGCAGCTCGTCGAGCAGGGCTGCGCCGTCGGCCGGCCGACGGCCCGGGTCGCGCGACGTCGCCCGCAGGACGAGGCCGTCGAGCTCCGCGGGGACGCCCTCGACGATGGTGGACGGCGCCGGCACGTCCCCGTGGACGGACTGGTAGGCCATCGACATCGGGGTCGCGCCGCTGTGTGGCAGCTGGCCGGTCAGCGACTCGAACAGCACCACCCCGGCGGCGTAGACGTCGCTGCGGGTGTCGGCGGTGCCCCGGGTGACCTGCTCGGGTGCGAGGTAGCCGACGGTGCCCATGACCACCCCGTCGGTCAGCGCCTGGGTGGGCTGCCCGAGGGGGCGGGCCAGGCCGAAGTCGGCGACCTTCACCTGGCCGTCATCACCGAGAAGGATGTTCTCGGGCTTGATGTCGCGATGGATGATGCCGGCGGCGTGCGCGGCGGCGAGCGCCTCCATCACCGGCTCGATGATCTCGACGGCCTCGGCGACCGGCAGCCGCCCGCGGGCGGCCAGGTGCTGGCGCAGCGACCGGCCGCGAACCAGCTCCATGACCAGGTAGTTGACCAGGCCGACCGGGGTGTGGTCGGAGCCCTGGTCGAGCACCGAGACGACCCGGGGGGTGTTCAGGCGCGCCACCGCCTTGGCCTCGCGGTGGAAGCGGGCGACGAACTCCGGGTCGTGGTTGAGGTTGGGATGCATCACCTTGAGGGCGACGAGCCGATCCAGCCGGTTGTCGTGCGCGACGTACACCGTCGCCATGCCGCCGACGGCGATCCGTTCCTGCGCCGTGTAACGGCCATCGAGAAGCCGATCTATGACGGGGTCGGCCACGGTGGCATCCACGGAAGACAGCTTACGATCGCCGTCGGACCATGCCGCTACCGGAGCCTCGTGGTGTTAGCTCCAGATTCGGGCCGGGGGTCGGGGAACGCTTCGAGATGCCTCGGACATAGCCGTTGCTATCGGTCATACCGGCTGATGGTGTTTGGCTGAATCTCCAGCCCTTGCGTAAGCGGTGACCGCGCTGCGCGTATCCGCGGCGGCCCGCCCATGCCACGGCAAGCCTGCCCCGGCCGACGAGGCCGCGCCCCGGCACGTTCGGGTAATCGGCGGTCCGGCCTCCGATCCGCGGGCCCCCGATGTGGCCGCTCCAGGTGGGTGGGGTGCGCCGATCCGGCTCGGTGGCGGTGCCGGGCCGGCTAGACTGGGGGTTGCACCGGGGAGCCCGTGGACGTGGGCTGAGAGGCCGGCCAGGAACACCGTCGGCGACCCGCATACCCGATCGCGGTCATGCGCGCGTGGGGAGGATGGACATCATGCCGCAGGCTCCGTCAGGTCCCACCGTTCCCGGGGCGCGATGGTCCGGGCCGTCCGGCGTCTCGTGGCTCGGCGCCGCCGAGGCGGCCGAGCCGCACGGGGGCGATGATCTCGTGATCGCCGGCCGTTCCTATGGCAGCCGCCTGCTGGTCGGAACGGGCAAGTTCGCCGCCCACGAGGTGATGCGCGACAGCCTGCTCGCCTCCGGCGCCGAGATCGTGACGGTCGCGCTGCGGCGGGTCGACCTCGACCGCGCCGGCGAGGGTGACGTGCTCGACTTCGTCCCGCCGGCCATGACGCTGCTGCCCAACACCTCCGGTGCCGCGGACGCGGCGGAGGCGTTGCGCCTCGCCCGCCTGGGTCGCGCGGCCACCGGAACCGGCCTGGTTAAGCTAGAGGTCACCCCGGATCCGCGGACGCTCGCCCCGGACCCGATCGAGACCCTGCGAGCCGCTGAGCTCATGGTCGCCGATGGCTTCACCGTCCTGCCGTACTGCTCGGCGGACCCGGTGCTGGCCCGCCGGCTGGAGGAGGCCGGCTGCGCCACGGTCATGCCGCTGGGCAGCTGGATCGGCTCGAACCGGGGGCTGCGGACCCGGGACGCGATCGAGGCGATCGTGGCGGGCGCGGGCGTGCCGGTGATCGTCGACGCCGGCCTCGGTGTGCCCTCCGACGCGGCCGAGGCGATGGAGATCGGCGCGGCCGCGGTGCTGGTCAACACGGCGATCGCGGTGGCGGCCGACCCGGTGCGGATGGCCCGGGCCTTTGCGCTCGCGACCGTCGCCGGGCGGCTGGGCTACCTGGCCGGGCAGGCCGGACCCGGCACGGCCACCGCGGCGTCCGCGTCCTCGCCGCTGACTGGCTTCCTCGGCGCCCTCGGCGCTGCGCCCTCCGCGACCTCTGCGCCTCCCGTGACCTCTGCGAACGGCAACGGCAAGGCGGTCGGGTGAGCGCGCCGCGGGGGGAGTTCGCCCGTGAGCTCGCCGCGCTGGACCTGGCCGGCCTGTCCGCCAGGTCGGGGCGCACGACGCCGGCGGAGGTCGACGCCGTGCTGCGCCGGGTCGTTCCCGATCCGGCCGGCCGGGGTGAGTCGGCGCCGGGGCGGTTTGGGCTCGAGGAGTTGGCCGTCCTGCTCTCACCGGCCGCGACGGGACGCTTGGAGGAGCTCGCACTCGCCGCCCGGGCGACCACGCTGCGCCGCTTCGGCCGGGCCGTGCGCCTGTTCGCCCCGCTGTACGTCTCGAACGCCTGCCTGTCGTCCTGTACGTACTGCGGTTTCGCCAAGGGCCTGCCCGTCGCGCGGCGCACCCTCAGCGTCGACGAGGTGGCGGCCGAGGGCAGGCTGCTGGCTGGGCGGGGCTTCCGCCACCTGCTGCTGGTCGCCGGGGAACACCGCGTCGAGGTGTCCGCCGACTACCTCGTCGCCGTGGTCGAGCGGCTGCGGCCGATGTTCCCGTCACTGTCGATCGAGACGCAGACCTGGTCGGACGACACCTACGCCCGGCTGGTGCGGGCCGGGCTGGAGGGCGTCGTCCACTACCAGGAGACCTACGACCGGACCCGGTACGCCGAGGTGCACGTCGCGGGCTGGAAGCGAGACTACGACCGCCGGCTGTCGTCGTTCGAGCGGGCCGCGGGCGCCGGGGCGCGTCGGCTGGGGATCGGCGCCCTGCTCGGCCTCGCCCCGGACTGGCGGGCTGACGTGCTCGCCCTGGCCGCTCACGCGTCGTTCCTGTCGCGGCGGTACTGGCGGACCGAGGTGTCGGTCGCGTTGCCGCGTATCAAGCCGAGTGCCAGCGGGTTCCCGCCGACGGTGGTCGTCTCGGACCCCGAGTTCGTGCAGGCGTACGCGGCCCTGCGGCTGGTCGAACCCGACCTCGCGCTGACGCTGTCCACCCGGGAACCGGCGGCGATGCGCGACGGCCTGGTCCGCATCGCGGCGACGACGATCAGCGCGGGCTCCTCCACCGAGCCCGGCGGCTACGGCTCGCCGGGCACCGCCCAGGAGCAGTTCTCGATTTCGGACGAGCGCGCGCCGGCTGAGGTCGCCGTGATGCTCGTCGCGGCCGGCTACGAGCCGGTGTGGAAGGACGCCTTCCCACTCGTCGACTCGACCCCCTGGCGCCGTCCCAACCCGCGCACCGGCCCTCCCGTGGGCCCGCCGGCCACGCGGGCGGCACTGGGCTGAGCTTGCCCGGAGAGCTCCGCGTTGAACCGTTCGGAACCCGGGCCGTCGAGCCCGGTCCGGACGATGCCGGCGTTAACGGACCGTTCTGCCTCCGGACGGTGCCGCTGCAATTCCCCTATGCGTCCTTTGAGGGTAGTTGTAGGGCACTGTTCGTAATGTAGGGAGGGCCCGCTCCGCCCCTTCTCGACCCGAATGACGGCAGGCGTCGTGAAGGCC
>NZ_CADCWT010000124.1 GCF_902806485.1 Candidatus Frankia alpina | reverse complement strand
TCACAAATCGTTGCCGGGAATGGCTCAGTTGATTCCCGGCACGAAGGTCCTGCTGAAGAAGAACCCGAACTACTGGGACGCCAAGAACATTCACATCGACAACGTCGAGCTGGTTTCGGCGCCCGACAAGGCGACGGTCGTCTCCGGTCTGCAGACCGGCGTCTACAACTTCGCCGATCTCGCCCCGAGCCAGGCGAAGGCGGCCAAGGCGGCCGGTCTCGACGTCTTCGTGCAGCCGGGATTCAACGCCTCGAACATCAGCCTGAACATCAACAAGGCGCCGTTCAACAACCCCAAGGTGGTCGACGCCGTCCGCTACGCCACCAACCAGCAGGAGTTCGTCGACAAGCTCACCTTCGGGTACGGGAAGGCGACCAACCAGCCATTCCCCCCCGGCTATGTTGCCTACGACCCGCAGTCGGCGAAACTCTTCGCGTATGACCCAGCGAAGGCCAAGCAGCTGCTCGAGCAGGCCGGCTACAAGCCGGGCCAGATCAAGCTGGACCTGGTCATCATGGCGGAGGACCCGGCGGCGGAGATCGTGCAGTCGCAGCTGGCGGCGGTCGGGATCACCGTCACCATCAAGATCAACAAGAACTGGGCGACGCCGTTCTTCGCCAAGGATCTGACGCTCTCGCTGTACGGCACGACCGGGCGTGACTCGGCCGCTCAGACGCTCACGGCGCACTTCGGGCCGAACGGTCCGCTGAACCTCAGCTCCCCGTATGAGCCGGACGGTTTCGAGGACGCGATCGCCAAGGTTCGCCAGACGCCGCTGGACGCGCCGGACTACCCGCAGGTCCTGCAGGCGGCCACTCGCGTGGGCCTGCAGAGCAAGGCGCTCGTCTTCACCTACTCCAGCCCGAACCTGTTCGCCAAGAACAAGGCGATCTCCGCCCTACCGGCCAACCCCGCCCACATCGACTGGACCGGCGTGACCATCGGCGGCTGACCCGGCCGACCCGACTGCACTTGCGCCAACCCACCTCCACACGACCTGAAGAGAGGGGGCAACCCATGGCGGTGAGCACGGCTGACCATGCGGTCGTTGCCGACCCGGGCGTAGCGCTCGCCGCCGCCAAGGCACGGCGGGCCGCCGGCCGCGCCCTGGTCATTCTCGCCCGCTCGTTCGCGATCTTCGCCCCGGTCTTCCTGGTGGCGACCTTCCTGACCTTCGCCCTGCGGGCAGCCAGCGGCCTGAGCCCCGCGACCCTGCAGCTGGGGGAGAGCGCCACCCCGGACGCGGTCGCCCGCATCGAGCAGCAGTGGGGCCTGGACCGCCCGTTCCTCGCCCAGTACTGGAGCTGGTTCACCGACATCCTGCACGGCCAGCTCGGCAGGAGCTGGACCAACGGGGCTCCCATCGCCGAGCTGATCAACAACGGCCTGGCGATCAGCCTGTCAGTGGTGGCGCTGGCCCTGGTCATCGGTGTGGTCCTCGGCTTCGGGCTCGGCACCCTGGCGGCGGTGCGCCGCACCACCTGGATCGACCGGGCGATCACGGGCTTCATGACGGTCTTCTCGGTGATGCCGCCCTTCGTGGTCGGCATCGTCCTGGTGACCGTCTTCGCCGTCGGGCTCGGCTGGCTGCCGGCCGCGGGCTACGTGCCGACGAGCGCGGGGACGTGGCCGTGGTTCACCCACATCCTGCTGCTAGCGCTGGCACTCAGTCTCGACCCGATGGCCGACGTCGCCCGCCAGCTGCGCTCCGGCCTCATCGCCGCCTACCAGGAGAACTACGTGACCGGGGCGATCGCGCGCGGGCTCAGCCCGCGGCGGATCTTCCTCCGGCACGTGCTGCGCAACGGCGTGGGACCGGCCCTGAGCGTGCTCGGTTGGCGGTTCCCCACCCTCATCGGCGGCTCGGTGGTCACCGAATGGATCTTTGGACTGCAGGGTTTCGGCCGGTTCGCCAACGACGCCGCGCAGGCCGGCGACGTGCCGGAGGTCCAAGGCGTGCTCGTCGTCTCGATCGTGCTGGTCGTCACCTTCAACCTGATCGTCAACGTCGTCCTGGGCCGGGTCACCCCGGCCTCGCAGCGGGGGGTGTGACATGGTCCGTCGCGTCCTGACACTGCCGACCGGCCGGCTCGCCGTCGGCATCCTGTCCGTGATCGTCCTGCTGGCGATCCTCGGTCCGACCCTGGCTCCCCACGACCCGCTGGGGACGAGTGCGCTGACCCTGGCCGGCCCCGCCTGGGAGCACTGGCTCGGGACGGACTACCTCGGCCGGGACGTCTTCAGCCGGCTGCTCGCCGGGTCGCGTACCAGCGTGCTCGGTTCGGTCGAGGTCGCGCTGATAGCGCTGGCCGTCGGCGTCGTCCCGGGCATCCTGTCGGTGTACCTCGGCCGGGTGTTCGAGTGGTTCACCCGGCGGATCGCCGACACGCTCATCGCGCTGCCGTTCCTCATCTACGCCGTGGCCGTCACCGCGCTGCTCGGCAACGGGATCCCGCAGGCGATGTTCACCGTCGGCGTGCTCGTCTCGCCGCTGTTCTACCGGGTCGCGCGGGCGGCGACGCTGGCGGTCGCCCGGTCGCAGTACGTCGAGGCGGCGCTGATCTCCGGGGCGTCCGTCGGCCGGATCGCGCGGCGGCACGTGTGGGGAAAGGTGCTGCCGCCCGTCGCGGTGGCGCTGGCCCAGACCATCGGCATCGGCTTCGTCGTCGTCTCCAGCCTGAGCTTCCTCGGCATCGGCGTGCAGCCGCCGGCACCGACTGGGGCGGTCTGCTCGCCTCCGACCTCGGCTACCTGTCCTACCAGCCGTGGGCTCCGATCCTTCCCGCGGTTCTGATCATGGTGACGGTGTGGGGCAGCAACCTGCTGGCCGACGCGATCCGCGACGTGTCCGGCGAGGCGGGGCGCGCGCTGCTGAACAGCCGCCGGGCCCGCGTCCGTCGCCCCGCCCAGCCCGAACCAATTCCCGCCGGAGGTGCCGCCCGATGACGACAACCCGTCCCGATGGCACGGTCACCGTCACGGTGCCCGTGGCGCGTCCCGCGGCCCCTCCCGCCGCGCCCTCGGCCCCCGCGCCCTCGGCCAGGGCGGACTCGCCGGCCGCACCGGCCGTCGTGCTGGCGGTCTGCGACGTGCGGATCCGCGACGAGGTCAACGACCGCGAGATCGTACGCGGCGTCTCGTTCGACCTGCGGCCCGGCCAGGCGGTCGGCATCGTGGGGGAGTCCGGCAGCGGCAAGACGCTGACCTGCCGCGCGATCCTCGGCATCCTGCCCGAGCACTTCGCCGTGTCCGACGGGTCGATCGAGATCGCGGGGCGCGACATCGCCGGGCTGACGACCCCGCAGTGGACCGATCTGCGCGGGTCGACGATCAGCGCGGTGTTCCAGGACCCCGCGTCCTACCTCAACCCGTCCATCAAGGTGGGGGCGCAGATCACCGAGGTCATCCAGGTCAAGTCCGGGCTGCGGCGGCGGGCGGCACGGCGGCGCGCGCTCGAGCTGCTGACCGCGGTGCACCTGCGCGAGCCCGAGCTCGTCTACGACCAGTACCCCCACGAACTGTCCGGCGGGATGCTGCAGCGCATCCTCATCGCCACCGCGATCGCCGCCGGCCCCCAGGTGCTCATCGCCGACGAGGCGACCACCGCGCTGGACGTGACGGTGCAGGCCGAGATCCTCGACCTGCTCGCCGACCTGCGGGAGCGCACCGGGCTCGCCCTCGTCGTCGTGTCCCATGACCTCGCCGTCGTCGCGCAGGTCTGCGACGAGGTCCTGGTGATGCGCGAGGGCGAGGTCGTCGAGCGCGGCGCCACCGCGGACGTGCTCTACCACCCGCGCCACGAGTACACCCAGCTACTGATCGCCGAACACGAGCAGTACGGCCTGGATCGCTACCTGGACGCCCCGAATGACCCGAATGACCCGGGCCCCGCCGAGCAGCGCAAGGAGCTCGACGGTGTCCACTGACGGTCGTCCGGTCCTGCAGGTCGATGACCTCGAGATCCACTACGGGCTGCGCCGCCGGCGGCGGCGGGTGCTGCACGGCGTCTCGCTGTCGGTGACCCGCGGCGAGACCGTCGGCGTGATCGGCGAAACCGGCTCGGGCAAGTCGACCTTCGCCCGCGCGGTGCTCGGCCTGGTGCGGGCCTCCGGCGGCCGGATCCTCCTCGACGGCGAGGACGTGTCCCGCTATTCCCCGCGGCAGTGGCGCGCGTTGCGGCGCCGCGGCGTCGTCCAGTACGTGTTCCAGGATCCGCTGCGCAGCCTCGACCCCGACCTCACCGTCGAGGAATCCCTCATCGAGCCGTTGCTCGTCCAGGGTGTGGCCCGCAAGGAGGCGATCGAGCGCGGTCGCAACTATCTCGCGCGCGTCCGGCTCGACCCGGAGCTGTTCGACCGGCTGCCCGGGGAGCTCTCCGGCGGCCAGCGCCAGCGCATCGCGGTGGCGCGAGCCCTGGTCACCGAGCCCGCTCTGATCATCCTGGACGAGCCGGTGAGCGCCCTGGGCTCCGCCAACCGTGTCGGAATCCTGGAGATCCTCAAGGAGCTGCGCGACACCGGCGTCGCGCTGATCTTCATCTCGCACGACCTCGGCTCCGTCGCCGGCGTCGCCGACCGCATCGCGGTGCTCTACCAGGGCGAGTTCGTCGAGGTGGGGGCCGCTCGCGAGGTCATCAACAACCCCCGCCACCCCTACGCCCGGCTGCTCGTCGGTTCGGCGCCGACGCTGCGCTCCGCCTCCGCCGACCGGGCCCAGCGCGAGGCGCTGCGCGCCCTGCTGCACGCCTGACCCCCGATCCGGCCAGGACCCCATCCTTCGGAAGGGAACCCGACGACATGGGGCCCGCAAGCTCCACCTCGCCCTGAGCGCCTACGGTGTCGGTGGCCCCGGCCAGCACGGCCTGTGGAAGGACCCGCGCGTCCCGAACAACGCCAGCGTCGACATCAACTACTACATCCGCCAGGCGCGGACCGCCGAGCAGGCGCTGTTCGACGCCTACTTCATCGTCGACAGCCAGTTCATCAAGGCCGACTACCCGGCGCACTACCTCAGCCGGCTCGAACCGTTGACGCTGCTGTCGACGGTCGTGACCCACACCCGCAACATCGGCCTGATCGGCACGGCGAGCTCGACGTACAACTCGCCGTTCAACCTCGCCCGCCGGTTCGCGTCCCTCGATCACATCAGCGGCGGGCGCGCCGGCTGGAACGTCGTCACCAGCTTCGACACCGGCACCTCGCGCAACTACGGGCTGGACGAGCACCTCGACTACGCCACCCGCTACGGTCGCGCGCTCGAAGCGGTCGAGGTCGTGCGCGGGCTGTGGGACTCCTACGAGCCCGACGCCTTTCCCGCCGACGTCGAACGCAACCTCTTCGTCGACCCGACGAAGCTGCACGCCCTCGACCATGTCGGCGAGCACTTCAAGGTCGCCGGGCCGCTCAACCTCTCCCGCTCGCCGTAGGGCCAGCCGGTGATCTTCCAGGCCGGCGTCTCCGAGGAGGGTCGCACCCTGGCGGCCCACGTCGCCGAGGGCATCTATGCCCCCGGCGGGTCGCTGGCGGAGTCCCAGGCCTACTACGGCGACATCAAGCGGCGGGCAGCCGCGCTCGGGCGCGATCCCCGACATGTCGTGATCTTCGTCGGTGCCAGTCCCATCGTCGCCGCCACCGACGCTGACGCGCACCGGCTCTCCCGCGACATCTTCGAGGCCGACAACGACTTCGACCGCAAGCTTGGCTTCCTCGGCCGCAGCTTCGGTGCCTACGACTTCAGCCGGCACGATCTCGACGCACCGTTCCCCGACCTCGCGCACCTGGCCGAGAAGGGCGGGCGCACCCGTGGCCTGGAGATCATCCGGCATGCCCGCGAGGAGGGCCTCAGCCTGCGGCAGGTCGTCGAGACGGTGACCGAGTATGCGCCGTCGCCGTTCACCGGCGCCCCGGACACCGTCGTCGACGCGATCGTGGTTCACCACCGGCGCAGCCGACGGGCTGAACCTCCGCTTCCGCACCCACGACGACCTCGAACGCTTCGTCGCCGACGTCGTCCCGTCGCTGCAGAAACGCGGCCTGTTCCGCACCGAGTACGCCGGCGACACGCTGCGCGCCAACCTCGGCCTGCCGATCCCCGCCAACCGCCACTCGCGCGAGCGCGAGACTGCGGCCGCCGCCGCACAAGCCTGAGGAGCCCCAGAGTGACCGCACATTCGGTGGACCAGGCCGGCGCGGGCCAGGCGTACTCGGCCACGGGTGGGCGCGACGTCCACACCGTGCGCTTCCCCACCGCCACGCCGCCGGCCGAGGTCGACGTGCTGATCGTCGGCGCCGGTCCGGTGGGCCTGTCGGCGGCCGTCGAGCTCACCGCCCGGGGGGTGCGGGTCGCCGTCGTCGACCGCGCCCGCGCTGCGACGCTGGTCCGGGCCGGCGCGATGGGCCACAGCCCGCGCACGGTGGAACACTTCCGCCGCTGGGGGCTGCTGCAGCGCATCCGCGACGAGTGGACCTTCCCGCCGGAGTGGAACCAGGGCATCCGCCTGGTCACCTCGCTCGTCGGCCACGAGCTCCTCGCCCCCCGCCGCCCGTCCTTCGCGGGCTCGTCCGGCGGTGGCCATTCCGCGGCGGAGGCGCTGCGCCGTCCCCAGAGCGCGCTGCAGCGGGTCTTCCTCGGCCACCTCGACCGGCGCGGTGTCGCGGTGGCGGGCGGTTGGCGGCTGGTGGAGCTGCGGGAAAGCGTCGACCGCATCGAGGCCGACGTGCTCCAGGAGGACGGCGAGCCCGGCGCGCGGCGCACCATCCGGGCCCGCTACCTGATCGGCGCGGACGGCGGCAGCAGCACCGTGCGCCGGCTCGCCGGCATCGAACGCGACGGCGAGCATGCCACCGAGAAGCGGCTGCGGCTCATCGTGCGCACCCAGGACATCTCCGACCGCGTCGGCCTGGCGCCCAGCGGCACCAACATCGTGTTCAACCAGAAGGCTGCCGGCTTCCTCGCCGCGGTGAGCACCCGCGAGTGGCGCGTGTACGCCGGGCCATATCCGCTCGACCACACCCCCACCGAGGAGGAGCTGCTCGACGCCGCCAGGGCGGCGTTCGGGTTCGAGCTCGACCTGGAACTGGTCTCGGCGACGACCTTCTACGACGCGACCCGGATCGCGCAGACGTTCCGCCGCGGGCGGGTGCTGCTCGCCGGCGACGCCGCGCACGTGCGCACCCCCGGCGGCAACCTCGGCGAGGGTTTCGGTGACGTGGTCAACCTCGGCTGGAAGCTTGCGGCCGTGCTGGTCGGCCAGGCCCCCGAGGAGCTGCTGGACTCCTACGACCAGGAGCGGCGCCGGCACAACTGGCGCATCGCCGACCACGCGCTGGAGCGTTCGCGGCGCTCTCACGCGCTGCTGGCGCAGCTGCGCCGGCTCGGCATCCCCGACGACGCCGACCTGAGCCCGCAGGCCGAGAGCCGGCGCGCCGAGATCCGCGCCCGCCTCAGCCAGGGCCGCCTCGACGCGCCCGGCGTGACCTTCGACGAGCGCTACGACGCGTCGTCAACGGTCTGGTACGAGGACGGCCAGCTCGACGCGGAACCGCCGTGGCGCGCGGACGTCTACCAGGACGACCCCCGGCCGGGGCATCGCGCGCCGGACGGCTTCGTCGACCCCTACGGCGGCACCCTCTACGACCGCATCGGCCACGGGTTCGCGCTGCTCGTGCTGTCCGCGGACCGGGAGGTGGAGCGGGCCTTCGCCGCCGAGGCACTCGCGCGATCGCTGCCGTTCACGGTCGTCCACCTCACCGACCCGACGGTGCGCGCGCTGTACGGCGCCGACAACGTGCTGGTCCGCCCCGACCAGCATGTGGCCTGGCGCGGCGCCGAGCTTCCCGCCGCCGGCGGCGTCCTCGACCTCCTCCTCGGCGCCGGCCAGCTGATCGCCAGCGTCCCCGGCCAGGTCCTCCCGGTGGACGGGGATCTCGCGGCGGACCAGGGCTCCGGTGCCGAGCCGGTCGCCGTCCCGGTCGGCACCGTCCCAGCCAGCGCCGACCTGGCCGGCGCGAGTGTGTCCGCCCGATCGTGAAAGGTGTCAGCAGATGACTGATGGATCCGCCACCGAGGGGTCCGCCTCGCCGCGCTTCCGGCTTGGCTTCCTCACGCACGTCCAGGGCCGGGGTGACCAGGTGTCGACCTACGGCTACGTGCAGGAGCTGTTCGTCGTCGCCGACGAGCTCGGCTTCGACGTCGGCTGGGTGGCCCAGCACCACGTGTCCCTGGGCGGCGGCGGGCTGCCCTCGCCCTGGACGTTCCTCGCCTACGCCGCCGCCCGCACCCGGCGCATCCGGCTCGCCACCGCGATCACCATCCTGCCGTTGGAGGACCCCGTCCGGTTGGCCGAGGACGTGTCGGTCGTCGACACGCTCAGCGGCGGCCGGGTAGAGATCGGCGTCGGTAGCGGCGGCAGCGTGCTGGAGTACGCCGCCTTCGGCCGCGATGTCAGCCGCCGCCGCGAGCTGACCAGCGAGGGCCTGGCGGTGCTGCGCAAGGCGCTCGCGAACGGGGAGGTCGGTGCCCCCGGCTTCACCATCCAGCCGCCGGCACGGGACTTCACCGACCGGATCTGGCAGGGCGTCTTCAGCGGCCCGGGCGCCGAGTATGCGGCGGCCTCGGGGTCGAACCTCCTGCTCAACCGCGCCACCTACGGCTACGACGAGCCCACCGACGCCGTGCAGCGCCCCTGGGCCGAGCCTACCTTGCCGCGTGGAACCGGCCGCGCCCACCGCGCATCGGGCTGTCGCGATTCATCTTCCCCGCCGCCGACCGGTGGACCGCGCTCGCCCAGATCGGGCCGGGTGTGCTCGCGGCCGCGCAGCGGTTCTCCGACCACGACCTCTTCCCGACGGGACACAGCGCCTTCCCGAAGGGAATCGACACCGACGAGGCGCTCCGCCGATTCCACTCCTTCTACGGCCACCCGGACGAGATCATCGCGCAGTTGCGGCAGGAGCAGGTACTGCCGGTCGCCACGGACCTGATCGCCCAGTTCAACCCGGTGGTTGTCGAGCGCGACGTGGCGATCCGGGCCCTCGAGCTCATCGCCACCGAGATCGCGCCCGCCCTGGGCTGGAAACCCGCGTCCCCCGCCGAACCCGCACTGGCCGGAGTATGACCCGTACGCGTTGTGATCCCGTAAGCGTTGTGATCATGGATGCCCCGCCGCCGGAATGTAGCTGGGGTCGGGCTCGACGAGTGAGTCCGACCGAGTGTGGGCCGATTGCGGTGCGATCTGCACGGTCTGAGCCCTGCGATCGTGCGCATCGCACCGCAATCCTTCTGAGGCGCCCCGGTGGAGGTCGAACAGTGGACGAGGTAACGCGTCATGGCGGTCTCCTGGCCTGGTGAGGTTCCGGCGGGTGAGGGCGCGGTGGCGGCAGGCCGAGGCGAGGTCGGCGACGGCCGCGCGCGTGGCGGCCACCGACAGGTTCTGATCGCGGCGCAGGACGAGCCAGAGCTCGACGCCGCAGACGGCGGCGAGGCGGCTGGCGAGGTCGTCCCGGGCGGCGGGGGGAAGGGGATCGAGGTCGGCGGCGAACACCGCCTCGATCCACTCTCGGTGGGCCCGCCGGCCGGCGTCGGCGCTTTCCTTCAGCGCCGGGGAGGCGTCCTGCTGGTGCATGGTGCGCTCCGTGATTCGTCCCCACTGCTCGTAGTGCTGGGCCAGCCGGTCGGTCACCGCGGTCAGGTCGTCGCCGATCGGGCGGGCGTCGTCCGGGGCGCCGCGGGTGGCGGAGATCTGCGGCACGATCCAGTCGTTGACGGCCCGTACGAGGCCGTCCTTGGTCCCGATGCGGCGGATGACGGTCTGCAGGCCGACGCCGGCCAGCTCGGCGACCGCCGGCAGGGTGACGTGTTCGAACGAACGCTCGACCAAGAGCTCGGCGGCCGCGCGCAGGATCCGCTCGGTGTTCGCGCCGGTGGTCTCGGCCCGGCGGCCCTGGCGGTACGTCCGCGTCGGCTCCATATTCACGGTATTGACCATACCGCCGAATTTCCGCCCATGGGTGTCGTGTGCACGTCAGAGGTGGTGTGACGGAAGTGGCGGTGCGCGGAAGGTTCCCGGTTGTGTGCGTGCCCACTACGAGTCGCGTCACATCTACCGTTGACGTGAGATGGAGGCGCTAGCCTTCCTGTCGTGACGACTTCCGACACCACCGCCGGCACCGCGCCGCCCGGGGCCGATGACGTCCCGACCGTGTCCGGTTCGGACAACTACAAGTGGATCGCCCTGTCGAACACGACCATCGGCATCCTGATGGCGACGATCAACAGCTCGATCCTGATCATCGCGCTCCCGGACATCTTCCGGGGCATCAAGGTCGACCCGCTCGCCTCGGGGAACACCTCGTACTTCCTATGGACCCTGATGGGATTCATGCTGGTCACGTCGGTGCTCGTGGTGAGCCTCGGCCGGGTCGGCGACATGTTCGGCCGGGTGCGGATGTACAACCTCGGCTTCGCGATCTTCACCCTGTTCTCGATCCTGCTGGCCGTCACCTGGATGCACGGCACGACCGCCGCATTGTGGATCATCCTCATGCGGGTCGGGCAGGGCATCGGCGACGTGTTCCTGTGCGCTAACTCGAGTGCGATCATCGCCGACGCGTTCCCGGAGAACGAGCGTGGACTGGCCCTGGGCATCAACGGCGTCGCGGCCATCGCCGGGTCGTTCCTCGGTCTGCTGGTGGGTGGCCTGCTCGCCCCGGTCGAGTGGCACCTGGTGTTCCTGGTGTCGGTGCCGTTCGGGATCTTCGGGACGGTCTGGGCGTACCTGAAGCTGCGCGACAACGGCGTGCGCACCCAGGCCCGGATCGACTGGGCCGGCAACATCACCTTCGCCATCGGCCTCATCGCGATCCTGACCGGCATCATCTACGGCCTGCAGCCCTACGGCGGCCACACGATGGGCTGGACCAAGCCGTTCGTGCTGATCTGCCTGTTCGGCGGCCTTGCCGTGCTGATCGGGTTCGTCGTGATCGAGGTGCACTCGGCGGACCCGATGTTCAAGCTGGAACTGTTCAGCAACCGGGCCTTCACCATGGGCAGCCTGTCCGCGCTGCTCGCCGCGCTCGCCCGCGGCGGTCTCCAGTTCATGATCATTATCTGGCTGCAGGGGATCTGGCTGCCGCTGCACGGCTACAGCTTCGAGCGGACACCGCTGTGGGCCGGCATCTACATGATCCCGCTCACCGTCGGCTTCCTGCTTCCCGGACCGGTGGCCGGCCGGCTCGCCGATCGCTACGGCGCGCGCCCGTTCGCCACCATCGGACTGGTCGTCACGGCCATCTCGTTCCTGCTGTTCAACGTGATCCCGATCGACTTCAACTACGTGGCGTTCGCGGCCATCCTGCTGCTGATGGGCCTGTCCATGGGCCTGTTCGCCGCGCCGAACACCACCGCCGTGATGAACACCCTGCCGCCGAACCAGCGCGGCGCCGGCGCCGGGATGCTCAACACATTCCAGAACTCGGCGAGCGTGCTGTCCATCGGCGTGTTCTTCACCGTCATCGTGCTGGGCCTCGCCTCCAGCCTGCCCGACGCGATGTTCTCCGGCCTCACCGCCCAGGGCGTCAACCCGGCGAAGGCCCACGAGCTGGCGAACCTGCCGCCGATCGGCAGCCTGTTCTCCGCGTTCCTCGGCATCAACCCGACCGAGCAGCTCCTCGGCTCGGACACGCTGAATTCCCTGCAACCGGGCCAGGCCACCTTCCTCACCGGGCACACGTTCTTCCCGAACCTCATCTCCGGTCCGTTCGGCGACGGCCTGCACCTCGCCTTCTACTTCGCCGCCATCGCCTGCGCGCTCGGCGCAGTGCTGTCCTGGCTGCGCGGCAAGGACGACCCGCATGTGCGCCACTCGCTGCGTGAGGAGGTCGCCGAGGGCCTGGCCGGCGCCGGCGACATCGCGGCGATGGAGGACGGCGCGGGCAGCACCCTGGCCGCTGAACGATAGGCCCGCTGAAGGATAGGGCCACCGAACGATAGGCCCGCCGAACGGTACGCTCGGCGAGCGACGGCCCCCGACAGCGTCTCCCGGCTATAGCCCCTGACCGGGAACAACCAGCCTTCGAGAGGTCCTGAAACCCGATGGGCGACACCGGCGATGACGAGGAAACGCCGGCCGGCCGGGCCGAACGGCCCGGTCGGGCCCTGGCGTCCGACAGCGCTGCGCCGACCGGTGGGAACGTGAGAAACAATCGTAGGATGCGTGACGAGGACGGGACGCAGAAGACGGAGCGCGAGCTGTGCGGCATCGGCCAGGCCGCGCAGAAGCTCGGAGTCTCGGTACGCTCCCTGCGGTACTACCAGGAAGTGGGGCTGATCACCCCGTCCGGGAGGACCTCCGGCGGCAACCGGCTCTACGCCGGCTCCGATCTCGCCCGGGTACGCCGGATCCGGGAGCTGCAGACCCTGCTCGGTTTCAACCTGGACGAGATCCGCACCATTCTTGTCTACGAGGACCGGCTCGCCCAGGTCCGGGTGGAGTTCCATGTCGCCTCCGACGACGGTGACCGGCTGCGGCTGCTGTCCGAGGGTGAGACCGCGTACCTCAAGCTCCGCACCGAGATCGACGAGAAGATCAGCCGGCTGGCGGCCTTCCGCGACGAGATCGACGAGCGGCTCGAACGGATGAACCGGTTCCGCGACGGCGCCGTCGCCCGATCATCCTGACCCGGCGGTCAGGCCGGCGGTCCGCGGCGCAGCCGGCTGGCGGGGCGGGGCAGCTCGGCGACCAGCAGGGCGACGTCGTCGTTCAACGTCGACCGGGTCCAGGCCCGCAGCCGGTCGACCAGGTCGGCGACGGCCTCTTCCGGTGTGCCGCGGGACAGGGCCGCCTGCGCCGCGGGCAGCAGCGGGAAGAACCGGCCGGTCGTCGGGTCGCGGGCCTCGGTGATGCCGTCGGTGTAGAGCAGCAGGCGGTCACCGGGCCGCAGCGCGACCTCGACGGTGTTGCCGACCGTGTCCTTGGTGTCGGCGAGCAGGCCCAGCGGCGGCAGACGGGTCGCGACGCCGAGCAGGCTCGCCTGACCCCCGCGGACCAGCACCGGATCAGGGTGGCCCGCGTTGGCCAGCCACAGCCGCCGGCCGTCGACCTGCCCGACCACCGCGGTGACGAAGTCGTCGAGCCCGCAGATCTCGGCGACCTCCGCGTCGAGGCCCGCCAGCACCGTGGGCAGGTCCTCCGCCTGCCGCCCGATGAAGCGGAAGCAGCCGAGCACCCGGCTGGCGATGCGCACCGCGTCGAGGCCCTTGCCGCGCACATCGCCGACGAGCAGGCGGGTGCCCCACGCGGTGTCGATGACCTCGTACAGATCCCCGCCGATCCTCGCCTCGGCCGCGGCGCTCTCGTAGCGCACCGCGAAGTGCAGGCCCCCGGACGAGCTCGGCACCGCGGCGAGGATCGACTGCTGGGCCACCTCCGCCACCCGGGTGACGTTCTGCAGCTTCGTCTCCCGCCGGGTGTTGTACCGGCTGACCAGCACCGCGAGCACGCCGCCGACGGCGACCCCGCCGAGGCGCACCGCCTGGGCGGTCGGGCCGCCATCGCTCTGACCGAACAGATGATCGTAGAGACCGAGCATGACTCCCACGCCGACCGCCAGCACCCCGTACAGCGCGGTCAGCCGGGGGCCGCCGAACGTGGCGGCGAGCATCGGGCTGAGCACCGCCAGCTCCAGGACGGTCCACTCCCGGTTGCTCAGCTCCAACGCGGCAACCCCGGCCAACATCAGCAGCGGCAGCAACGCGGTGAACCAACGCCCCGGCCGGGAGAACAGCGCCGTCAACGCGGGGCACCGCCGGGCCCGGGGACGGGCCGCATCCGACCTGGGCCGGACCGGCCAGGGGGCCACTCGTCGCGGTCGTGCCTCATGCTGCCTCAAATATCCCCTCGCCGTGGGGCCGAAGCAGAATCCCAGCTCAGCCGGGGTGCACTCGGTGAGCGGGGGCGATCAGGGCTGGCCGGGGCGCAGTGCCACGAACAGTCCCTCGGCGTCGACGGTGAGGTCGCCCTCGGGGTCACGGATCGTTCCGACCACGAAGCGTTTGCGGCCTTCCACCCGGTCGACGTGG
>NZ_CADCWT010000123.1 GCF_902806485.1 Candidatus Frankia alpina | reverse complement strand
ACACTCACACCCCGCAACAATTACCCAACCTCACAAATCGACGCCGGGAATGGCTCACTGAGCTCATCGCCCGCCCTCGTGCGGGTGGGCGATGAGCTCGGGCGGCGTTCCTGCAGGTACGGGCCGCCGCCGGTTGGCTGAGCCGCCGTCGGTCAGCCGAGCAAGGCCAGGGCCTCGTTGAAGGTCCTCGACGGGCGCATGACGGCGGTGGCCTTGACCGGGTCGGGCTGGTAGTAGCCGCCGATGTCGGCCGGGGAGCCCTGCACGGCGAGCAGCTCCTCGGCGATGGTCTTCTCCTCGCCGGCGAGGGTCTTCGCCAGGGGGGCGAAGGCCTCGGCGAGGGCGGTGTCGTCGGTCTGGGCGGCCAGCTCCTGCGCCCAGTACAGCGACAGGTAGAAGTGGCTGCCGCGGTTGTCGATGCCGCCGACGCGCCGCGCCGGGGACTTGTCCTCGTTGAGGAACGTCGCGGTCGCCCGGTCGAGGGTGTCGGCGAGGACCTTCGCCCGCGCGTTCCCCGTCGAAATCGCGAACTGCTCGAAGCTGACCGCGAGCGCCAGGAACTCGCCGAGGCTGTCCCAGCGCAGGTAGTTCTCCTTGACCAGCTGCTGGACGTGCTTGGGCGCGGAGCCACCGGCGCCGGTCTCGAACAGGCCGCCGCCGTTCATCAGCGGGACGACCGAGAGCATCTTGGCGCTCGTGCCGAGCTCCAGGATGGGGAACAGGTCGGTCAGGTAGTCACGCAGCACGTTGCCGGTGACGGAGATGGTGTCCTCGCCGCGGCGGATCCGCTCCAGCGAGAACGCGATCGCCTCCTCCGGGGACTTGATGAGGATCTCCAGGCCCGTCGTGTCGTACTCCGCCAGGTAGGCCCGGACCTTCTCGATCAGCCGGGCGTCGTGGCCGCGGCTGGCGTCCAGCCAGAACACCGCCGGGTCGCCGGTGGCGCGGGCGCGGGTGACGGCGAGCTTCACCCAGTCCCGGACGGGGGCATCCTTCGTCTGGCAGGCGCGGAAGATGTCGCCGGCGCCGACCGCCTGCTCCAGCACGGCCTCGCCGGCGGCGTTGACCACGCGGACGGTGCCGGTGGTCGGGATCTCGAAGGTCTTGTCGTGGCTGCCGTACTCCTCGGCCTTCTGCGCCATGAGGCCGACGTTGGGCACCGAGCCCATCGTCGCCGGGTCGTAGGCGCCGTGGGCGCGGCAGTCGTCGAGGACGACCTGGTAGATGCCGGCGTAGCTGGAGTCCGGCAGCACCGCGAGGGTGTCGGCCTCCGCGCCGTCCGGGCCCCACATGTGGCCGGAGATGCGGATCATCGCCGGCATGGAGGCGTCGACGATGATGTCGCTGGGCACGTGCAGGTTGGTGATGCCGCGGTCGGAGTCGACCATCGCCAGGGCCGGGCCCTCGGCGAGCTCGGCCTCGAACGACGCCTTGATCGCCGCGCCGTCGGGCAGCGCGTCGAGGCCCTTGAGGATGCCGCCGAGGCCGTCGTTCGGGGTCAGCCCGGCGGCGACGAGCGCCGCGCCGTGGGCGGCGAACGTCTTCGGGAAGAAGGCGCGGACCGCGTGGCCGAAGATGATCGGGTCGGAGACCTTCATCATCGTGGCCTTGAGGTGCACGGAGAACAGCACGCCTTCCGCCTTGGCCCGGGAGATCTGCGCGGTGAGGAACTCGCGCAGCGCGGCGACCCGCAGGACGGCGGCGTCGATCACCTCACCGGCGAGCACCGGCAGGGCCGGCAGCAGGACGGTGGTGCTGCCGTCGTCACCGACCAGCTCGATGCGCAGGGTGTCGTCCGCGGGGATGATCACCGCCTTCTCGGTGGAGCGGAAGTCGTCGGCGTCCATGGTGGCGACG
This sequence comes from Candidatus Frankia alpina, assembly GCF_902806485.1. Classification (GTDB taxonomy): domain Bacteria; phylum Actinomycetota; class Actinomycetes; order Frankiales; family Frankiaceae; genus Frankia; species Frankia alpina. The sequence continues at coordinate 12,298 of NZ_CADCWT010000123.1, read as the reverse complement.
TTCGTCTTCGACTCCGCGCTCCACGCGCCCATCCGGTGCGGGTGCGCTCGGGCGTAGCCCTTCACCGAGGCGGGAGCGCGACGGTCGGAGTTACCCTCGCGCAGCACCGGGTTGACGGCGCTGCCCTTGATCCTGTCGTAGCGGGCGCGGATCTCACGCTCGGCGTCGGTACGCGGGTCGTCCGGGTAGTCCGGCAGCGCGTAGCCCTGCTGCTGCAGCTCGGCGACCGCCGCCCGCAGCTGCGGGATCGACGCCGAGATGTTCGGCAGCTTGATGATGTTCGCTCCGGGGGTCTTCGTCAGCTCACCGAGCTCGGTGAGCGCGTCGTCGATGCGCTGCCCGGGTTCGAGATGCTCGGGGAAGCTGGCGATGATCCGCCCCGCCAGGGAGATGTCGCGGCTCTCTACCTGGACGCCGGCCGTCGCCGCGTACGCCTGCACCACCGGCAGGAACGAGTACGTGGCCAGGGCTGGGGCCTCGTCCGTGTGGGTATAGATGATCGTCGAATCAGTCACCGGCACTCCGCTTCACGTCTACTCCGTCTGGGTATCAAGATATGCCGCGTGAGCGCCCCTACCTTGATCGCAGCGATGGGTACAGTCGGGTGCTCGTCGACGAGCCGGCGCCGGGTAGTCACGATCAGCACCGTGGATGCGGAGGCCGCGAATGGACACGCAGGTCAACGCGTCCACCGGACCGGAACGCGGAATCGACACCGTGGGGGTCGGCGAGTCGCCGCGGGGAAGTGTATGACACCCGGTTCGCCGGGGTCTCCCGCAGACGGCCGGCTCTGCGGCACATTCGAGCCCCAGGCACGCTGTGTCCGGTTCGTCCCTCCGGAAGGGCAAGGTTGGCCGGCGCTGTGTGAGATAGGCCATGGGACGGCGATGGCGGCGCACGCCACTCGCCGCACGGCCGGTTCGGGTGGGGCGGTACGGGCGGGGTAGCAGATGGTAATGACGACCGATGGCGTACGGACCGTGGGCGTCGAGGAGGAGTTCGTCCTCGTCGACCCCGAACGGCGTGCGGTGCGCGCCGCCGCGTCGCAGGTGCTGGCCCGGCAGGACCGCGACGGCCCCGGCAGGGCGCCGGGCGGCGGGGATCTCGACGTCGAGCTGACCCGCGAGCAGGTCGAGAGCGGCTCGGCACCGCACATCAACCTCGCCGGGCTGCGCGGGTCGCTGGTGGAGCTGCGCCGCGCGGCGGCACGGGCCGCGCAGGCCGAGGGGGTGGCGCTCGCCGCCACCGCGACCTGCCCCACGCCGACCCAGCCGACCCTCACCCTGAAGCCGCGCTACCAGCGGATGCACCAGGAGTTCGGGCTCACCGCCCGCGAGCAGCTCACCTGCGGCTGCCATGTGCACGTCGCGGTGCACTCGCGCGAGGAGGCCGTCGGCGCGCTCGACCGGCTGCGACCGTGGCTGTCCGTGCTGGTCGCGATGACCACGAACTCGCCGTTCTGGCAGGGCGCCGACAGCGGCTACGCCAGCTACCGCACCCAGGTCTGGCAGCGTTGGCCCACTGCCGGCGCCACCGGCGCGTTCGGTTCGCCCGCCGAGTACGACCGGATTGCGAATCTGCTGATCCGGACCGGGGCCGCCCTGGACGACGGGATGATCTACTTCGACGCCCGGTTGTCGCACCACTACCCGACCCTGGAGCTGCGGGTCGCCGACGTATGCCTGTCCGTCGACGACGCCGTCCTGCTCGCCGCGCTGGCCCGAGCACTGGTGTCGACGGCGGCGCGGGAATGGGCGGCGGGCGAACCGGCCCCGCCGGTACGCCCGGAGCTGCTGCGTGCCGCCGGCTGGCGGGCGTCGCGCCACGGGGTGTCCGGTGACCTCGTCGACCTCGAACGCGGCGAGCTCGTCCGCGCCCGGGCGATGGTCGACCGGCTCGTCGAACGGGTCGATGCGGAGCTGTCGGCGACCGGCGACGCCGACGCGGTCGCCGCCCTCGTCGACGACCTGTTCGCCCGCGGCACCGGCGCGGACCGCCAGCGCGCCGCCTACGCCCGCCGCGGCCACATCGACGATGTCGTCGACCTCGTCATCCACGAGACCATCACGGTGGCCTCCCCCTGACCTGACCCCGACCGGAGCCCGCCTGACCGGACGCCGACCGGGGCGCCTGACGGCGTGCCGACCGCGCCCGCCGGCCGGCGGCTCACGGGCCGGGGCGGAACGAGGCGACGATGGTGCGCATCTGGCCGAGGGCGGCGTCCCAGTCCTCGTCGGGGACGCGCCAGCGCAGCCTGTAGCCGTGCCCGTTGCGTACCACGCCGAAGTCGAGGACGTGAAGGGTCCTGAAGGTGAACTCCCAGATCGCGGCGCTGGTCCCGGCGCCGCCGTCGGCGGGGCGGATGGACAGGCGGTGGTAGCCGGCAGAGCTCCGCCGGACCGCCGGCTCCTGGTCGTACCAGGCGCCGATAGCGGAGGGGCCCGCCTTCGGCTGCACCTCGATCAGCAGTTCCGGGTAGCCGGACGGCGCGGTGGCGGTCGTCGTCCGGCCGTTGCCGCGTGCGGAGATCCGCCAGCCGGGGGGCAGCGCCGCCGACCATCCGCCAGCGTCCCGGTGGGTGGCGTAGCCGTCGGGGGGGGGTCGGCGGGGTCGGTCGTGTCCGGGATGAGCGCGCCGAGGTTATCGCCCGCCTGCGCCGACGGCGTCTCGGTGGCCCGCGCCGACGGGGTGCTCGTCGGTGACAGGCCGCCCGTGGGCGTTGCCGTGGCCGATTTCGGGCTCGCGGCGGGTGTCACCGATGCCCGCGGTGCCGGCGACGCCGTGGCGGTGGGCCGCGTGGTCGCGGCGATGGCCGGCGAGGACGGGTTCGAGCCACCGTCGGTGAGAACCAGGCCGAGCACGACCGCCGCGGCGACGAGCACCGCCACCGCGACCCCGGCAAACAGCACGATACGCCGGCGACGCGCCGGGCGATCCGCGTCAGGTCCCGGCGAGTCGGGCCCACCCTCGGGGGCAAACGTACCGACCGGAGCAGGCTCGCCGGCGGAACCAGGCGGACCATCCCAGCGCGATGCGCCGACGAGACCGGGCTGGCCGGCAGCGGCGGGCGGAGCATCCCGGCTCGGTCCACCGGCAGGGCCGGGCTGGTCGGCGGCGGATACGGAGCTGCCGGCGAGGGCGGATCGGTCGCTCGGGGCGGGCTGACCCGCCGGCCCGGGGGGCGCCTCGGCCGCGGATGCGCCGGCCAGGGCGGGGATCGCGGCCGCGGCTGCGGCCAGCGGCCGGTCCGCCGCCGACGGCGGTGGGTCCGCGTCGTCGAAGTCGGGCTGCGGGATCTCCACCAGCGTCCCGCCGAGGGTGTGATCGGCCTCCTCCAGCCGGTCGGCGATCTCGCGCAGCCGGCCGCGGGCCTCGGCCAGCGACGGGCGCCGCGCCGCGCCGGGTCGGAGTCGAGCAGCTCGGTGAGGACGCCGCGCAGGGGGCCGCTGTGCTGGAACGGTCGGCGCCGGTCCTCCACCACGGCCGCGAGGATGGCCAGCCGCCCTTCGCCCTCGAACGGCGGCACCCCCTCGACGGCGGTGAACAGGGTCGCGCCGAGCCCCCACACGTCGCCGGCGGCGCCGACGCGGGCGCCGCGGGCCCGCTCGGGGGCGATGTAGGCAGGCGAGCCGACGAGCATCCCCGCCTCGGTCAGGGTCGCATCCCCCTCGGTGACGGCGATGCCGAAGTCGGTGAGCCGCGCCTGCCCGTCGGCGGTGACGAGGACGTTGCCCGGCTTGACGTCGCGGTGCACGACACCGCCGCGGTGGGCGGCCTCCAGGGCGTAGGCGAGGCTGACGCCGACGCGGGCCACCTCCAGCGCGGGCAGCCGACCGGCGGCGCGGATGAGGTCGGCGAGCGAGGCGCCGTCGACGTACTCCATGACGATCCACGTGTGGTGCTCGGCGTCGAAGACGTCGTAGACCGTCACCAGGCCGGGGTGGCGCAGCCGGGCGGCGGCGCGGGCCTCGTGCAGCACCCGCTCGCTGAGCATCGCCCGCTCGGCCGGGGAGGCGACCGGCGGCCGGCGGACCTCCTTGATGGCCACCCGTCGGCGCAGCAGGGTGTCCTCGCCCTCACGGACGACGCCGCCGCCACCGCTTCCGAGCACGCGCCCGAGCCGGTAGCGACCGGCGAGCCGACGTTCCTGGCCCGCGGCGCGGTCAGTGGCCATCGCTCGCACTGCCCCCCTGATCCTCAAGGACTTCACCGCCATGCCCATCCTCTGACGGGGAAACCGGGATGATGGGTAAAATCGCGCGCAGAGTTCCCCCACAATTCCACAATCCGATCGCGGCACCGGTGCGGGACGCCGCGTCGCCGCCAGAGGCCGCGAGCCATCGGCCGCGGACGCCGCCCGCGTGCGGGCGGCGGGCTTCAGATGTTGCCGGACATGCCCCTCGCCGCCGATTCGGTGCCGTGTCGGATCACGTCAACAGCGTTGATTATCTTGTAGTCGCGGAGGGGGGGGAACTCCTGGCGTCCGCACCGGCCTCGGTAGAACAGCGCCCGCGTCCGGCGGGCCGGGTCGGCGACGACGGTGTGGAACTCGATCGCGTCGATGACGACGGCGTCCTCGGCCAGGCAGGCCGCCGCCGCGGCGGCGGAGTCGCGGGCCTCGAAGGCGCGCTGCCAGCGCTCGACGGCGTCGGCTGAGTCAGTGGGCATTCCGGTCTCTCCCTCTGGTAGCGGCCGCCACCGGCCGTTTGCCGGTGCGATCGCCGCCAGGGACGATACGTCGACAGCGTGCCTCGCCGGGTCGGCCCGGAAATGATGAACACGCCCACGTCGACGGCCAGGCGGGACGTCAGCGGGGCGCCGACCCGCAGGACGCGGCCGGCCGGCGGCTCCCGTGGAGGGCGACCCGCCCATTCGGGGGGCCCTCGGCAGGCCCGGCCGGGCGCCATCGTCGAAAGCGCCAGCAGCCGTCCTCGCCCGCCGTCCCCTTCTCCGTGGCCAGCGGAGGCCGGCGCAATCGGGCTACTCCCTTTCCGGGAGCCCTTTCCGGTAGCCACTTTCAACCTTCAGCCCTCGGTCCATGGCGGACCGACAACCGATGCGCGATGCACCCCGACAGGCCGAAATCGCATAATCTCGTTGATTAACAGCCCGAAAGGGCTCAGTTCGACCCGTGCGGACGGCACTTGACACGCCTTCAAGCAGAAGAAGGTTGCGCCACCAAAGGCGCGACTTCGATCGCAGTTTTGACCGAGGGGCGCCCCGGACGTCCCTCGTATCGCTCCCCACCGCGGGGTACCCCGTTCGTCGGCGACGCCGATTCGACCATTCTGAACTGGCACTTCGCCCCCGAACTGCGGGCGAAGTGCGCGCGGTCGACCTCGCCCAACACTCCGAGCAAGGCCATATGCACGCGCGTGAATCTTCTCGAGTCGGAGCAGCGGGGATCCCTATCTTCATCCCGAGCCCGCCGCGGTAAGGTGCAAATGCCCAGATTTCTGGATGACCTCGCCGGGAGCTCAAAGTAATGCAATGGATCACACGCTCTCATCTGAGAGCGGGCGCTCGAACGATCGGCGCCGTGGCGGCGACGGGATGTCTGACGTTGGGTCTGCCCGGCGTGGCGTCAGCGACCCCAACGCCGAACAAGGATGCCGGACTGGTGACGCTGGTTCAGGGGCTGCCGGATATGAAGGCGGACGTCACCATGGACGGGCAGACCCTGATCAAGGACCTGGTGGCTAAACAGGTCGCGGACCCGAAGCCGCTGGTCGCCGGGGCCCACCGCGTCGAGATCCGGCCTGTCGGCCAGTCGGCGAGCGTGACACCGCCGATCGCCACCGACGTCGCCGTCCACCCGGGCACCCGGCTCTCGGTCGCCGTAGGTCTCGACGCCGCGGGCAAGCCTCTCGCGCGGGTCTACGACGACGCCACCAGCGCGACCTGGCCGGCCAACACCTCGGCGATCGTCGTCCGCGACGTCGCGGCGCTGACGGCCGGCCAGATCAAGATCGACGGCAAGTACGTCGGCGAGGTCCCGAAGACCGGTCAGGTCGTCCAGACCTTCCCTCCTGTCTCGCCTGAGGTCGCCGCCAACATCGTCCCCTGCCTCATCACCGGCAAGACCAAGGACGGCCTCCCCTGCGTCTACGTCGGTCCGCCCGTCGTGGACGTGCCTGATGTCGGCGGCGTGCCTGGTGTCGGGAGCGTGCCCTGCGTCACCGACAAGCCCAAGGACAGCGTCCCCTGTGTACCCGGTGTCGGCGGCGTACCCGGTGGCGGCACCCCAGGTGGCAGCGGCACGCCCGGTGTCGGCGGCACCCCAGGTGGCGGCACCCCCGGTGGCGGCACGCCGCACACGGTCACGGATACCACGGGCAAGCCGCTGGTGCCGGCCCAGACGGTGCCGACCAAGCCTGGATCGACGACCAACCTCTACATCGTCGGTGGCAACGGCTCCTACAGTTGGCTGTCCCACCAGGCTGCGAACTCGCCCACCTCGATCAATGCCGGCAACAGCGGGCTGGCCGCGGATGACGATCATCCGCCCGTGCTGGCCATCGGGGCGCTCGGCCTCGCGGTCGGATCGGCCGGGGTCCTGTTCGGGTGGCAGCGCCGCCGAGCGTGGCTGGCTCGCCGACAGGGATGATCGAGTTTCGCCGACAAACGGCGACCGCCGGTCCGCCGCCCGAGGACGGGTCGGACGGACCGGACGGACCGACCGCGCCGACCGCGAGCCAGGAGCTGGTCACGGGTGGGCCGGACCGGCCCAGGCCGCCGGGCACCCGGCTGGCGCGGACCCGTCGACGTCGCCGTGGCCGCCGCCTTCTGGTGGTCACGGCGACGGTCGCGGGCGTCGTCGGCGGCAGTGGCATGGCCGGATGGGTGGCGTCGAGACCCCCCGGCGACGTCGGTTCGCTCGCCGCAGGCGCGACGTCGGCCGTCTCCCAGGGGCCGGCCGCGTCGCAGGGGCCGGCGGCGTTCGCGAGTTCCACCCGAACGGGCGCCGCGGCCGCGGCCGTGTCACCGTCGCCGTCACCGTCCACTGATGTCCAGGCGGTCCTACGACGCCGGCCGACGGCCGTCGCCGTGGCGAGCCTGGGCATCTCGGCGCCGGTGACGGTGGCCTCCGTCAACGCGACCACGCGCGTGCTCAACGTCCCGCTCGACCCTGCGACGCTGGGATGGTGGGCAGGGGGCGGGGCCCCCGGTGCCTCGTCGGGGACGGTCGTGCTCGCCGGGCACGTCGACTACAACGGCCGCCCCGGCGCCCTCTACCCGCTCAGCCGGGTCGAGATAGGGGCCTTGATCGTCGTCGCGAGCGCCGACGGCACGAAGCACGACTACCGGGTGGTGACCCGGCGGCACGTAGTGAAGACCAGGCTGGCGGACACGGGTGTCTTCCGGACGGACGGCCCGCCCCGCCTGGCCCTCATCACCTGCGGCGGGGCGTTCAACACCGCCACGCACAGCTACCGTGACAACCTGATCGTTCTCGCCCTTCCCGTCTGACCGATGTCTCGCGAATTCGGTATAGCTGGGACGTGGATGCTCCCGATCAGACCAATCCCAGCGTGACGACCCGCTGGGAGTCACTCACCGCAGGCAGGTCGGGCCGGCGTTACGCGGACCGGTTCGCGCAGCTCGCCGCCGCCGGAGTCGACGTGCACGGCGAGGCGGCGTTCTGCCACGGGCTGGTGCCCGCCGAGTCCCGAATCCTGGATGCAGGCTGCGGCACCGGTCGGGTGGCCATCCGGCTGGCGGAGCTGGGCCACCGGTGCGTCGGGGTCGACGCCGACCCCTCGATGCTCGAGGTGGCCCGAGACCGGTCCGCCGCCGTCAGCTGGGTCCTCGCCGACCTGGCCGACCTCGCCGACCTCGCCGACCTCGCCGACCTGGACAACTCTGTCGGGGCCAACCTCGCCGGCCTGGACGCACCCAGCCCGTTCAGCCGGCCCGAACGGGCCGCCATCTCACCCGCCACCGACGGGCCGTTCGACCTCATCGTCGCCGCCGGCAACGTCATCGCGCTGCTCGCCCCGGGGACGGAGGCCGCGGTCCTGTGCGGACTCGCCCGCCGCCTCGCCCCCGATGGCCTGCTCGTGGCCGGGTTCGGGCTCGACGCGGCGCACCTCCCCCTGCCTGCCGCTCCCTTCGGGCTGATGGACTACGACGGCTGGTGCACCGCCGCCGGGCTCACCCTCGACCAGCGGTTCGCCACCTGGCAGGGCATCCCCGTCGGGCCGGACGAGACGGACGACGACCACCCCGACCACGGCAACGGCGGCGACGGCGGCGACGGCGGCGGCGAAAGGCCCGCCGATGCCCCCGGATACGCTGTGAGCGTCCACCGCGCCTCCGCCTGACCGGCCGGTCGCGGTGACCATGGCACCCGACCCTGGCTCCGGCCGGCGATCTTGGTGTTCCGCCGAACCGCGCCACGCCTACTGAAGATCATCGCCGGCTGGACACGATAGGACTTACCTACTCGGGGTCGTTGATAATCAACGTTGGGTGACGGTTGTGGTGTCGTACCTACCCCGCCGTCGAACCTCAGACCCCGAACATCCACCGGTAACGGCCGATTGCGGTACGCGGGAGGCATTGCGGTGCGATGCGCACGATCCGCCGGGCTCAGACCGTACAAAACGCACCGCAAACTGCTCCGCCCTGGTTCGGGCTCCTTCGTTCAGCCCCGCAGGGTAGATCGGTAGGCGGCGAGCAGGTGCGCGCCGATGAGGGCGTTGCCCCGGGGGGAGGCGTGCAGGCCGTCCGGGGCGAACAAGGTCGGGTCGGCGGCGAAGTGCCGCGACACGGCGGTACGCAGGGTTACCGGGATGCCGCCGGCAGCGGAGACCGCCGGGGTCTGCGCCCGCTCGAGTAGCAGGCCGAGCAGCCACAGGACCTCGCGCAGCGGCGAGCGGACGGCGGAGATGACGCTCAGGTCGGGTGTGGTGCCGACGATCACCTCGGCACCGCTGCGGCGCAGGTCGACGACGGCATCGGCGAGGTGGCGGGCGGCGGCCGCCGGGGAGGTGCGATTGCGGATGTCGTTGACGCCGATGGAGATGACGGCCAGGTCGGGCGCCGCGGGAGTGACCCGGGCGACCTGGGCGGCCAGGTGCTCGGCGCGGGCGCCGTCGCTGGCGGCGCTGACGACGCGCACATGCCGGCCCTCGCCGCCGCCGTCGTCGCCGCCGTCGCCGGCGGCGAGGGCGCCGGCGGCGAGGGCTCGGGCCAGCCAGCCGCCGACGGTCTCGTCGTAGTCGTGCACGCCGGTGCCCTGGGCGCTGGAGTCGCCCAGTATCCCGAGGGTGAACGGCGAGTGCGTCGGATTGCCGTAGAACTCGCGCACCGGCGGGGCGGGGGTGGTCAGCGGTCGCACCCGGCCGTCGGCCGTGCTGCCCTGATACAGCGCCAGACGCCACACCCCGACGCCCGCCCCCACGAACGCGCCACTGCCCGCGGCCCCCGCCGACAGCAGCAACCGGCCTCGCCCGATCATCGCTCCCCCTCCGGCCACCCGCGGGCGATGCCCGCCGAACGCGACGCGGGCGGTGGGTGGCAGCAGCGTGCCGCAGTGCCGCAGGCAGGCCAAATTTTACCCGCGGGCGTCGCCGCCGCCAGCCGATCCGCAGGCCCCGCCTGCCGGCCTCGACGGGACCCCCGGCATCACCGCCGACAGCACTCCGGGAACGGACGACTATCACCGCACCTTCCGGTCGAATGCCGGAGAACGCCACCTGCGGTTTTTACCCAGCTGTAACAGTGAACCGATCCCGGCATCCGGACAGATGTGGTTCGCTGCCCACGTCGCCCTCGCCGAAGAGGTGCCCGCCCGGTTGGGGCGCGCGAATCCGGTCCAGCTACGCATGCCGTCGGCAAGCCCGTGAGCGGCGGTGGCCGTGGCCGCCTCGACGCCGGCGACCTCGACGGTTCCGGTCACCGTCGGCGTTCCGCCGGGCTCCCCGCCTGCCCTCGACGCCCGGCCCACGCCCGGCCCACGTCCGGCGCCCAGCCATCCACGCCCATCGCCCATGGACGAGTGCATTGACTCGACACATGTCTCCGGCGACCGCCGACCTCGCCATCCGACCCCTGTCTCCGACACTCGGCGCGGAAGTCACCGGAATGGACCTCCGAACGGACCTGACCCCGGAACGACGTGCACTGATCCGTACGCTTCTCTTCCAGCACGGGGTCCTGGTCTGGCGGGACCAGTCGCTGGACACGGCCGGCCAGGTCGCGTTCGCCGAGGCGTTCGGGCCGATCCTGGTGTTCACCAGCGTCGTCGACCCGGCGTGCATGAGGTCCACGGCGGCAGCGTCGGCTGGCATTTCGACGCCAGCAGCCTGCCCCCGCCGCCGGAGGCAACGGTCCTGCGGGCCGTGCGCGGGCCGCCCGCGGGCAACGACACGCTGTGGGCCAGCGGCGTCGCCGCCTACCAGGCGCTGACCCCACAGGTGCGGGCGCTGGCGACGGGCCGGTACATCACCCACGGTCTCGGGGTGAAACGCGAGCCCGGCGACGAACGCTCCATCGTCGCGCATCCGCTGGTCCGCCGGCACCCGCCACCTCGTGCGGATCTGCATCGCCGCGCTGCACCCGTGACCGCGCGAAGCGGACCACGCCGAGCGGTGGACGTGGGGAGCGGTGCCCTTGACATGAAGTCGGGTTCATCTTCCAGGCTGAGTGAACGTGATCGGGTGACCACCACGGCACCCGACGCGACGCCTGGATGGAGGCCGTCCTGTGCCAACCTCGCCGCCACCGATCTTCCCGACCCCCACCGACGAGGCCCCCCGCCCACTCGCCCTCGCCCTGATCGTCGGCAGCGTGCGGGCGGGGCGGCTGGGGCCGGCCGTCGCGGGCTGGTTCGCCGGCCGCGCCGGTGACCGCGACGACGTCCACCTCGACGTCCTCGACCTGGCCGAGTTCCCGCTGCCCGCCGACCTGGCCGTCGCCCCCGACACGCCGTCCGAGCGGCTCGTCCGCACGCTCGGGCAACGCCTCGCCGCCGCGGACGGGTTCGTCGTCGTCACCCCGGAGTACAACCACAGCTACCCGGCGGCGCTCAAGCATCTCATCGACACCTACCGCGAGCAGTGGTTCGCCAAGCCCGTCGGGTTCGTCTCCTACGGCGGGATGAACGGCGGCCTGCGGGCCGTCGAACACCTACGCGCCGTCTTCGCCGAGCAGCACGCCGTGACCGTCCGCGACGGCGTGAGCTTCCACAGCGCGAACGCCGCCGACTTCGCCCCGGACGGCCGGGTGACGACCGGCGCCGCACCGGCCGCCGCCGCCACCGCGCTGCTCGACCGGATGGGCTGGTGGGGCCGGGCACTGCACCGCGCCCGCACCGTCGAACCGTTCCAGAGCTGATCGGCGACGGAGCCGCCGCCAACGGCGATCCAAACGAGCCGGCGGAACACCCGGATTGCGCGCATCGCACCGAATCTGCCACGTTGCGTTCATGGGGGGCGTAGCCGGCGGGCCCGGCGGGCGGCTGTTCATCAGCGTGGCGGGTCCGGACCGGCCGTGGGCCCGCTGGGTGGCGGACCGGCTCGGCCGGTCCGGCTTCGTCGTCGAATACGACGAGTGGGACTGGCCCGCGGGCAGCAGCTTCATCGGGCGGATGGACGCCGCGCTCGCGACCGCGGACCGAATGGTGGCGATCGTGTCACCGCACTACTTCGATCCGGCCACCTACGGCCGGGCCGAACACGAGGCCGCGTTGACGCGGGCTCAGCAGCGAGACGGCTTCCTCGTCCCGGTGCTGGTCGCCGCCTGCGAGCCGTCACCGCTGCTGGCTCGGTTGTCCCACGTCGACCTGGTGGGCTGCGACGAGCGCGAGGCCGAGCGGCGACTGGTCACCGGTCTGCACGGGCCACGGCGTCCCGGCGCCACCGACCAGATCCCCTGCCCAGGGCCCGTCTCCGTCACCATCACCACCAGCGGTGGCGGCGTGCCATCGCCGAAGCCGGCCACCGCTGGCCCACCCCCGTTCCCCGGCCGCGGCAGCGACGCCGGGCCGCGCGAGGCGGTGACCGTACTGCACCTGCCCGGGCTGCGGGTCGGTCGGGAGGACAGCGCGGTCGACGTCGAGGAGCTGCTCGGCTCATGGGGGCTGTCCCGGTAGCGCCTGGCGCTGGTCCCCGGCCGCCGCGACGTGAACACGGCGGCGTGCCAGTCGTACTTCGCCACGTGCGAGGACGACGAGGTCGACCCCGAGCCGCCGTACTCGCCGAAATGGCGGCATTTCGCGCTGATGGTCGAGAGCTTCTAGTAGGGCTTTGTTAGGTGTCGTTGAGTTGTGGTTTCAAGCGATCTGGTGACGGAT
>NZ_CADCWT010000122.1 GCF_902806485.1 Candidatus Frankia alpina | reverse complement strand
GCTGGAGGTGGCGGCGACGGCGCGGCGGTAGCCGAGGGTGAGCCGCGGGCCCATCACCGCGTCGACGTCGAGGACGGCGCACATCGGCGCGCCGTCGAGGCTGCGGGCCAGGTAGAGCAGCCCGGCGCATTCGGCGACGACGGGGGCGCCGCGGGCGGCGAAGGCGGCGATCTCGGCGCGCAGCCGGGTGTTCGCGGTGAGCGCGCCGACGTGTTCCTCGGGGAAACCCCCGCCGATGATCAGTGCGTCGGTGCCGGCGGGCAGCGTGTCGTCGCGCAGCGGGTCGACGACGACGACGTGCGCGCCGGCGGCGGTGAGCAGTTCGACGTGTTCGGCGTAGCCGAAGGTGAACGCCGCCCCGCCGGCGACCGCGACCCGCACCGGTCGCCCGCCCGCCGCACCTGCCACCCGGGGCTCCCCCACCGCGGCATCTCCCATCTGCGCGGCTACGACCGACGTGTCCGCCGCTGCGGCATCTCCCGCCGCGGCGAGGGCGAGGGCGGTGGTCGGGTCCCAGGCGTCGGTGCGCAGCGGGGGGGCGGCGCGGGCGACGCGTAGCAGGCCGTCGAGGTCGCAGGAGGCGGCGATGAGCGCGCCGAGGCGGTCGACGGCGTCGACGGCGGCCGGGCGGCGTTCGGCGGCGGGCACCAGGCCGAGATGGCGTGACGGGGTGTGTACGGCCTGCTCGCGGGGGACGGCGCCGAACACGGCTATCCCGATGTCGGCGAGCGCCTCGGTGAGCAGCTCGCGGTGGCGCGGGGAGCCGACCCGGTTGAGGATCACCCCGGCGAGGTGGAGGCGCCGGTCGAAGGCGCGGAACCCGGCGACGAGTGCGGCGAGGGAACGGGCGGCGCCGGAGACGTCGACGACGAGGATCACCGGGGCGTCGAGCAGGCGGGCGACATGCGCGGTGGAGGCGTGGTCGGCGGCCTCGCCGGGCTGCGGGCGGGCGACCCCGTCGAACAGGCCCATCACCCCTTCGACGACGGCGATGTCGGCGCCGGTGGCGCCGTGGGCGAACAGCGGGGCCAGGCGCGCCGGGCCGCAGAGCACCGCGTCGAGGTTGCGTCCGGGGCGGCCGGTGGCCAGCGCATGGTAGCCGGGGTCGATGTAGTCGGGGCCGACCTTGTGCGGGGAGACCCGCAGGCCGCGGGCGCGCAGCGCGGCCATCAGCCCGGTGGTGACCGTCGTCTTGCCGGCGCCGCTGGTCGGGGCGGCCAGCACGAGGCGGGGCAGGTCGAGGGGGGCGCTCACCATTCGATGCCCCGCTGGCCCTTCTGCCCGGCGTCCATCGGATGACGGATCTTGGTCATCTCGGTGACGAGGTCGGCGGCGTCGAGCAGCTCCTGCGGGGCGGCGCGGCCGGTGACGACGACATGCTGGCGGCCCGGGCGGGTGCGCAGGGTGTCGACGACCTCGGCGACGTCGAGCCAGCCCCAGCGCAGCGGGTAGGTCATCTCGTCGAGGACGTAGAGCCGGTAGGTTTCGGCGGCCAAATCGCGGCGGATCTGCGCCCAGCCCTCGGCCGCGGCGGCGGCGGGATCACCGTCGGGGTCGACGCGGCCCTGCACCCAGCTCCACCCGGAGCCCATCTTGTGCCAGTCGACGTGGCCGCCTTCGCCGGAGTCGGCCAGCACGCCCAGGGCGCGTTCCTCGCCGATGCGCCACTTGGCGGACTTGACGAACTGGAACACTCCGACCGGCCAGCCCTGCGACCAGGCGCGCAACGCCAGGCCGAACGCGGCGGTCGACTTGCCTTTGCCGTCGCCGGTGTGGACGATCAGCAGCGGCCGGTCGCGGCGTTCGCGGGTGGTCAGGCCGTCGTCGGGGACGCTGGCCGGCTGCCCCTGCGGTGCCATCTCAGGCCACCTTTCCCGCCCGTGACGGCGACGGCGACGGCGCCGGTGGTGGTGGTGGGGCCAGCAGTGGCAGAGCGTCGAGCCCGATCGTGATCCCGCCGAGGGCGTGGGCGAGCCGGCCGGCGAGGCCCAGACGCAGGAAGCCGCTTTCGCAGTCGACGACGACGCTGGCCAGCCCGCCGCGGCCCGCGCCGCCCCCCGCCGCGCCGCGCCCGGCGCCGCCGGGGTGGCCGGTGGCGGATCCACCCGGCCCGCCTGCGGCGCGGACCAGGGCGCGGGCCACCGGCAGCGGGTCGGCGCCGGCGGTGGCGCGTCCGTCGGTGACGACGACGAGCAGGGCGCGCCGCGCCGGGTCGCGGCGCCGTTCGGCGCGCAGCACCTGCCCGGCGCGGGTGAGCCCGGCGGCCAGCGGGGTGCGCCCGCCGGTCGGCAGGGCCCGCAGCCGGGCGGCGCCGACCTCGACGCTGGCGGTGGGGGCGAGCACGACCTCGGCCCCGGACCCCCGGAAGGTGATCATGCCGATGCGGTCGCGGCGCTGGTAGGCATCGACGAGCAGGGCCAGCACGGCGGTGGTGACCAGGGTCATCCGCGCCTGGGCGGCCATCGACCCGCTGGCGTCGACGACGAACAGCACCAGGTTGCCCTCGCGGCCCACCCGCACCGCGCCGCGGCGGTCGGCGGGCAGGACGATCGGGGCCGCTCCGCGCCGGCCGCGGGCGTGCTGGTGGGGGGCGGCGGCCAGCAGGGTGGCGGGCAGGTGCACCCCGGGGGCGTCGGCGGCGGTGGTGACCACCGCCCCGCGGCTACCGCGGGCCAGGGAACGGCGCCCGGCGGCCCCGGCGGCGGTGCCCAGGCCGGCGATGGTGAACAGCCGCGGCCGAAACGCCGCCCCGGGCGCCCCGGCGACCCCGACCGCCGCCCCGGCGCCGCCTGGGTCGAGTGAGCCGGTGGGGGCCAGGTGCGGTGCGGCGGGCAGCTGCGGATCGCCGGCGCCGGATGGTGCGTCCGGGCCGGTCGCCGGGTCGGCGCCGTCCGCGGGTTCTCGCCCGGCCGGCCCGGAGCCGGCACCGAGTCGGCCGCCGGGGCCGGGGCGGTCGTCGTCGCTGTCCGAACCGCCGCTACCAGGACCGCCGCCGTCCGGGCCGTCGCCGTCGGGGTCGTCGTCCGGGTGCGGGTTGCGGCCGTGCGGTCCGAGGCCGTCGAGGCCGGTCTCGCTGCCGTCGCCGCCGGTCGCGTTCTGTCGCAACCCATCGCCGTCACCGGCTGTGTCGGCAGTGTCGCCGTCGGCTGTGCGGGTGGCGTCGGCGGTGTTGGTGGCCGGGTCGGCGAGCGCGGTGAGTTCCGCGTCGGCGGTGGCGTCGAGGCCGTCGAGCGCGGCGTCGAGGACGGTGTCGAGGGTGGCGTCGTCGAGGTCGGGGGCGTCGAACGGGCCGCGGCGGCGGCGGTGCGGCAGGGCCAGGCGGGCACCGGCGCGGATGTCGGCGGCGCGGACCGTGCCGTGCCCGGACCAGGCGGCCAGCGCCATCGCCGTCTTCGCCAGGACGACGTCCGCGCGCATCCCGTCGACGTCGACCCCGGCGCACACCGTGCTCACCGCGCGCAGCGCCGCGTCGGTCAGCGTGACGGCGCGCAGGCGGGCGCGGGCATCGGCGACCCGGGCGGCGAGCTGTGCTTCCGCCGGCGCCCAGGCGGCGGCGAACGCCACCGGGTCGGTCTCGAACGCCAGCCGGCGGCGCACGACCTGCGCGCGCAGCACCGGGTCGCGGCTGGCGGTGACCTGCACGGTCAGCCCGAACCGGTCGAGCAGCTGCGGGCGCAGCTCCCCCTCCTCCGGGTTCATCGTCCCCACCAGCAGGAACGACGCCGGATGACGCACCGACACCCCGTCGCGTTCGACGTGGGCGACGCCGAGCGCGGCGGCGTCGAGCAGTAGATCGACAAGATGATCACCGAGGAGGTTGACCTCGTCGACGTAGAGGATGCCGCGGTGGGCGGCGGCCAGCAGCCCGGGGCGCAGCACGCTGACTCCCTCGGCGAGCGCCCGGTCGAGGTCGACGGACCCGGTGACGCGGTCCTCGGAGGCGCCGACGGGCAGCTCGACGAGCCGCGCCGCCCGGGTGGCGTGCGCCGTGCCGTCAGGATGCGGGCCGTCGGGGCAGTCCGGGTTCGGCGCGCTCGGCGCGCAGGCGAACCGGCAGCCGACGACCACCTCGACGCCGGGCAGCAGCGCCGCCAGCCCCCGCACCGCGGTGGATTTGGCGGTGCCCTTCTCGCCGCGCACGAGCACGCCGCCGAGCGTCGGGCTGACCGCGTTGAGCAGCAGCGCCAGGCGCAGGTCGTCGGCGCCGACGACGGCGGACAGCGGGAAGTTCACCACGCCCGTGCCGCCGCGACCAGACGCCGATCGGGCCGATGGGATCGATGGGACGGTGGTGCAGGCATGCTGATGTCCTCCCGGAGGGTCCTCGCCCTTGGTCATCACCTGCGACGGCCGGAGTATCCCGGCTCCCGGATCAGCGCGCGTCCTCGGCCTTCCAGCCGCACGCTGCGGCCGTGACCCGACTGCCACTCCCCAGCACCGGAAGATCTGCTCCCGGCCGGGGTGTGACGATCACCGGAGGGGCCGCCCGCGCCGCGTCGCGCTGGTGGACCCACCCGGGAAGACGCACTTCCCGGTGACAGTGGCGGGACCGCGCCGGATTCGCACCGGCTTCCTCCCGAAGCTGTCGCGTCCGCCAGCATGACATATCCGTCGACGTCGAGGAGGCCCCTGCGGTGACCGACCCCGCCCGTCCGCGGTGGGCGGCCGACTGTGGGAACTGCTTCGCGCTGTGCTGCGTCGCCCCGGGCTTCGCCACCTCGGCGGACTTCCCGATCAGCAAGGCGCCGGGGACGCCGTGCCGGCATCTGAGCGCACGCCACGACTGCTCCATCCACGACGAGCTGCGTCCCCGCGGGTTCCGCGGCTGCACGGTGTTCGACTGCTTCGGCGCCGGCCAGCAGGTCAGCCAGGTCACCTTCGCCGGCCGGGACTGGCGGACCCATCCCGGCGACGCCGCGTCGATGTTCGACGCGTTCGCCGTCATGCGCACCTTGCACGAGTCCCTGCACCACCTCGCCGAGGCCCGTAGCCTGCTCGCCGCGCCGCCGGCCGCAGACCGTCCGTCGGCCGACGTCGCCGCCCGCGCCGGCCTGCTCGCCGAGGTGGACGCCACCACCGCCGCGACCGTCGCCCTCACCGGCGCCGACGCCGGCACCCTGCTCGCCGCGGACCTGCCCGCCCACCGCCGCACCGTGCACGACCTGCTCACCCACGCCAGCGCCCTGCTGCGCACCGGGCGGGTCGACGCGGCGGGCCGTCCCACCGCCCGCGGACGGGGACGGGGACGGGGACGCGACCTCGGCGCGGGGAGCCCACGAGACCTCGGAATCGACCTGGTCGGCGCGCGCCTGGCCGGCGTTGACCTGCGGGGCGCGCAGCTGACCGGCCGGCTGCTGATCGAGGCGGACCTGCGCGGCGCCGACCTACGGGGCGCCGACCTACACGGGGCGGATCTACGCGGCGCCGAGGTGAGCGGCGCGGACCTGCGCGGGGCGTTGTTCGTCGTGCAGGCCCAGCTCGACGCCGCCCGCGGCGACGAGGCCACGACCTTGCCTGCGGCGCTGACCCGCCCCGCGCACTGGACGGCGCCCCCCACCCGGCCGGCCGCAGCCCAGAGCGAGGCGACGGTCGAACACGGCCGGCGCCGAGGATGAGGACGATCCGGGCCCGCTCTCCCGGGTCGAGCCTGAGATCGTCGAACGCAACCTCCGCGCGGCCCTCGCCTTTCTGCCCCAGGGACGGCCGCTCAGCCCTGGCACCGAAAAACGGGATGCGCCCGGCTGCGTGCGGATGCCACCCTGACGACCATGGCCCATCGCGACACCGACTTCGACCCTGCGGCCTACGGCGAACGCATCGCCGACGTGTACGACGAGCGGCATCCCCAGCTGGCCGACGTTGCTATGCCCGTCGACTGGCGGCCCGCGGGACGACGGTCGTCGGCATCGACGCCTCCCCGCGAATGCTGGCCCGCCTCCACGACAAACCCGGCGGATCCGACATCACCACTGTGGTTGGCGACTTCACCGACGTCGACGCCCCCGGCGGCCCCTTCGAGCTCGTCTACGTCGCGGCCAACACCTTCTTCGCGTTGATCGAGCAGGACGAGTCTTCGGTGTCGCCCCGAGGCCGGCCAGTGGCCGTTGGAATGCAGCCGGTCACGTCCGCCGAGATGGTTACCATCCCGCCCGGGGAGGTGACGCTGTCGGACCGGCGCACCCAGCGCCGTTGGTCGGTGGAGCTCGCCTCCTACCGGCTGGCGGCCGAGCAGCGTTCAGGGTGATCGGCTGCCCGTCGAGGGCGTCTGCTGGTGGGACGCCGTCCGGATTCTGCAACGCCCTGTCCCGACACGAGGGGCTCGCGCCGGTGTACCGGTTGCCCGCCGTCGTCGAGGGCGCACCCCTCAGTGACGATGACAGCGAGACGGTGACCTGCGACGCCGGCGCTGACGGATACCGGCTGCCGACCGAAGCGGAGTGGGAACACGCCTGCCGCGCCGGCACGACGGGGCCCCGCTACGGCCGGCTCGACGACATCGCCTGGTATCGCGCCAACGCCGGCGAGCGGCCGCATGAGGTCGGCGGCCGGGCGCCCAACGGGTGGGGCCTGCACGACATGCTGGGCAACGTGTGGGAATGGTGCTGGGACGTCTACGACGCCGAGGTCTACGGCACCTACCGGGTGCTGCGCGGCGGCGGATGGTTCGACGAGGCGTGGAGCTGCCGGGCCTCGGTGCGTCGCCGCAGCCATCCGACGTTGCGCCTCGACGACGTGGGTCTGCGCCTGGCCCGTTTCCTGGCCAGGTGAGCGGCCCGCGGCCGCGCGCCAGGGCGGCCGGGTCAGCGGCCGAGGGAGGCGGTGACCAGCGGGAACAGGGCCGTGTGGACCTCGTCGGTGGTGGCGGAGGCGGGCAGCTCGTGGAACGTGGGAGCTTCCGGCAGGCCGGCGTAGGCCTCGGCGAAGGCGATCAACCGGTCGAGTTCCTCATGGTCGCGGCCGCGGCGTTCGACCCGCTGCTGGGCGAGTGCTGCCGGGACGGTGAACAGCACCACCAGGTCGGGGGTGGGGAAACGGCGGTAGGCGGCGCGCACCCGCCGCCCGTCGCCGTCGCCGCGCAGCCGCATGACCGCATACTGGCAGTAGGTGTAGCGGTCCATGACCGCGATGCGGCCGGTGAGGCGGGACAGTGCCAGCGCGCGGGTGATCGCCAGCCCGCGGAACGTCGCCTCGACGGCGACGTGGACGCGGGAGCCGAGCAGGTCGGGGCCGTCGCGGCGGCCCAGCAGCCGGGCGAGCGCGTCGACGATCGGGCGGCCGCCGCCGTTCTCGAAGTAGCTGGCCGGCTGCCCGGCGGCGCTCAGGGTGCGGGCGAGTAACCGCGCCTGGGTGGTCTTGCCCACACCGTCGACGCCGAGCAGCGCGATGATCGCAGGACGCCGTCGCCGTCGCCGTCGCATTCAATGCTCCTATCCGCCGGCAGACCGTCCGGTGATCATGGTGTTCCGCGGTACCGCGCCGCGCGTCCGGGTCGGTCAGCGGGCGGCGGTGGGTGGAGTCGGGAACAGATCCCAGATGATGGTGAGGCGGTCGGCGCCGGCAGTGGCCAGCAGGCGGCTGTCGGGGGCGAAGGCGACGTCCTGGACGGGGCCGGCGTGGACGGGCAGGCGGTGGGCGGGGCCGGGGTGATCGGGGTCGGTGATGTCGCGCACGGTGGCGGTGCGGTCGCCGCTGCCGGCGGCCAGCAGGGTGCCGTCGGGGCTGAAGGTGACGGCGTGCACGGCGCGGCGATGGTCGGTGATCTCGGCGAGGACCGTTTCGGTGGTGGGGTCGGCCACCGAGTAGACCCGCACCGTGCGGTCCTTGCCGGCGGCGGCGAGCAGGTCGCCGTCCGGGCTGAACGCCACGGTGAACACCGGTCCGCGGGCGCCGGTCAGCGTCACGGTGGCGCTCGGGTGGGTCGGGTCGGCGAGATCCCACAGGATGATGGTGCGGTCCTCGGCGCCGGTGGCCAGCAGGGCGCCGTCGGGGCTGAACGCCACCGCCCGCACGGCGTTGCGATGCCCGGCGAGGATCGCCGCGCGCCGTGGCACCCCCGGCTCGGCGAGGTCCCACAGCAGCACCGCCCGGTCGTCACCGGCGGTGGCCAGCAGGGTGCCGCCGGGGCTGAACCCGAGGTCGTGCAGGTAGCCGCGGTGACCGGTCAGCGTCATCAGCGCCACCGGGTGGGCCGGGTCGGCGACCTGCCACAGCACCGTGGTGCCCGCGTCGCCGGCGGCGGCGAGGATCCGCCCGTCGGGACTGAACGTCACCGCCCGCGCCCACTCCTGGTTGATCCGCCGGCCGTAGCCGACGGCGGCGATCAGGCGCGGGGGGTCGGGGAACGCCGCCTGCCACAGTCGCACGGTGGTGTCGGTGCCGGCGGTGGCGACCAGCGGGGCGGTCGGGCTGAAGGCGACGCTCATCGGATGTCCGCGGTCCTCGCCCAGGACTGCCAGGCGGCGGGCGGCGGACAGGTCGCGGGTGCGCTGGATGTCGGCGTCGGCGTCAGCGTCGGTGAACGTCGCACCGCCTGCATGTGCGCCCGCCGGCGGGGCGGGCGGGGGCCGTCCGCTGCCGGCGGGTCGGTCGGAGGTCGGCCGAGCGTCGGTGGCGCTACCGGAGGCGCTGAACGTGGTGGCGGGGAACGGTGGGGGGGCGAGATCGGCCGTGGGCCGGGGAGCGACGACGGTGACCTGGCGCAGCAGCCAGTCCCGCGCGAGCGTCGCGTCCAGGCCGAACAGGTCGAAGGCGAGCAGGCCGGCGAACGGTGCGGGCCGCGAGCAGTCCTCGATACGCACCAGGATGATCCGACCGCCGGGTCCACCACCATCGGGGCCGTCGGCGGCGGTCGGCGACGGCGACGGGGCCGGGGCCGGGCGCGACCCCGTGCCTGTCCCGGCGCCGGCCAGTGGCCGCCTCGCCCCGGGGGGACGGGGGCTGGCGCAGGGATCGGCGTTCGGCCCGGGCCGGCCCACCCCGGCGTCGGCCGACCGGGCCGTCTGCGCCCGGTACGCCGCCGACCAGATGACGAGGATCTCTCCACCGAGAGTGTGATGGCGGTCGAGATCGACCGGTGCAGATCTGCCCGCCGCCTGCGCCGACGGGCCGGCGGCGACCAGCGGGTGGCTGAGCACCCGATAGCCGGCGTGGGCGAGCTGCCAGCACAGCCAGCGCGCCCAGGCCGCGTCCGGCTCGGCGATGGCGTGGGACACGATGATGTCCCACGACGGGCCCGCCGACGGCGCCTGGACCTCGCCGCCCGGACCGCCGGAGCCGCCGGGATGGGGGGTGTCCGCGCCCGTGCCGTGGTCCGACTCCGCCGCGGCGCCACCCATGCTCACACCCGGTAGCCTGCCACGCTCATCGACGGACGAGAACACGATCATGGTCGTTCTGTCTTTACGGCGGTGCGGCCGATCACGCCGCTCGGAGCCTGCCCAGCCTGCAGGCCCGTCCCCGCCAGCCTCGACCGGGCCGAACCCGCCGTCCGCAGGGCCCGGATCCGCGGCCGTGGGCGTGGGCGAACCGGCGCGGGCCCGCCGCCGCGGCGCAGCAGGGGCGCAGCCGCGACTCGGTGCATCCGCCGGCCACCACCTCTCCGTATCTTTCTGTGATCAGCTGTGCGCGAAATCGTGCCGAGGCGTAGTCACGGTTTTCGGCCGAAAAACCGTGACTAGACCTCGGCACGATCCGGCCGCAATCTGGCCGGAAACCAGGCGGGCGCGCCAGCGCCGGCGCTGGCGGCCGCTGCCGTGCGGCGACAGCAGGGGCGATAAATGACTACCTAGCGTCAGAGAGAGGAGTCGGGATTACTCGTCCAGGCACAGGGCCTTCGTTCTTGCGCCGTGTTCGCAGGTGTCTCGGCTGCTCCTGCGGCCCGCAGGAGCAGCCGGAGCGCCGTCGGTAGGTCACAGGCCGACGCGGCCGGAGGGGTTGTCGCGGTCGAACAGGCGCCCGGCGCGGATGTAGCCGTCGAGGGACGCGGACGAGCGCCAGCGACCCTGGCGCATGATCGACCGGTCGGCGACGCCGGCGCGGGCGGCGGCGGTGGCGAACCCGGAGCGCAGCGAATGCCCGGCGAAGTCGGCGGGGTCGAGCCCGGCGGCGGCGACGCGGCGCTGCACGATGCGGGCCACCGACCCGGGGTAGAGCCGCGTCGCGCCGACGTGGCCGTGCCGGTTGACCGCGCGAAACGCCGGGCCCTCGCGCAACCCGGCGCCGTCCGCCCAGGCCCGCCACGCCCGCACCGGGCAGGTCGGCCGGTAGGAGCCGTAGGCGATGCCGACCAGCGCCCCGGCGCCCTCCTGGTCGGTCTTGGACATCCGGATCGTGAGGATGAGACCGTCGGGTGTCTCCTCCAGGTCGGCGACGTCGAGGCCGACCAGTTCGGAGCGGCGCAGGCAGCCGGCGAAGCCGATGAGCAGCAGCGCCCGGTCACGCAGGTCGGCGACGTCGTCGTCGCGCAGGCCCGCCACGACCCGGGTGAGCAGGTCGGTGTCCAGGGCGGTCTTGCGGGTGGGGCGCATCCCGCGGGTGCGGCGGATGCCGTCCCAGACGGCGCCGACCTCCGGTGCGGTGGCCGGGTTGGGCTGGCCGGCGAGCCGGTGGGCCACGGAGATCGCGGCGAGGCGGCGGCGGATTGTCGAGGGCCGGTAGCCGGCGTCGGCGAGTGTGGCCAGGTAGCCGGCGACGATGGCCGGGCTCGCCGGCAGCGCGCTGGGTGCGGCCGGCTGGTGGGCGCACCAGGCGCGGAACTGGCGCAGGTCGCTGTCGTAGGCGCGCCACGTCGACGCCGACCGTGCCGCGCGGGCGTAGTCCCCGACCCGTGCGGCCAGGTCGGCGGGCAGCTCCGGCGCCGCGCCGCCGCCGGCGGCGGCCGGCCCCGGCGGGGCGGGCAGCGCGCGGGGGGTGACGGCGTCGGTGGAGCGCACGGCGTCGCCGTGGGCCACGATCTCACCGTTCACCGGGCGGCGGGCCGGGCCAGGAGGGTCATCCCGGCAACGATATTCCGTCACGTTCCCCGGGCGATCCGTCTGGGCCAGCAGTCGTAGCGCTCGGCGCTCGGCGCTGTGGGCACGGAAACTGTCGGTGCCGCGTCCTATCGTGATCGCCGTGACCACCTGCCGCCCTGCACCGTGGCGGTCACAGCTGGAGGAGGATGGCCCATGCATGCAACGGACCCCCGGGCGGGGCGGATCGAACGCGGCCTCGCGTTGGCCCGCGGCGGCCGTCCCCAGGCCGCCCGCCGCCTGCTCGCCGTGGTGTGGCAGCAGCTGAGCCCGATCGACGACGCCCCCCTGCGCGTCGACTGCGCCCGGTTGATGGCCGAGCTGCAGGACGACCCGCACGACCGGCTCTGCTGGTGCCTGCGGGCGGTGACCGCTGCCGAGCAGGTCCGCCAGTCCTATCTTGCGCACTGCGAGGTGCCGCTGCCGTTGTACGGGTTTTATCCGACGGTGCTGTGTGCTCTCGCCGACGCCTACCGGCTGGTCGGCGACGACGACCGGGCCCAGGCGTGCGAGCAGCTCTCCAGTGCCGGGAACGTCGGGATACACCGCCTCGGCGAGGCCGGGCTGCGGGAGATGTCCGCGTTCGCCTCCGCCGCATCGCTGGCCGCCTCGGCGTCCCCCTGCCCGTGCAGGATCCGTGGGCACGGTGATGCCCGACGACCCCGCGCAGGTCGGCACCCTCGCCGAGCTGCTGCGCCGCGCCGAGCTGAGCCTGCGGCCCGCCGCGGCGGGCGAGCATCGCGGCTGCTCAGCCGCCGCGGACGGTCATGCCGTGGCGGGCGGCGAGGGTGGCGAGGTCCGGCACGCCGAACTCGGCGGTCAGCTCGTCGAACCGGGCCGCCTTGTCCGCGCCGAAGCGGCGAACATAGCCGCGGTAGGCGTCCGCGGTCACAAAGCTCGGCGGATGGCTCTTCGAGTGGAACTTGTCGGCGTACATGACGAGCCGTTCCCCGACGGTCCGCGCGACGTAGTCCCCCGGGGGCAGCGGCAGGTCGCCGCGGGTGATGTCGTCGCGGGTCAGCCCGACGCCGGTGTGGCAGGAGGCGAAATGGCAGACGGTCTCGGGCAGCCCGTCGGCGGCGAGCAGCTCATGGCCGAGGACCCCGTGGCGCAGGTACTGGGCGTGATCGAGCTGGCCGGCGTCGTCGTAGAGCCGGTAGACGCCGATGTCGTGCAGCAGCGCCCCGGTGCGTACCAGCCCCGCGTCGGCCTGCGGCGCGGCGCCCCGCGGCCAGCAGCCCGGCGGCGATGTCCCACACGATGCGGCAGTGGGTGTGCACGAGCGTGAACGCCGACGGCGACGGCGCATGCCGGCGGTGCAGCTCGCGTGCGTCGACGTCGATGGTGACGTCGGTGTCTTCTCCTGCCGGCCCCTGGGCGCTGATCATGCTGTGGACCGTATCGGATTCGGTCACGCGACCCGCTGCGCGCGGCGCGCCCACGCCTGGTCGAGGGTGCGGGCGAACAGGTCCGCCGGGCGCGCTCCGGTCACCGCCAGGGTGCGGTCGATGACGAAGAACGGCACCCCGGTGACGCGCATGTCGTGGGCGGCCCGCTCGTCGGCGAACACCCGCTCGGTGTAGTCGTCGCCGGTCAGGACCCGGCGCACCTCGGCGGGCGCCAGACCGGCGCTGGTGCACACCTCGACGGCGATGTCGTGGTCGAACACGTCCCGGCCGGCACCGAAATGCGCCTGGTTGAGCGCGGTGACCGCCTCGGCCTGCCGCCCCGCCTCGCCGGCCAGGTGCAGCAACCGGTGCAGGTCGAAGGTGTTGCCGTTGCGCCGGTCGGAACGGTAAGCCAGCCCCTCGTCACGGGCGGCGTCGGCGACGCGGTGCTCCATGCCCTCGATCTCGTCGGCCGGCACGTCGCTGAACTTGCGTGCCAGCGCGGCGAGCAGCGACTCGGACCGACCGCGGGGCAGGGTCGGGTTCAGCTCGTAGGAGTGGAAGCGCACCTGCACCTCGTCGCGATGGGCGAACGTGGCCAGCGCCCGGTCGAACCGGGCCTTGCCGACGTAGCACCACGGGCAGACGACGTCGCTCCAGATGTCCACACGCACGGCGGACCACCATCCTCTTCTCACCGCTTCTCGTTCGCGGCTGCCGGGCGTCGACGATCGGCGCACCGCAGCACGGCGGACCCTCGGCGTCGCTGCACGGCCTGCCCGCCGCTGATGAAACCGCGCACACCACCCGCGGGCACCGGGCCGGATCCCGCCGGATGTCACGGCCTGTGCCGGGTGCGGCTCGCGCCCGCGCCGGGGCCGGGGTGCAGCGTGGACCGCGTCGGGCGCGCTCACCGGTGAACGGCGGGTGTCGGCATGTTCCGTGCTGTGTGCGTGCGGCGTCCGGGTCGGCACGCATCGGCGAGGCGGGTGCCGGCCGGTGCGGCGTCGAGGCCGGGCGCCGCCGGCGTCCGGGTGGGCGGCGCCCGCAGGGGACGGCGCGACGGCGCAGGTCAGCTCGGCGGCGGTGAGCCGCGGGCGGCCGGCGGTGACGATCGCGCCCCGGGCGGCGCCGCCGCGCCGGCCACGCCGGTGCGCGGCGCCGGCCGTGGTGGGAAGACGGCTCTTGCCGGCGACGACAGCCGATTTCCGCGCCTATGGCGATGCATAGGTCCCTGTTTTCGGCTGGTGCGCTGGTTTCTCGCCGAATGCGGATGCCTTGGCCGGGCGCCGGATGCGCCGGCCGTCGGCGTCGGGCGCGCGGCGTGCGGCGTGCGGCGCCGGGGTGGCCTCGACACCCCGGACTGGGAGCCACATCCGGTCACCCCCCCGGCTGCGCACGTTCCCCGAGCCGCGGGCCGTAGCGCGCTGGCAGAGCCCCGGCGGCGCCGTCACCGAGGCCGCCCTGCGTGGAACATCATCGGCGGCCAGGACATCGCCCCGTGCAACTCGCGGTCGGACCGGGCCCGCGCCGCGGGTGCGGGCGCGGAAAGCCACCGGCGCAGCTTCCCGGAAGGCCTCTCCCTGTATCGGACCTCGCTCGGGATGGACCAACGAGCGTGCATTACCGTGCGGCGGAAAAAGCCTCCGGGTGTCGAGGTGCGATTTTCTTCATGGCCTTGTTTCGCGCATTCTTTGGAATGCTAAGGACAATGAATGATGATGTGGGACTCCGGATATGCCGAGTGCGAAGGGCTGTGGGGCGTGTCGCCCGCTGAAGGCCCGCAGGGTATGTCGCGAAAGGGCCCGTGCGGACATCGCGGGGAAGTCCGGTCGCGATGCGTCGGTCAGGTCGCGGGCCTGGATCGGTGGAGTCGCGGGCCTGGAGTCGGCGGGCCCCGGTCGCAGGGAACCGCTGCTACGGCTTGTGGGAGATGCGCCGGGTCAGTGAGCCATTCCCGGCGTCGATTTGTGAGGTTGGGTAATTGTTGCGGGGTGTGAG
>NZ_CADCWT010000121.1 GCF_902806485.1 Candidatus Frankia alpina | reverse complement strand
GCTGGCACCCCGGTGAAGACATCCCGGCGAAGACACCCCGGCGTGGTGGTGTAGTCCCTAGGCGATGTTGGTGGTGCCGTTCAGGCGTAGGAGCCGGGTCAGCCCGTCCCGGCCGGGCCCGGGTTTCGCGGGGGCGGCTTGAGCAAGAGCGGACGGCTCGTTCCGGGGCCTGCGGCGGGTGGCCTGGGTGCGCAGGGACTCGTCGAACAGGACGCGGCGGTGGCGTCCCTTGCCTCTTGGCGGCGTACATGGCGATGTCGGCGGCGTGCAGGATCTCGCGGGGGTCGGTCAGGCCGGGGCCGGACACGGCGACGCCGACGCTGGAGGTGACCCACGGGCCGCCGCCGGGCGAGCGCACGGCGGCGGTCTCGACGATGCGGTCGGCGATGCCGACGACGGCCTCCGTCGAGGTGATCCCCGTGCAGAGCACGGCGAACTCGTCGCCGGCGAGGCGGGCGACGGTGTCGCCGGGACGGACCGCCCGCCGCAGCCGCGCCGCCATCTCGCGCAGCACCCAGTCACCCGCCTGATGGCCCGCCGAGTCGTTGACCGACTTGAAACCGTCGAGATCGACGAAGAGCAGCCCGACCCGCTCCTGCCAGCCGTCGGCCTCGGCCCGAGCGAGGGCCCGCCCGAGCCCGCTGAGGAACGACATCCGGTTCGGCAGTCCGGTGAGCCCGTCGCGCAGCGCCCGCCGGCGGGCCCGCGCCGCCCGCGCCCGCACCGCCTCGTAGCCGCGGGCCGACACGACGGCGGTCGAGATCTGACCGGCGACGAGCGCGACGAAATCGCGGTAGGAGGCGTCAAGCGCGAGCCGATCGGTCACGCCGGCCAGCAGCAGGCCGATCGGGTGGCCGTCCCGGCCGTTCGCGAACGGCACGGCCAGCGCCGAACTCGACGGCGGCGAGGCGTCGGCGAGAGCCACCCGGCACCGCGACGCCAGCCGGTCCACGACCCGTGTCTGCCCCGCCGTCAGCACGCAGGTCGCCTCGGGGACAGGACCGTCCGGCGCGAGCGCGGCGAACAGGTCCGCGGCCGCGCCCTCGTCGGCCAGGCCCGACCAGCCCATCAGCCGCGGCGGCGAGTGGGGGCACCGCTGGTCGCGCAGCAGGATGAGAGAATGGGGAAGGTCGTCCTGCCAGTGACCGGCCACCGCGGCGGCGCGGGCGCACACCGAACGCTGGTCGCCGCGACGCGAGGCGATGGCGGCGAGATCCCGCAGGCACGCGAGGCGGCGGGTGTCGATCATCTGCCGGGTCGTCTCCTGCGCGGTCGTCAGCACGCCGACGACCTGCCCGCCGCGTTCCGCGTCGCGCACCGGGCCGAAGGAGAACGTGAAGTAGGTCTCCTCCAAGTAGCCGTGCCGGAACATCAGCAGTCGCTGGTCCTGCGACCAGGTGGCGCCCCCGCCGGACATCACCTGGTCGAGCAGCGGCCCCGTGAAGTCCCAGATCTCGGGCCAGACCTCGCAGAACGGCCGGCCGAGGGCATCGGGATGCTTACTGCCGAGGATGGGGATGGTGGCATCGTTGTAGAGGTAGGCCAGCTCCGGACCCCGGGTGACCACCACCGAGAAGCGCGACTCCAGGCACAGGCCGACGCAGGTGCGCAGGTGCGCAGGTGCGCAGGTGCGCAGGTGCGCAGGCTCATGCTCCACGTGTCGGGCGGCCCGAGGGACGTGGCCCCCCAGTCCCTGGCCGCCATCAACCGGCCCATCTGGCCACCGGCCGCGAACGCCGGACCCAGTCCGCTGTCACGCACCGCGATGGCGCTGTTCCACCGCGAGCTCACCGCCACGCTCCCCCGTGGTGGCCCACCCGCGTCCCCGTCTTCGTAGCCGTCCGCCCACTCCCCTCGCCGACCGGTCCCGGTACGCGGCGCTCAGGCCCGCGGCGGGCGGGCCGCGACCCGTCACCGGCAACGCTCGTGCCCCGATCGCCCGGGACTTTCCACCCTCGCCCGGTCCCTCCCCCGATATTGCCGTCGCCGGCAGCGGCAAACCCGCCCCGATCTGCGGCACGTCCGGTCGACTTGACGTCCTCTCCGCCTTGAAGGGTGGGATTCCTCCCGTGCCGTGCGGGTTCACGCGGCACCTCGGTGAGTTCCTGTTTCGCGGCCAGCCGCCCGGACAGGTCCGGGTCTCACGTCGGCTCCGCAGGCGTTTACCGTCTCCGCCCGACGCGGCGTCGCAGCCTCGTCTTTCCGCCCAGCGGCGACCTGGCGCTGACCCTCGACGAGGATGTTCCGCGCCGCATTCAGATCACGATCATGTTCGGTGTGGCAGGCCGGGCAGGTCCACACCCGGACCTTCAGTGGCTTCGGCCCGGTCCTTGCGCCCGCAGGCCGAGCAGAGCTGCGACGACGGGAAGAACCGGCCGACCCGGACGACCACCCGGCCGTGCCGGGCCGCTTTCTGTTCGATCAGACCGACCAGCATCGCCCAGCCCGCGTCGTGCACCGACCGGGCCAGCTTCGTCCGGGCCAGCCCGGCCACCGCCAGATCCTCGACGTAGACTGCTTGGTTGTCGCGGACCAGCCGAGCAGCCAGCTTGTGATGATGATCCCGGCGGGTTTCCCGCACCTTCCGGTGCTGGACCGCCACCCGGCGGACCGCCGTGCGACGCCTTCTGCTTGCGGGCGAGCGCCCGCTGCGCGCGGGCGAGTCTGCGTTGCCGCGACCGGAGATGGCGCGGGTTCGCGACGATCTCCCCGGTCGACAGGGTCGCGAGCCGGTCCAACCCAAGATCTATACCGACCTCGGCGTCGACCGCGGGGTAAGGGACGTCATCGACGTCAACGACGAACGACACGTAGTACCGGCCGTCCACCTCCCGGATCACCGTCGCCGACGACGGAACCGACGGCAACGCCCGCGACCAGGCCAGCCGCAGAACACCGACCTTCGCCACCCGCACCCCGCGCGGCGTCACCCCAAAACCATTGCGGGTAAGCCGGATCGACTGCCGGTTGTCCTTCCGTGACCGGAACCGGGGATGGCCGACCTTGCGTCCTTTCCGTTTTCCGGACAGAGAGTCGAACCAGTTCCGGAACGCCCGGCGGGCGTCCTGACAGGCCTGCACGAGCAGCACCGACGACACCTCACCGAGCCCAGGCCCGCCCGGGGGTCTGCTTCGCCAGCGTCACCACCCGGCGCTGCACGTCGGTATCGCCGATCCGCTCCCCGGCGGCATACGCCTCGTCCCGGGCACGCAGCGCATCGTTGAACACGACCCGGGCACAACCGAACGCCCGCGCAAGCGCCTGAACCTGCCCCGGCCCGGGGTAGGCGCGGTAACGGTAGCGGACGATGGTCACCTCACCCATCATCCTTTGTCTGCGAGCAAATCCGACGGCGACAGGTATGGCCGGCATGTGGTCTCCGCACTCCACGTCCACCTGCTCGCCGAGTACCCACCGAAGATCGCGGTGTCCACACTGGTGAACAGCCTCAAGGGCGTCTCCGCACGGCGGCTATGCTCCGAGTGCACCGGTCAGGTGAACCGATACAGCCTGCGCGGGCACTTCTGGTCACCGTCCTACCTCTCGCCGCATCGGCTGGCGGTGCCCCGCTCATACTGCTGCGCGAATACATCGACGGACAGCAACGACCAGCGACAACGCGCTAACCCCGTCCTGAAGGACTCGGCTACTGATCTTTGATTCACCGGGTCGGACTGGAGTGGATTCCACCCGGTCCCGGTCTCGCGGAACACCTTGATCGTCGGGTGGAGGTGGGATGCGGCCGGGTCGGGGGCGGTTCCGCGGAATCTGCATGACCGTGTCACGCGGCCGCGGCCATGGTGGTGATTGCGGAGCGTGACGGCGGCGGTGAGGTGTTCGGGGTGGATGCGTGGGAGAGCGCCCATGTGGTCGCTCTGGTGGATTCGGCGTCCGGTCTGTCCCTACAGAAGGACCCAGGTAGCACCGTTCCCACGCACACCCCCGCTCCCGACCCCCTCACCGACCACAGAACGTAATCGTCGGCCCGGACCCAGACCGGGATAGAACCGTGCGGACGTGGCAGCAGCGACGGTGACGACCGCGGCGCAAGTTCCGCGGAACACCTTGATCACCGGTCGGAGACGGGTCGGGGGCGGGGTTGTGCGCCGGCCGGGAACCGTCCGCGGGCCGGTCCGGCACCGTTCCGATCTGCCCGAGAGGTACCTCGCCATCACCGGACCGGCCGTGGAGCCATCATCATGATCCACCAACCGGCATCGCGCATTAAAGATCAGTAATGTCCCCTCTCGGTTCCTTCGCCCCCGCCCCCGATACGCCCAGGCCGCAAGCCGCCCGGGCGTGACGGGGCCGGGTCTCAGCGCATCATCAGGGTGCCGCCGTCGACCGGGAAGATCTGGCCGGTCATGAAGCGGGCGCCGTCGCTGGCGAGGAAGGCGAGCACGGGGACGAAGTCGCGCTGGACGTCGCCGAGCTTCCCACCGATCGGGATCTGCCGCTGGAGGTCGGCGTCGTGCGCGGCGGTCATCGAGGCGCGGGTCCGCTCGTACATCGGCGTCTCGATCGCGGGGGCGATCGCGTTCACGGTGATGCCGTGGCCGG
The DNA here is from genome assembly GCF_902806485.1 of Candidatus Frankia alpina. Taxonomy (GTDB): domain Bacteria; phylum Actinomycetota; class Actinomycetes; order Frankiales; family Frankiaceae; genus Frankia; species Frankia alpina. The sequence goes on along the minus strand of NZ_CADCWT010000121.1, from coordinate 9,846 downwards.
CCCATTCGACGGCGACGGTGCGGGTCCAGGCGACGACGGTGCCCTTGCTCGCGGCGTAGGCGGCCTTGTTCGGGTAGCCGATCACGCCGGCGGCGGAGGCGAAGTTGATGATCTGGCCGCCCTGCTCCCGCAGGTGCGTGAACGCGGCCTGGTTGGTGAGCAGGGTGCCGGTGGCGTTGACCGCGAGGATCTTGTTCCAGTGGTCGAGGGAAAGCTCGGCGGCCGGCGCGGCGGGCGCGATGACCGCGGCGTGGATGAGGACGTCCAGGCAGCCGAGGTGCGCGACGGCCTTCGCCACCGCGGTGTCGACCGAGTCCTTGTCGGTGACGTCGCACGGCACGAAGCGGGCCCCGGCCTGCGCGGCGATCCGCTCGCCCGGGTCGGTGGTGATGTCGAGGGAGACGACCTCCGCGCCGAGGCCGGGCAGCGTCTGCACGAGCCCCGCGCCCATGCCGCTGGCCCCGCGTGATCACGATGCGCCGTGCGTCAAGCCTTACCGCTGCCATGAGACCGTCTCCCGCGTCCGTCCTGAGCCGTCGTCCGGTCACGCGGCCGCCTGGTCCGACGCACAGCCCGGCCAGCGACACATCCCGGACGTTTCCTCTGGACGCTACTCCGTGCATACCCGCACGCGACGGATCAGCGGCCCTCGGCTCCGCCTGCGGCCAGGTGGGCGAAGTAGTGGGCGAACATCTTGGTGCCGCCGGCGGCCTGAGTCCAGTCGTAGTGCTCGTTCGGCGCGTGGTAGCCGTGGCTGGGCAAGCTGAGGCCGAGCAGGATCACGGGAGCCTTCAGATAGCGGTCCATGGTGAGCACCGAGCCGATCGAGCCGCCCTCGCGGACGAACGCGGGGGTGACACCGAAGGCGTATTCGACGGCGGCGCGGGCGGCGTCGGCATACGGGCCGGTGTGGGGGCCGAGGTAGGCGGGCAGGGCGGCTTCGAGCTCGACGCGGGCGTCGGGATGGCGGCGCTGGATGAAGTCGCGAACCAGTTCGAACACGGCGTGCGGTTCCTGGTGGGGGACGATGCGGGAACTGAGTTTCACCCCGGCGCGCGGCGGGATGACGGTCTTCACCCCCGGGCCGGTGTAGCCGCCGGTGAAGCCGTGCACCTCGAACGTCGGTTCACCCATGATCCGCGCGAGGACGGAGCGGATGTCGGTGGTGCGCATCGAGGTCAGGCCGTGCATCGCCATGAACGCGGCGACGTCGAAGCCGGACGCGACGAAGCTGTCGATCTCGACGTCGGTCACCGGGACGACGGCGTCGGCGAAGCCGGGGATGAGGACGCGCCCGGTCGCCGGATCCAGGCATTCGGCGACGATCTGGGCAAGTTCGGCCAGCGGGTTGCGGGCCGGGCCGCCGGTGAGGCCGGAGTGGGTGTCGTTGGTGCCGGTCTCGATGGTCACCTCGAAGGTGACCAGGCCGCGCAGGCCGTAGTCGATGGCGGGCCGGTCGGCGGCGATCCAGACCGTGTCGGAGACGAGGACGGAGTCGGTGGCCAGCCGCGGCAGCTCCTGGCGGACGAAGGCCTCGAAGTTGGGGCTGCCGATCTCCTCCTCCAGTTCCCAGACGAAGGCGATGTTGACCGGCAGCTCGCGGGCGATCACGTACTGGGCGGCCTGCAACGCGGTGAGGGCGGGGCCCTTGTCGTCGGTGCTGCCGCGACCGGTGTAACGGTCCCCGGAGATGGTCAGGCGGAACGGCTCGGTGTCCCACTGCGCCGGGTCGGCGGGCTGGACGTCGAGATGGTTGTAGATCGTGACGGTGGGGCAGTCGGGACCGGCGATGTGCTCGCCGTGGACGACGGGATTGCCGGGCGTGGGCACGATCCGGGCGGCGAGGCCGGCGTCCGTCAGCAGCGTCGCGGCGAGGTCGGCCGTGCGCCCGATGTCGGGCTGGTGGGCGGGATCGGCGCTGACGCCGGGAATCCCGACGAGGCGGGTGAGCCGATCGGTGAACTCGGGGCGGCGGGCGGCGAGGTAGTCATCGAGCTGAGCGAGAGCGTCGGCCACAAGCTGAATCGTACGGGCCGGTCCTGACGCGGGTTGATGGCCGCCGGCGGGGCACGGGACCAGGATGCGTGTCGCCATCGTCGGAGCATCCGGCAACATCGGTTTTCATCTGGTCCGCGAGCTCGCCGCCGACCCTCGGGTCGAGGAGATCGTCGCGATCGCCCGCCGCCCGGTCCGCGCCGCGGCAAGGTCCGCTGGCTGGCGCTCGACATCTCTCGCCCCGGGGCCTTCGGCGAGCTGGAGAAGGCGTTCCGCGGCTGCGCGTCGGTCGTGCACCTGGCCTGGCTGATCCAGCCCGAGCGGGCGGCGGTCGTCACGGCGGCCACCAACGTCGCGGGCAGCGAACGCGTGTTCGCGGCGGCGCTGGCCACCGGGGTCCCGACGCTCGTGTACGCGTCGTCAGTTGGCACCTACCGCCCTCGGGAATCCTACCGGCCGGTCGGCGAGAACTGGCCGACCACGGGGATCGAGAGGTCGCCGTACAGCGTCCAGAAGGCCACCGTGGAACGTCTGCTGGACAGCCTCGAAGGCGATCATCCGGGGATCAGAGTGGCCCGGCTGCGTCCGGCGATCGTGCTGTCCGCCGCCGCCGCGCAGTCGCAGGCCCGGTACTTCCTCGGCCCGCTGGTGCCGCCGTGCCTGCTGCGCCGCCTCGGCGCCGGCGAGGGTCGGCTGCCGGTCGTCCCCGCCGTGCGCGGGTTGACGTTCCAGCTGGTGCACTCCCGCGATGCCGCCGCCTTCGCCGCCGCCGCCACCAGCGCGCAGGCCCGCGGCGCCTACAACATCGCCGCGAACCCGCCGATCACCCCGGAGACGCTGCCCGACATGCTTGGCGGGCGCGGCGTCGCGCTGTCGCCGGCGCTGGTGCGCGCCGTGATCGGCGCCGCCTACCGGACCCGGCTGGCGCCGATCAGCCCCGGCTGGATCGACCTCGCCCGCGGCGTGCCGATCATGGATACGGGCCGGGCCCGTCGGGAGCTCGGCTGGGTCCCCGCCGTCGAAACCAGCACGGTCCTGCGTGAATGGCTCGTCGGCGTCAGCACGGGCCGAGGCGAGGAGACGCCGGTCCTGCGGGGCGCCGCCGGCTGGCTCGATCACGCCCGCGGCGCCCGCCGGGCCCTGTCCGGCCGCGGCGGCGGCGGGATCTGAGGCCCGCCGGCGGCCTGGGTGGAGCCAGGGTTTACCCGTGGCGCGTCTACCTGCGGCGCAGGGTGTCGCGGGCCCGGTCGACCAGTGACGCGAACGGGCCGACCGCCCACTGGGCGAGGGGGGAACCCACCGTGCTCGGGTGGGGGTGGGTCGGCGCCAGGCTCTCGACCGCGCGCAGCTGCCTGCCGAGCTTGCGCCGCTCGTCCGCGCTGGTGGCCGCCCGCACCGCCGGGAACTCCTCGAGCTCCTCGCGCTCGGCGTGATCGGACACCGCCTGTTCGAGTGTCGCGATCTGCCGCTCGAACTCCGGGCCGGTGACGTCCAGCTTCTCGAGTCCGGACAGGACCTTCGCCGCCTGCTCCTCCTCGTGGTTGCGGGCCTTCACGACGTCGGTGCCGGCCGACCGGCGCGACACCGGCCGCAGGACCATCTCCTCGCCCGTCTCGTGCACGGCGAGCAGCTTCCGCAGCTCGTCGAACGCCTTCCTGCGGTGCTCGCCACGCTGCTCACGAACCTCCATAAACAGGTCGCGGATCCGCGCGTGCTGCGCGAGCAGAATTCCCACGATGTCGTCCTCGGGCAGCTTCGCCGCTTCCACGCGCTCCCGCTCCGCCAGCTTGCTCGCCATGCCAGGTCTCCGTCTCGCTCCGGGATGAGTTGACCGGTCTCACTCTGGGCTGAGCCGACCGTCGTCGTCCGGGATGGACCAGGGCCATCCCGGTGGCCGCCGGCCGGCGACCACTGCGGCCAGCCCGGCCAGGGCCGACGGGTCAGCGCTACCCGATCCTGCGGGCACAACACACACCCGCCTGGCACCGGCGACGGCGGCGGAGCGACGACCGCCTCTTGCGCAGCTCCTGAAATTGTGACGTACTTGTCAGAAAGTCGGGATTGCTGCCCGGAGTGGACCGGCCGTCGTCCCCGAGGAGGATCACATGCTGCCCGCCAACGCCCAGATCGTCTCAGTAGACGATCACGTGATCGAGCACCCACGCGTCTGGCTCGATCGCATGCCCGCGAAGTATCAGGACGCCTGCCCGCGCATCGAGCGCGCCGAGGACGGCAACGACTGGTGGATCTACGAGGGCCGCCGCGCCGGCAACTTCGCCCTCAACGCCGTGGCCGGCAAGAGCCCGAAGGACTTCGGGCTCGACCCCCGCAGCTATGACGACATGTTACCGGGCTGCTACCGCATCTCCGACCGACTGCGGGACATGGACGAGGAAGGTATCCACGCACAGCTCTGCTTCCCGAACTTCGCCGGCTTCGCCGGCAGCGTGCTCGCCGCCTCCCAGGACCTGGCGCTCGCCACCGAGTCCGTCCGGGCCTACAACGACTTCATCCTCGACGAGTGGTGCGCCGCCGCGCCCGACCGGCAGATCCCGCTGATGATGGTGCCCTACTGGGACGTCGAGGCCGCCGCCGCCGAGATCCGGCGGACCGCCGCCAGGGGCGCGCGCAGCATCACCTTCCCCGAACTGCCCGACCGCCTCGGCCTGCCGTCCTGGCACACCACCCGCTGGGACCCGGTACTCACCGCCGCCAGCGAGACCGGCCTGCCGATCTGCCTGCACTTCGGCTCCGGCGGGTCGCCGCAGTCCTCCCCGGAGGCGGCCACGACCAACTTCACCGTCGCGATCTCGCTGTTCGGCCTGAACTCCATGTCGGCGATGGCCGAGCTGCTGCTCTCCTCCGTCTTCCACCGGTTCCCCCAGATCAAGATCGCGCTGTCCGAGGGTGGCATCGGCTGGATGCCGTACATGCTCGAGCGCATCGATTACGTGTGGGAGCGTCACCGCTGGTACAACGACGTGAACACCGAGGTGCGGCCCAGCGAGCTGTTCCGCGACCACATCTACGGGTGCTTCATCGTCGACGAGGCCGGCGTGGAGGCGCGCCACCGCATCGGCATCGACAACATCATGTTCGAGAGCGACTACCCGCATTCCGACAGTAACTGGCCGAACACCCGTAAGCTGCTCGCCAAGGCGCTGATCAACGTCCCCGACGACGAGGCCCTGCGGATGGTCGAGACCAACGCGCGGACGCTCTACAACTTCCCCCGCACCTCCTGACGTTCCCCCGCACCTCCTGACTGGTTCGCCCCGGGGCGGGCCGGCGGTGACGGGCGTGGCCCGCGGCCGCCGGCCCACCCCTGTTCTCATCTCTCTCGTCGCGCGTATTTCCCGTCGCGCGTAGCCTCCCGCCCGGTGCGGCGACTGGCACCATTGCCCCCCGGCGATGCGTGGGACCGGCCACAGCGGACCGCTCCGCCCGCCGGCCGCGCCGAAAGGTCCTGGCCACGCTCCTGGCGTCGGCGGCGTGAAGGACGTCCCACCGCGCCGGGCCGCGGGCCGGACGTATCCAGGATGTCTGTCCGCACGGCGAGGTAAATCGGCTTGCGAGTTTCGTGTCGACGACGGCAACGTGCGCGCCGCGCCCCGGTGACGCACGCTGCCGGGCCGGCCATCGATTCCTCCCGCGCGGTTCGCGGCACCAGGAGATAAGGCGAACCGATGAGCAAGAAGATGTTCTCCAACCAGGAGATCAGCGACTTCGTCGACGAGTTCCGAGCCAATGGCGGCCGGCCCGCGGGCCAGTACGCGGGAGCAACGCTGCTGCTGTTGAACAGCGGCCAGGAAGCCGACGGAACGCCGCATGTGAGCCCGCTGAACTTCTACGCCGACGCCGGTCGGTACTTCGTCTACGCCGTCAACCCGGGCGTCGACGAGAACCCGCGCTGGCTGCACGACCTGCGCGCCGACCCGCAGGCCACCATCGAGGTCGAGGGCCAGACGTTGCAGGTCACGGCCGCGGAGGTGCACGGCCCGAAGCGCGACGAGATGTACGCCCGCTACCCGCAGTTCACCGAGCTGCAGGCGGCCGCGACCCGCCTCATCCCCGTCGTCGAGCTCGCGCCCACCGGCTTCTGATCATCCCGGCACGTTCCCGACCCGCGCGCCGGGGGGCATGCCCCCCGGCCGCAGCAGCCGCCGGGACACAAGAGTTGAAAAATTTCACAACTGGCGAGATGCTAATCTCGGGCGAACCGGAGCTGAGCCGCCCACCGAGACGGACGGCAGGACGGTCTCACGGCGTGGTCGGACCGACGTCCCGACGGGACCGGGGGTCCGGTTCCGGGATGCGAGAGGGGCGACGGGTGGCAAGGCGGGTGCCGTTGTACCAGGCGAAGGCGGAGTTCTTTCGCATGCTGGGTCATCCGGTACGCATCAGGGTCCTGGAGCTGTTGCAGGACGGGCCGATGCCGGTGCGGGATCTGCTGGCGGCGATCGAGGTGGAGTCGTCGAACCTGTCCCAGCAGCTCGCGGTGCTGCGCAGGTCAGGAATCGTGACGGCGACGCGGGATGGTCCGACGGTGGTGTATGCGCTCGCCGGTGGAGACGTGGCCGAACTGATGCGGGCGGCGCGCCGGATCCTGACGGAGATGGCGGCCGGGCAGGCGGGGTTGCTGGCCGAGTTGCGGGAAGCGGAGGCGAGCGCGTCGTGAGGACGGGATGCACTGGGTCGCGGCGGCATGTGCCGATGTTCGCGGGCCGGGCGTGACGGTGTCGGGGGCAGCGGGGGTGAACGCCGCGTTCAGCGTGATGATCTGGGTGCCGCCCGGGGCGCGGCCCGTCATCGACGCGGTGCTCGCCGCGGCGCCGGGGCCGGCGCTCTGCCATGCGGACGAGCCGGATCCGGCGGGCGGTCGCCGGATCACGTTGGACGCGGACAGCGGGTCGACCCTGAGCTGGCTGATGCGGACGCTGCGGGAGCGGCTCGGGGCGGATCTCCTGCGCGCGGAGGACCCGGTCTTCGTCGTCGCGTCGACGGGCAAGCTCACCCAGTCCCTGTGCACCTCCGTGACCACCGGGCACGACCTCGCCCTCCTCGACGCCGACGCCGACCGCCGCGTCATCCGCCACCTCACCACCCACCCGACCCACACCGACCGGTTCACCGGGCGGCCCCGCCGGGTGGCCCTGCTCTCCGACGCCAGCGCCGTGCTGGACTTCGAACCACTCGCCGCCGAGGCGGCCCTGCCGGCGGTCGAATCCCAGGCGGCCCACCTGCACCGGGCGACCGGTCTCGACGTCATCCCGATGCCCATCGCCGCCCGGAACGCCGCCGACCTCGGCCTCGCGATCGGCATGCTCGCACCCGGCTTCGCCGCCACGGTGCTGGTCCACACCCACGTCCGCCACATCGACGCCGTCCGCGCCGCGCTGCGCTCCGCCGCGGCGGTGCAGCCGACCCCCCATCTGCTGCTCGACACGGTGAACGACGGTCTCGCGGTGGCGGCTGCGGCGGCGGTCCTGACGCATCTGCGCGGGCGGGGCATCGCGCCGGAGCGGGCGCGGATCGCGCTGGTGGATCCGCACCGGGGCGGGGATCTGGCCGGGCTGCTCGTCGGCACCGGCATCCACGACCTCACCCTGTACGATCCCGTCGCCTACGGCATCCAACCGCTGCATGACCTGGCCGGCCGGCTCGATCTGATCGTGGATCTCATCGGCCTGGCGTCGCCGCCCGAGCAGGCTCCGGTGCTGCGCACCCGGCCGGAGGCGCCCCCGCCGCTGGCCCAGGCCACGTCGGGTCCCCGGCCGCTGCACGCGCTTCCCGGGTTGCTGCGCGCGGCACTGACGGCCCGTCGCCCGATCACGTTCTCGGCCCGGGTCGCCGCCGTGCACGCGCTGGTCGGTCAGACGCCGCCCGGCCAGCTGCTACCGCCGCTGGAGCACCCGCGGCTCACCCCCGCCGTCGCCGCGGCCGCCCTGCACGCCCTGTCCGTCTCCGAGTAGAAGGTCCTCCTTCGGCGTCGGAGTTCCCCGGCTTCACGCTTCCACGGCTTCACATTATGAAGGATCTTTCAATTTCTCATTTCGTCGAAGAGGGAGGTATCGATCCACGCCATGAGGTTGAACGGATGGTCCGAACGCCCGATGACCCACGTGGCCCGCGGCGTCACGGTCGGTCTGGCTCGGGGGGCGTCGCTGCGGCGGCTGTTGCCCGGGCGAGCCGATGTGGCGCGCATGCGGCGCCGGCCCGGCCGGGACCTGCTCGCGGGGCTCACCGTCGCCGTCGTCGCGTTGCCCCTGGCACTGGGCTTCGGCGTCGCCTCCGGCCTGGGGGCGTCCGCCGGCCTGGCGACCGCGATCGTCGCGGGCGCCGTCGCCGTGATCTTCGGCGGGTCGAACCTACAGGTGTCCGGTCCCACCGGGGCGATGACCGTCGGGCTGGTCCCGATCGCGCACCGGCATGGCGCTGCGGGGGCGCTGACCGTCGGGCTGCTGGCCGGAATCCTCCTGCTCGGGCTCGCCTTCCTGCGCGCCGGACGAGCCGTGCGCTATGTTCCGGTCCCGGTCGTGGAAGGCTTCACCGCCGGCATCGCCGCGGTGATCTTTCTTCAGCAGGTGCCGGCCGCCCTGGGGGTCCACGCGCGCGGCGGGGACAAGGTGGCCCTGGTGGCCTGGGACGCCGTGGTGGACTTCGCCCACCGCCCGGGCTGGACCGCGCTCGCGATCGCGGCCGGGGTTGTGGTGAGCATGCTCGTCGGCTCCCGGCGGTGGCCTACGGTTCCGTTCTCGCTGCTCGCCGTGGCCGTCGCCACGATCGTGGTCGCGGTCGGCGGCGGGAAGGTCGCAACGCTCGGCGCGCTGCCCGCCACCCTGCCCCTGCCCTCCCTCGGGTTCCTCGATCTCACCGCGGTGCCATCCCTGGCCTCCGCCGCCGTGGCGGTGGCCGCGCTGGCGGCGTTGGAGAGCCTGCTCTCGGCCAGCGTCGCCGACGCAATGACCGTCGGGAAGCGGCACGACCCGGACCGTGAGCTGTTCGGCCAGGGCCTGGCCAACCTCGCCGCTCCGCTGTTCGGCGGGGTGCCCGCCACCGGAGCGATCGCCCGCACCGCCGTCAACGTCCGCTCGGGCGCGTCCTCCCGGCTCGCCGCCCTCACCCACGCCGTGATCCTTACCGCGATCATGCTCGTCGCCGCGCCGGTCGTCGCGCGCATCCCCCTCGCCGCCCTCGCCGGGGTGCTGCTCGCGACCGCCCTGCGGATGGTCGAGATCTCCGCGTTGCGTGCCCTCGCCCGCGCCTCTCGCTCCGACGCCGCCGTGCTGGTCCTCACGGCCGGTGCGACCCTGGCCTTCGACCTCGTCGTCGCCGTCCTGCTCGGACTCGCCGCCGCCGGCGCCCTGGCCCTGCGGCAGATCGCCCGCAGCGCCCGCCTCGAGGAGGTGCCCCTCGACCCCGACGACCATCACGAGGCCGAGTACACGCTGCTCTCCGAGCACATCGTCGTCTACCGCATCGACGGGCCGATGGTCTTCACCGCCGCCCACCGCTTCCTGTCCGAACTCTCCGAGGTCGCCCCCATCAGGGTCCTCGTCCTACGGCTCTCCCGCGTCAGCACGATCGACAGCACCGGCGCGACCGTTCTGCGCAACGTCATCGACCGGCTCGAACACCGCGGTATCACCGTCTACCTCTGCGGCCTTCGCCCGGAGCACACCGGCCCGCTGGCCGCCATCGGACTGCTCGACCGCCTGCACGGGCAGGGCCAGGTGTTCGACTCCGCGCCCGCCGCGATCCGGGCCGCCCGCGACCACCTTCACGTCCTCGAGCTCGTGCCCACCGCCGAATCCTGATCATCTCGGAGTCGTTCCGGACTCCAGCCGGGTT
>NZ_CADCWT010000120.1 GCF_902806485.1 Candidatus Frankia alpina | reverse complement strand
ATCGATGCGCCAGAAGACCTCCGGCGGGCAGCGCAGCACGAGGAGCAGCACCGCGCGGACGACCGCCGGATGGGTCACCGCGATGATGCCTCCCGGCCGGCCGCCGAGCCGGGTGAGCCAGCCGCCGACCCGGTCGAGCAGGTCCGCGCGGGACTCGCCACCCGGCGGAGCCATCGCCGGATCCTCGTGCCATTGGCGCAGCTCATCCAGCGGGATCTCGTCGAGCCCCCGGCCGCGCCAGGCCCCGGCATCCAGATCCCGCAGCGCGGCCTCGACGCCCGCGTCCGCCGTGTCCCCGCCGGCCTGCGTTTCGGCATCTGTACCGGTGTCGGCGGCGGTGGGGTGGAGGCCCAAGGCCCGCACGGTCTGCCGGGCGCGGGCGGAGCCGTCGGTGAGCACCCGCGCCCGGGCGGGCAGTGTTCCGGCCAGCGTCGCAGCCGCGGCCCGGCGCAGGCCGTCTGCGTCGAGGTCCTCGTCGACGGGGAACCGGGCGGCCCGCAGCGCCGGGGTCGGCGCCGCGCTGACCAGTGCAAGCCGAACGACTCCCGCGGCCATGGATGGCGACATCACCGGCCGAGGTAACCAGCGCCGCGCCAGCGCGTCAATGCCGGTCTCTACGCAGCGCGTGCGAGGCGCTGCAGCGTCAGTTGTCTGACATAGCCGCCATAGCCGCTGACCTCGATGTCGGTCGGGTGGGGAGACGGCACCGTCCGGTCATCGGTCGTGTACGGAATCGTGCCGAGGCTTAGCTGCGGTTTTGGGCTGTGAAACCGTGATTAAGCCTCGGCATGATCTGACCGCCATCTGACAGGGAAACGAGTAGTGAGCCGGTGGGCGGATGACTGGTGGCGGCCAGGTCTGATGAATCGGGCGGCCTGGAGTTCCGGTCAGGTGCTGAACGGGGAGCGGTCCGGGGCGGCCCGGCGCCTGCGGGGTCGGGCCGCCCTGTGCGGGGAGTGGGGGGTGCTGTCGCGGGAGCTGCGGTCGTCGGCCTGCTGGATCTCCCGGCTGCGCGGCCCCTCACCGAAATGGCCGCCGTCCGCCGGATGAAGTCCCTCCCGCCGACGGCCGGTCCGCGTCGGGAGTGCCACCCGCTCGGACGTCACGGGCGGCTGCTCGGCCGGGGCATTGCCCGCCGATGCCCGGGTGCCCGGAAGGCCGCCTTCCGATGCGATGTACGCCGGGCCGGGCTGCTCGCTCCCCAGGCCGGATGGTGTCCGGGGTGGCTGCGGCCGGCGTCCGGGCAGCGAGGGTTGGGGTAGCGAGGGGCGGGTGAGCAGGGCCTCGGCGCGCAGGGCGGCGAGCATGACGCGGGGAAGGTCACGGGTGGTCGGGTAGCAGCCGTAGCGGGGCTGCCAGTCCGGGTCGAACTTGGCGTTGAAGCGGTAGATCGACTCGATCTGGAACCAGCGGGACGCGGTGAGCAACAGCCGGCGCGTCAGCCGCAGCGCGGGCGTTGCGCCGAGGCGCTCCCCGCGGGCCAGGGTGGCACGGAAGGCGGCGAAGTTGAGTGACACCCGGGTGACGCCGAGCCGGTGGGCTTCGCGAAGCAGGGCCACGACCAGGAACTCGGTCAGCCCGTTCCCGGCGGTCCGGTCGCGGCGCATCGCGTCCAGGGACAGGCCGTCCGAACCCCAGGGCAGGAAGGTCAGCAGGCCGCGTAGGCGTCCGTCCTCGAACGCCCGCACGACCACGCTGTCGGGGTCCTCGGGGGCGCCGACGCGGCCCAGCGCCATGGAGAAGCCGCGTTCGGTGCCGCAGGAACGCCAGGCCGACGCCCGGTCCGCCAGCGCCGCCCGTTCGGCGGGGTCCAGGTCGGCGACCCGGTCGATCCGTGCTGTGTAGCCGGCGCGTTCGACCCGGGCCACGGCCTGCCGCACGCCGCGCATCGCCCGTCCGTCCAGGCTGAACGCCGCGGTCCGCACGACCGCCTCGTCGCCGAGTTCGAGTACCCGCAGGCCTACCCGCTGGTAGGCGCGTCCGCCGTCGGGGCCGCAGCCGAGGACCGCGGGCACCCAGGCGTGGGCGGCGGCGAGGTCGAGGAACGGGCGGATCGCCCCCGGCCAGGCCTCCGGGTCGCCGATCGGATCGCCGGCGGCGAGCGCCACCCCGCCGACGACCCGGTAGCTGATCGCGGCCTTGCCCGACGGGGACCACAGCACGCTACGGTCGCGCCGCAGGGCCACATAGCCCAGGGAGTCCCGGCCGCCGTGGCGGGTCAGCAGCGCCCGCAGCCGGGTGCCGTCGGCCGCCGTCAGCGCGGCGACCGGGGTGGCAGGGCGTAACGCCAGGTAGCCGGGGACGCCGACGGTGAGCGCGCCGAGGGCCAGCAGGACCGCGCCGACGAGGTCGCCGTCGCCGTCGCGGCCGAACCGGACCGGTCCGGTGATCCCCGCGAGGCCCGCGAGCACGTGCTCGACGTGCGCGCCGAGGCCGCCGCTGCCGTGGCGGAAGTGGATGAGGGCGAGCCCGACGGTCAGATCCGCGGCGGCCAGTGCGGCGAGGGCGCCCAGCGCCCGCCACCGGGTCCGTGGATCGCCGGCGGCGGGGAAACGGCGCCGGGTGGCGATCAGGACGGCGAACGGGACGAGGTCGATCGCGGCGGGGACGACGGCGAGCCCCCGGGCGAGGTCCAGCAGCACGGCCGCACCGGACAGGGCCAGCGCCGCCCGCCAGGCCCGCTGCTTGCGCCGGCGCAGCCCATGGGCCAGCCCGATGAGCAGCAGGCCGGCGCCCACGCTGGTTCCGGTCGCGGCCTGCGTCACCATCCCGGGGATCAACCGGCCGAGCCAGGTCCACCCGGTCGGTCGGTGGCTGATCGCGGTGATGACGTCGATCAGCCCGACGAGGGCGGTGAGGGTCGCGATGAGAGCGGGCACGGGCAGGCGCCCACCGGCGATGGTGGTGGTGGCGGGTGGCGCCGCCTCATCCTTGCGACGAGTCATCTTGACAGGCACTCCAAAGGCGCGACCGGGGGCAGGGGCGATCGGTCCCTGGCGGCCGCGATCTCTCGGTCGTCGGGACCGGCGTACGGTACATCCTCCGCGAACCCGCCGGTCGGGTGGTTCGGCATTTCTTGGGTCACGGCGCCGGAACGTCGTCATCGCGGCGGGTCGTGGCTGTGCCCATGGGGTGAATGGCCGTCCCGGCCGGGGAGCGAACCCTGCTTCGCTCCCCGGCCGGGCGATCCCAATCCCGACCCCGATCTCGACCCCGATCCCGACCACCGCCCGCGGTCAGGGAAGTAGGACTGTCTTTCCGACGGTGGTGCGACGTTCGGCGGCTCGGTGGGCTTCGGCGGCCTACGACAGGGCCAGGGAGCTGCCGATGATCGGCCGAAGCACCCCGCTGCTACGGCGAGGGGGTCGATGCGCGGCGGCTGCCCGCTGGCCGTCCCGTAGATCACCATGCGGCCGACGTCCGGTGCCAGCAGGTCGAACGCGGCCTGCGACACGGCTCCACCGGTGCCCTCCAGCACCACGGTGACGCTGCCGTCTACCGTCTCGCCCACGCGCCGCGGCCAGTACGGCTCCCCGGAGTCGACCACGACGTGTGCACCGTGATGCCGGGCGAGCTCACGTTTGCGGTCACCTCGGGCGGCGGCGATCACGGTGGCGCCGGCACGGCGGGCGAGCTGCACGAGCAGGCTGCCCACCCCGCCGGCGGCGGCCTGCACCAGCACTGTGTCCGCGGGCCCGAGGCCGGCGGCCTCGACCACCCCGATCGCGGTGGCGCCCTGACCGAGCAGCGCCACCGCCGTCGGGTCGTCGAGACTTTCCGGTAGGGGCAGCGCCGCGGCCTCGGGCAGCACGGCGAGCTCCGCATATCCGCCGTGGGCCGTCGCGCCGACCGGTCCTGCGGGCGCGGGGTGGCGACGGGGTGGGCAGCTGCCATGGGCGAGACCTCTCCATGCGGGGACGATGTCGGGCCCCGGCGTGCCGGCATGCGCCGGTCCGGACGCGAGAACCCGGGAGCCGAACAGACCCCATGTCCCTGCGGCAGGATCAATGGCGCTGTCGGCTCCATCTCTACAGAGGGCCCGGCGGCCGCGGAAGGTTGGGTCTGCGCTGCAGCGCCGCGGTGTTCGGAGCCGAGGTCCCGCAGGGGCTGCGGTCGCGCGCAGCTCTTTCACGCCTGTCGGGTTGCCCACGCCGGCGTCCAGATCCCGGTGTCGCGCCGCCTGGACCGGATCGAAGCGAGGTGGTGGTGGAGCGTGGCGAGCGCCGGGTGGGAGTTGTCGCGATGCCAGATCAGGGAATGCGGGTAGACCGGTGTCGGGTCGTGCAGCGGGATGCGGCGCAGATCGTAATGGGTGGGCCAGAGCAGCCGGGTCTGTTCGCCGACGAGGCTGGCCAGAGTCGCGGAGTCGGCGAGCACGTCCAGCAGGTGCTCGGTGCCGAAGTTGGGGCCGACCGGATCGATGGCGAGCCCGAATTCCGCGGCGAGGTCGTCGTAATAGGTGGCCCACTCGGTCCCGGGGAGGATGCCGGGTATCCAGATCCTGTGCCCGACCAGGTCGGCCGGTGTGACGGCGGGAGCCGCGGCGAGCTTGTGGGCCGGGCCGGTGAGGAGCTGGTGGGGCTCGTCGACGACCCGCACTGCCTTGATGCCGTCGGGTAGCCGCCGCGCGGGGATGGTGATAGCCCGAAATGCCGCGTCGATCGCTCCGGATCGGACGGCGGCGATGGCGACGTCGACGCCGGAGTCGTCGAGAACCAGGACGTCCAGTTGCAGGTCGGGATACCCGCGGTGAAAGTCGCGGAGCAGGGCTGCCGGTGCGGTCCGCCGGTTGATGACGTCGACGCGCAGCGCGCGTCGGCCGGGCCGCACGGAATCCGCTGCCCGCTGCTCGGCCTGGAGCAGCTCGCGGGCGTGCGGGAGAAACGCCTGCCCGTCGATCGTGAGCTGAGCTCCGCGCGCGGTGCGGGTGAACAGCCGCACGCTGAGATCTTCTTCCAGCTTGGCGATGCGTTTGGAGACCGCCTGCTGAGTGATCGCCATCTCGGCGGCGGTGTGCTGGAACTGACCGGTGTCCGCGACGGAGACGAACGTTCGCACAGCATCGAGATCCACGCCGCCCGACATTAGTCGCACAACCCGCCGTTGTGGCTCGCCGCTGTGGCGGTTGTTTGCTTCCTGCTTCTCCTGCTCGCTTAGATCCTGCTGGTCAACGAGATGTTGTTCGGATACGGCGGGAAGGGTTGGACCGGGTGGTGGAAACGGGGCGGTCTGCGGGATGGCGTTTCGGGTGGCTCTGGGCCGCGTACGCGGTCAGCTCTCTGGGCACGTGGCTGGCGTTCGACGCGTTTCCCCTGATCGCGATCCTCGTGCTGCACGCCGGGCCGACCGAGGTTGCGGTGCTCGCGGCGGCGGGGCTGGCAGCGGGGGCGCTGGTGGCGGTGCCGCTCGGACCGTGGGTCGAGTTCCGTCGCAAGCGGTCGGTGATGGTGGCGATGGACCTGGCCCGGTTCGTCGCG
Organism: Candidatus Frankia alpina; assembly: GCF_902806485.1. Lineage (GTDB taxonomy): Bacteria > Actinomycetota > Actinomycetes > Frankiales > Frankiaceae > Frankia > Frankia alpina. The sequence goes on along the minus strand of NZ_CADCWT010000120.1, from coordinate 8,967 downwards.
GTGCTGAGCGTCCCCGCCGCGTTCGCGTTCGGCTGGCTCACCTTCGCCCAGCTCCTCGTGGTGTCGGTTACGGTCGCCGCGGCCGACATCGCCTTCACGGCTGCCAGTGGCGCCTACGTGAAAGCGCTCCTGCGGGGCGAGGACCTGCTCGTCGCGAACGCCCGGCTTGAATCCACGACCTGGACCGCCACCGTCGTCGGGCCGCCGCTCGGCGGGGCCGCGATCGGGCTGTTCGGACCGGTGACGACCGTGCTGGCCGATGCGCTCAGTTACCTGCTCTCGGCAGCGGGGATCCGCGCGATCGGTGGGAGCGAGCCACGCTCCGCGTCGGCCGGCATGCCGAGGGCCCGGATTCGCGACCTCGCCGAGGGCTGGCGGTACATCCTGAGCCACCCGGCGCTGCGGTCACTGTTCGTCAACACGATTCTGGTCAACGGGTTGATCATGGCGACGTCTCCGCTGGTCGCCGTCCTCATGCTCGGCCACCTCGGCTTCGAGCCGTGGCAGTACGGCCTGGCGTTCGGTGTGCCCTGCATGGGCGGGCTCGTCGGCTCTCGACTGGCCCGGCCCCTCGTCGCACGTCACGGAACGCACCGGGTCCTGCTCGTTGCCGGCGCACTGCGGGCATGCTGGTCATTCGGGTTGGCCTTCATCCGCCCCGGAACGGCCGGGATCGTGCTCGTCATCGCCGTCCAACTCGGCCTGGTCACCTGCATGGGCGTGTTCAACCCCGTGTTCGCCACCTACCGGCTCGAGCACACCGATGCCGAGCGAATCGCCCGGACGCTGTCGGCCTGGTCGGTCACCAGCAAAGCCAGCATCGCCACCCTGACGGCGCTCTGGGGCCTGCTGGCCAGCATCACCAGCCCACGGATCGCGATCGCGGCCGCCGGTCTGCTCCTGCTGGCCACGCCCTTGGCGCTTCCGCGACGCAACGTCACCGCGCAGCCCACACCCGGATTGGTCGCACCGTTCCTCCGGAGGCCGGCGGCGGCGGAAGGTTCAGTCCGCCGCCGCGGCGCGGGCGCGCTCGATGTCGTTGATGTGGGTTTCGGTCCAGCGGCGCAGGGCGGTGATCGGCTCGGCGAGGCTGCGGCCGAGGGGGGTCAGGGCGTAGTCGACCCGCGGCGGGATGGTGGGGTGCATCGTGCGGGTGACGAACCCGTCGGATTCCAGGGCGCGCAGCGTCTGGGTGAGCATCTTCTGCGAGACATCCTCGATGCGGCGGGCGAGTTCGGTGTACCGCATCGTGCCGTCGCGCAGCAGCGCGTCGACGATCAGCACTGTCCACTTGCCGGCGATGTGGTCGAGGACCTGGCGGGTCGGGCACTTCGCGCAGAAGGCGTCCGCGGGCAGGCCCGAGGACTCGACCATGGTGCGATCATCCATGCGGGAGAGAGTAGCGTACCATTTAGTGCCTTCTTCCAAATGGAGAGCCACTCCCCGACAGTGAGTGCCATGACGCAGCTCCTGCCACCCGGACCCGCCGTCGGTCTCGTTCTCTCCACCCGGCCGACCCTGTCGGTCGCGGATGCGATCCGGACCCGCCGCACGGTCCGGCACTACCGGCCCGACCCGATCCCGGCCGCCACCCTCGACGCCCTGCTCGCCCTGGCCATCGAGGCGCCGACGTCCTGGAACCTGCAGGACCGCTCGATCGTCGTCGTCAGCGACGAGGCGGGCCGGGAGGGTCTCCTACGCGCCACCGGCGGGCAGCCGCAGCCGGCCGAGGCCCCGGTCGTCCTCGTCTTCGTCGCGCAACCGCAGGCCTGGCGCGCAGACCGGGCCGACATCTACGACCAGGCCCGCCGGGCCGGCGCCTGGTCGGAGGACTTCATCGCCATGTTCGCGGCCGCCGCCGACGACTTCCAACACGGCCTGGAACGGCGCGGCCTGCTGCGCGAGGATGCGATGATCGCCGCGACCTACGTGCTGCTCGCCGCCACCGAGCTGGGTCTGGCCAGTTCACCGATGAACGGCTGGGACGAGGCCGCCGTGAAGGAGACCATCGGCATCGCCGACCGCGACGACCTCGCCATCGCCCTGCTGATCGCCCTCGGCTATCCCGCGGAGGAACGCCGCCACCCCGGCCGGCGTCCCGTCGAGCACAACGTCTTCCATCAGCGTTATCGGCGCGCCGACGGGACGTGAAGCTTCAGTTCCCGTCGAAGGCCGCGGCCCCATCGGCCCCATCGGCCGCATGGGCCGCCTCGGCCTCGGTGACCGGCGCCGGACGGCCGGTGCGCAGCAGGAGGGCCACGGCGACCGCGGCCACGGCGGTGGCGACCGCACCGCCGAGGAAGGCGACGTGCATGCCGTCGACGAAGGCCGTGCGGGCGTGGCTGGCGGCCGGTTCACCGAGGTGGGCGGCGACCCCCAGCGAGGAGCGGGCCTTCTCGACGAGGGCCGACGGGACGGCGGCGGGCAGGGCCAGGTGGTTGCGGTAGGTGGCGCTGAGCAGGCTGCCGAGGACGGCGATGCCCAGGGCGCCGCCGAGCTCGCGGGACAGGTCGTTGACGGCGGAACCGACGCCCTGCAGCGCCGGCGGCAGGCTGTCGGTGATGGCGGTGGTCGCCGGGGTCATCGCCAGGCCCATCCCGAGGCCGAGCGGGTACAGCCCGGCGAGCAGCAGCCAGTAGGGGCTGTCCTGGCCGATCCGGGACAGCACCACCATCCCGGCGGTGATCAGGACCAGTCCGGCGACGCAACAGGCGCGGGCGCCCACGGCGGCGGCGACCTTCGGGGCGAAGCGGGCGGCGGGCATCAGCCCGGCCGTCATCGGCAGCACGCTGACCGCGGCGACGAGCGCGCTGTCCCCGCGGACGAGCTGCAGGTACTGCATGATCACGAAGATCATCCCGAAGAAGGCGAAGAACTGCAGCAGGATCGAGACGGTGCCCGCCGCGAACGCCGGCCGGGTGAACAGCCGCGGGTCCAGCAGCGGCGCGCGGGTGTGCAGTTCTCACGCGACGAACCCGACCAGCAGCACCACCCCGATGCCGAGCCCGGTCAGCGTGGCGGCGTCGAGCCAGCCGTGCTCGGGCGCCTCGATGATCGAGTAGACGAGTGCGCCGAGCCCCGCGACCGAGATCACGGCGCCGACGACGTCGAGCCGGGGGCCGTGCGGGTCGGCGGAGTCGGGCACGAACCGCCAGGTCCCCAGCGCGGCGGCGGCGGCGAGGATGACGCCGAGCACGAACACCGAGCGCCACGACCATGCTTCCAGCAGCAGGCCGGAGGTGAGCACCCCGACCACGGCGCTGGCCCCGGCCACCGCCGCCCACACGCCGACCGCGGCGGCCCGCCGTTCCCGCGGGAACGTTCCGGTGATCGTCGACAGGGTCGCCGGCATCACCAGCGCCGCGCCGAGCCCGAGGACGCAGCGCAGCCCGATGAGCGCCGTCGCGCTGCTCGTGAACGGCGCCGCCGCCGAGCCGGCCCCGAAGATCAGCAGTCCGATCAGCAGGGCGCGGCGCCGCCCGAACCGGTCGCCCAGGGCGCCCGCCGGCAGCAGCAGCGCGGCGAAGACCAGGCTGTAGGCGTCGATGATCCAGGACAGCCGGGTCTGCGAGGCGTGGGTGTCGGCGGCGATCGAGGGCAGGGCGACGTTCAGCGACGACATCGCCGAGATTACCGTCGCCAGCGCCACGCAGGTGACGACGAGCACCCGGGTGTGGTTCACGGGCGGCCCCGCCGCTGCCGCCCGCTCGGGGGAGGTGGGTTGCGCGGTCGGGTCCCCCGGCGCGGCGTCTGTTACCGATGCGGTCATGGCGGCTCCTCCAGCTCGGTGCGGTCCGGCTCGGTGCGTCCAGCTCGGTGTGCTGGTGGAACTGTGGAGGCGGCGGCCGTAGTTGTTCAACTGTGATGAATTCTTCGCCGCGGCGCGGGCGGCGGCCCGGCAGTCCCGACGTGCGGGCCCAGATCCTCGCCGTGGCCCGGGACCGGTTCCACCGCGAGGGCTACGACGGCGTCACGATGCGCTCGCTCGCCGTGGACGTGGGCGTCGACGCGGCGCTGATCAGCTACTACTTCGGATCCAAGCGCGGCCTGTTCGCCGCCGTCCTGGAAATCTCCGTCCACCCGGCGGACATCCTGGCCAAGCTGCTCGAAGGCGACCTGGAGACCCTGCCTCAGCGGGCGGTCCGCACCCTGGTGACGGTCTGGGATCAGCCGGAGACGGGCTTGCCGCTGCTGTCCGCGGTCCGCGCGGCGGTCGCCGACCCGGAACTCGCGGCGCTCATCCGCCGTGGCCTGCACCGTGAGCTGATCGATCAGCTGGCCGACCGGATCGGCTGCGCCGACGCCCGCCACCGCGCCGGCACGTTCGTCGGCCAGATCGGCGGCCTGGTGTTCACCCGCTACGTCCTGGCCGTCGAACCACTGGCCTCCATGACCGTTGATGAAATAGTCCGCACCCTCGGCCCGGCCCTGCGCATCACCCTGTTCGTCCCCGCCGTCCCCGCCCGCCGTCCGCACGCTGCCGGCGGCCCTGCCCGCGGGCCGGCGCCCAGGTAAAGGACGGAGCCTGCTGCGAGGATGATTCGGGGCAGCACGGCGGTTCGGGGGAGGAAAGGGTGCCTTTCGCGTTGAGTCATCCTGCGGCGGTGCTGCCGCTGCAGCGTCTCGGCCTGCCGATGAGTGCGATGGTGGCCGGGTCGATGGCTCCGGACGTGCCGGTGTTCTTCGAGTGGCCGGAGCTGTACCGGCTCACCCACAGCCTGCTCGGCGTCGTGACCGTCGTTCCGGTGCTGGCACTGGCCGCGTTGGCGATGTGGTTCAACCTGACCCGCGACGCCGTGGTCAATCTGGCGCCGGATTCGGTCCGGCTGCGGCTGGCTCCCCGAGCTCGGCTCACGGGACGCCAGTGGCTGCTGGCACCGGTGGCCGCGAGCGTCGGAGCCGTGACGCATGTGGTTTGGGACGACTTCACCCATGAGCAGCGGTGGGGTGTCCGGCAGGTGGCCTGGTTGAGCGCCCAGCACGGCGCCCTGCCCGGCTACAAGTGGTTCCAGTATGGCATGAGCGTGGCCGGGCTGGCCGTCGTCGCGGCGGTGATCGTCGCCCACCTGCGGGCGCTGCCACGAGGCCGCGGCGGCCGCGTCGGCATCCGTCGGAGTCTGGTCCTTCCTGCGGCGGTGTTCCTCGCTGCTGGGGTCGGCGCCGCCTTCGGTCTCGCGAATGTGCCACACGGGCTGCATGCCGTCGTCTTCCGCGGCGTCGTCACCGGCGTGATGGCGCTGTCGGCCGGTTTGCTCCTCGTGGCCGTTGGATGGCAGGTGGCAACGCGGACATCAGCGTGACGAGCGCTGAACCGGGTCACCCGTCCTGGCCCCGGCCTCACCCCGGCACGATCATGGTGTTCCGCGGAACAGCGCCGCGTGCCGCAGGGCGGGTGCCCGGTTCCGCTGCCGCGCCGCCGTGGTTCTGCGCTGGTTCGGGTCGGGTCGGTCGTTACGTCGGGTAGCCGGTGCGGGGGACGGGAGCGGGGTGCATGGGAACGGTGGCACCCGGGTCCTTCTGGGGTGACGAATCGGACACCGAACCCACCAGAAGGACCCGGGCGTGCGCTCTCCCACGCATCCGCCGCGGGCACCCGACAGCCGCCGCCACGTTCCGCGGAACCGTCCGCCCGCCAGCCCGGATTCCGGCCGGATTCCGGCCAGATCGTGCCGAGGGTTAGGTACGGTTTCAGCGCCAAAAACCGTACCTAACCCTCGGCGCGTTTCTGTACCCATCCGATCACACGTCAGGAAGCGTGCGACGGGAGGTCCCCGGGACGGTGAGGTCGCCGGGACGGTGATCCGGCCGGCCGGCCGGACCCGACGCGAGGCGGCACCTCGGCGTGGCCAACGCGGCGACCATCCCGATCGAGTCACAACCCACCACCACGACGGCCTGACACGGTCATTCAGATTCCGCGGAACAGCGTGCCGTGTACGGGAGACACGGAGAGCTCAGGCGGCGCCGGAGTGCATGCTGACGACGTTGCCCTTGACGTGGTTGACGACGAGGTCCTCGATGCAGCCGCGTAGGCGGCGGCGGGTGTCGTCGGGCAGGGAGGGGCGCAGCACGGCACGGTAGGTCCGCTCGCCCGCCGGAGCCGGCTCGTCCTCGCCGGTCCAGCCGATCGTGGCGATGCACGTCTGCCACAGGGCCGTCGCCGCGAAGGCGTCACCGTGGCCGAAATCGTTGTCCTTGATCGAGAACAGGACGGTCGTCTGCGCCTCGGCGCCGGCGCCGCCGTGGTATTCGGTCGCCTCCTGCAGCAGGTGCACCCCGAAGATGACGGCGACGGCGACGGCGACGGCGAACACGAGCAGCGGGCGCAGCGCCTTCATCGCGGGCTGGTCAGCAGGCGCAGCGGATCGGCCGAGTCGTCGAGCAGGCCACCCGGCGGCGGGCCGAGCCTCGCCATCGTCGCGGCGACCCCGGGGTCGGCGACGCTGCCGGCGGTTACGCGGGCCAGCCGCTCCACCACCCAGGCCAGGCCCGACAGCAGCAGCCCGGCGCCCATGAGGATCGGGATGAACACCGGTGCGGACGAACCGTCGGGGCGCAGCCAGTCGAACACCGCCGTGCGCTGCGGCGGGGCCTCCCGCAGCCGGGCCTCGATGCGCCGGCGCCGCTCGGGGCTCGCCTGCGCGGCGGCGGCGAGCCGGCCGATGCGCTGCCACAGCGTCACCCCGACCAGCATGACCTCGACGGCGATGAAGATGGCCCCGTTGGTCAGCGCCCGGTTCCACTCCCACCGGTACAGGTAGACGAAGAAGTAGGCCCCCGAGCCGATCAGCGTGATCGCGCCGATCCCAGGAACGACGAATCTCCTCACGCGCTCAACCTCCGCTCTCGGCAGGCGCGGCGCCGGCCTCGATGTTGCCGGCCTTGGTGCTGCCGCTGTCGGCGTCGCCGGCTTCGACGCGTTCCACCTCGCCGGCGCTGCCGTCCACGATCACCTCGTCGCCGTCGGCGAACGTCGTCGTGGCGTCGGCGACGCCGATCACGGCGGGGATGCCGTACTCGCGGGTGAGGATCGCGAGGTGGCTCAGCGGGCTGCCGGTCGTCGACACCAGGCCCGCCAGCTCCGGCAGTGCGCCGGCCAGCGCCGGGTCGAGGGTGTCGACGACGAGGACCCGGCCGGCGGCGTCGGACGGGTCGTGGGTGACCAGGCCGTGGGCCCGCCCGGGGCTGACCCCCTGGGTGGCGCCGGCGCCGCGGCGTGCCGCGACGATGCGCCCGTCGGCCGACAGCCGGAACGCGGCGGGCAGGGCCGCACCGCGGGCGGCGGCCGCCTGCACCGGGACGGACACGGCAAGGTCGTGCGAGATCGTCAGCTCCCGCAGCCGGGCGAGCGTCAGGTGCCGCACGTCGGCGGGATGGTGCAGCTGGCCGTGGCGGGCCAGGCGCCGGCCGAGTTCCATCGCCGCCTGCGCGGTCAGCTCATGCAGCCAGCGGGCCCGCAGCCGGACCGCCTCGCGGGCCACCGCGACCGGGTCGTCGCCTTCGCCGGTGGGCAGGCGCACGTAGGCGGGGGTCGGCGGCAGGGCACCCGGGCCCCCGACGGCGGGCGGGATCAGCGCCAGGCTCTCGGGATGGTGCGCGACGATCTCCGCGTCGGTCATCCCGTCCTCCCGGGCGCGGGAGACGGCGGCGAGCGCCACGGCGGCGGCGGTCGTCGCGGTCGCCCGGGCGTCGAGGAAGAACCCGGCGAGCACCTCGTGGGCGTGCACCCCGCGCAGCGTCGTGCGCGCGTTGGTGAGCAGCAGGTGGAGCTGGTGGTCGGTGAGGGTGGCGGGGTTCGGGACCGCGCGCAGGGCGGCGTTGACCTCTTCGACGAGGTCGCCGACGATCGCGGGGAAGGCGCCGCGCAGCCGGCCGAGCCGCCAGGCCGCGCGCAGCCGGCGTATCCCCGGCCGCGGGTCCAGCGGCATCCACCACCGCCGCCGCGGCTTGATCACGCCCAGGGCCTCCAGGTCGACGGCGACCCGGCCCTCGACGTCGATGACGAACCGGCGGCGCAGGTGGCCTCGGCCCGTCGCCCCGGACAGCCGCAGCGCCTCGCGCAGCCCGTCCTCCAACGGCGGCACCCACAGGTCCAGTTCGAGGTGGGCCAGCGGCTCGGGGAACGTCTCGGCCACCGGACCGGGGCCGAAGACCCGGCAGTGGGCGACGGGCACGGCCGCCGTGATCGGCCGGCTCTGCAGCAGCCGCAGCGTGCCGTCCGGCTCGATGAGCCATTCCATGTCCTGCGGGGCGCCGAAGACCCGCGCGGTGCGCCGGGCGAGGCGGGCGAGCTGGCCGCGCTGGCGGGCGTGCACCGCCGCGGGGACTGTCCCGTCGACGGATTTCAACCGCCCGCGTCGGGTCAGCAGCAGCGAGGTGCCGGTGACCTGGCCGCTGACGATCGCCTCGGGCAGCCCGTCGGTCATCGACACCAGGATGCGGGAGCGGCTGCCGGTCAGCGGGTCGAGGCCGAACATCACCCCGCCGACGCGGGCCCGCGCCATCGGCTGGACCAGCACGGCGATCGGGGCGTCCACCGGGCCGACGCCGGCCGCCGAGGCGACGACCTTGCCGACGGCCTCGGCGAAGGCGTCCCAGCCGGTGACGTGCAGCACGGACAGGTACTGGCCGGCCATCGACGATGACGCCGAGTCCTCCGCCACGGACGAGGAGCGCACCGCCAGCGGCAGGCGCCCATCGTCGCTGAGCTCCTGCCACCGATCGTGGATCGCGTCGCCGCGGGCCGGCTCGGCCCCACCGGGCTGACCGGTCGCCGCGGTGGTGACGACGAAGCCGGGGATCACCGGCAGCCCGGCGCGGGCGGCGACGGCGAGGTTGGCGGCCTTCGCGCCGACGAGGGCGGTGTCGCTCGCCGCCGGCTCATCCAACTGGACGACCAGCGGCCCGCGGGCGATCGCGTCATCCTTTGGCATCGATCCCCCCCGCACCTCACATGTCCCTTAGTGC
>NZ_CADCWT010000119.1 GCF_902806485.1 Candidatus Frankia alpina | reverse complement strand
CGGGCCCTCACATTCCTCACAACTCAGAGTAACCAGTCAGCACGGAAAGTGAGCTTCGCGCGGCCCTGACGTACGACCTCATGAAGGCCAGCGGCGGGGATTGGTCCTTTGTTGGCCTGTCGCGGGCAAAACTGAGCCGCGCGTCCTTCGTCGGAGTCCGGATGCGGGAGGTCGATCTGACCGGCTCGCGATGCGCCGGTGCGACGCTGCGTGACGACGATCTTTCCGGTGCGGTGTGGGAGGGCGCCGACCTGTCCGGCGCCGACCTGCGCGGCAGCGACCTGTCCGCGCTGGATCCGTTGGCCGTCACACTGCGGGGTGCCCGCATCGACTCCTGGCAGGCCATCATCATCGCCACCGCGCTCGGCCTCACGGTCGACTGACCGAGGCGCCGCCCCCAGGCCGGGGCGGCGGTGGGGATCTCAGCCGCGCAGCGGGTCGTGGGCGAACGCCGCCATCCCCGCGGCGAAACCGACCCGAGCCCGGTAGCCGAGCAGCTCGGCGGCGCCGGCCGAGGAGGCGACGATGTGCCGCACGTCGCCGATCCGGTAGCTTCCGGTCACGACGGGCGGCGGGCCGCCGAGGGCGCTTGCCAGCGCGCCCGCCATGTCCCCGACGGTGTGCGGTTCCCCGGAGCCGACGTTGCGGGGTGTGAGCCGTCCAGGCAGGTCCGGGCCGCGCGCCGCCAGCAGGTTGGCGCTCGCGACGTCGTGGACGTGGACGAAGTCCCGCAACTGCCTGCCGTCCTCGAACACCCGCGGGGCCCGCCCCGCCGCCAGCGCGCTGCGGAAGATCGACGCGACGCCCGCGTACGGGGTGTCCCGTGGCATCCGCGGCCCGTAGACGTTGTGGTAGCGCAGGGCCATGACGGTGCCCCCGGTCGCGCCGGCCCAGGCGGCGGCCAGATGTTCCTGGGCCACCTTGGTCGCCGCGTAGACGTTGCGCGGATCGATCGGGGCGTCCTCGCGGACCGGGACGGACGCGAGCTGCCGGTGGCAGCGCGGGCATGGCGGCTCGAACCGCCCGGCATCCAGATCGGCACACACCCGCGGGCTGGGGCGCACCGCCCCATGCTCCGGGCAGCTGTATCCGCCCTCGCCGTAGACGACCATGGAGCTGGCCAGCACGAGACGCCCGATCCCGGCGCGGGCCATCGCGGCGAGCAGCACGGCCGTGCCGAGATCGTTGTTCGTGGCGTACCTGGGCAGGTCGTCGAGGTCCACCCCCAGACCCACCATCGCGGCCTGATGACAGACCACGTCGATCCCGTCGAGTGCGGCGTCCACCTGGCCGCGGTCGGTGACATCGCCGACGACGAACTCGGCGCGGCCGTTCACCGCGGGTGCGACCCGGTGCACCGCCGGCAACAGCGCGTCGAGGATCCTGACCTCGTCGCCGGCCGCGACCAGTGCGTCCACGACGTGGGAGCCGATGAAACCGGCGCCGCCGGTGACGAGAACCCGCACGTCGCCGACGCTAGCCGCACCGAGGGCCGCAGGACCTTACGAACTGCGGACGGTGGGGCGTCAGGACGTCGGGAGGGCGACGACGAAGCGGCACCCATCCCGCCTGGTTGTCCACGCTGACGGCGCCGCCGTGCGCCTCGATGATCCCGCGCACGATGGCCAGGCCGATGCCCGAGCGCATCCGCGGCTGACGCGGATCGTCGTCGCCACCCGGCGTCCGCGCGGGCTCACCACGGAAACCAAGGTCGAACACCCGGGGTAGGTCCTGCGGCGGGATGCCGCCGCAACGGTCCGCCACCGCGAACAGCGCCCGGTCGGCGACCATGGTGGCGGTGACCTCCACCGTTCCGTCGTCGGGGGTGTGCCGGATGGCGTTGACCAGAAGGTTCGTCAGGGCCCGCCCGACCTCGGCGGCATCGGCGTCGACGCAGCCGAGGTCGTCGGCCTCGCCGCGCACGACGACCCCGCGGGCCCGCGCGATCGGATCGACGGCGGCGACCGCGTCCGACACCATGTCGGCGACGCGTACCTTCGCGAGGCTCAGCCGCAGCGCCCCGGCCTGCAACCGGGCCAGCTCGAACAGATCGTCGACCATTCCGGTGAGCCGCTCCGCGTCGGTGAGCATTCGCTGGTGGTAGCGGTCGGTGGTCTCGGCGTCGGTGATCAGGCCGTCCTCGAACGCCTCGGCCATCGCCCGGATCCCCGCCAGCGGGGTCCGCAGGTCGTGACTGATCCACGCGACGAGCTCGCGGCGGCTCGCCGCCAGGGCCCGCTCGCGTTGCAGCGACTCGACCAGCCGGGTGTCCATGGCGTCCAGCGTGGCGGCGAGCGTGGCGAGCTCCGTCGTCGGGACGCGCCCGGCGCCGGAGTAGCCGGGTCCGCCGAGGGTCGCCGCCGCCCGGGTGAGGGCACCGGTTCCGGCCACGACCGGGCGCCCGACGCGCAACGCGAACGCGGAGGCGACCACCGCCGAGACCACGACAATGATCATAATGAGTCGTAGGTCATGGTCGGAGAGGAACATCATCCGCGCCGTGACGACGACGCCCACGACGACCGCGACGATCGGCCACACGCACAGCGCCGCGGCCATCGCCCACAGCGTCCGGCGGCGCAGCGCGAGCAGCAGCGGCACGCTGCTGACGGCGGCGGCCGTCGAGCACCCCAGCGCGATCCCGGCGACCTCCAGCTCTGCGTTCATCGCACCCCCGCGCTCCGTCGCCCGTCTTCGCTCACCCCGTCGCCGGCGCGGCGTCATAGCGGTATCCGACGCCCCACACGGTGACGAGCAGGCGGGGAGCGGTCGGATCGTCCTCGACCTTCTCCCGCAGCCGGCGGATGTGCACGGTCACCGTCGACGGGTCGCCGTAGGTCCATCCCCACACCTGCTCGAGCAGCTCGACCCGGGTGAAGGCGTGGCCGGGCCGGCGGAGCAGGAAGGCCAACAAGGTCGAACTCGCGGACGGTGAGGCCCAGGGGCACCCCGTGGCGGGTCGCGGTCCGCGCCGCCGGGTCGACGACCAGGACGCCGGCCCGCAGGACGCCGAGCTCCGGTGCTGCGGCGGACTCGGCCGCCCGCCGCAGCACCGAGCGCACCCGCAGGGTCAGCTCCCGCGGAGAGAACGGCTTGGTCACGTAGTCGTCGGCGCCGACCTCCAGGCCGGCGATGCGGTCCGCCTTGTCAGCCCGCGCGGTCAGCATGATCACCGGGACGGGCCGATGGGCCGTGAGCCGGCGGAAGACCTCGATGCCGTCGATGCCGGGCAGCATCAGGTCGAGGACGACGAGGTCGGGCGGGCAGTCCTCGGCCGTGCGCAGGGCAGCCGGACCGTCCGCGGCGCGGTCGACGTCGAAGCCGGCGTGGCGCAGGTAGCGGTCGACGACCTCGGCGACGAGGGAATCGTCATCGACGACGAGGACGCGGGCCATGCGGCCACCATAGGCAGGTCCGCCCTGACCCGGGTCGCTCGACCCGAACGTTCCCCGCTTCGTAATGTCACCCGGGCCGTTGAGCAGGCCGCGGCCCGCCGAGGTCATTCCTCGTTCCGTAAGGATCGATCATGATCGGCTGACGTTACAGTCCCGATCATGTTCACGGAAAGTGACGGCAGCCGGACGTCGGTCGATAGCCGGACGTCGGTCGATAGCCGGACGTCGGTCGACGTCGTCCTACCCTGCCTGGACGAGGCCGGGGCGCTGCCCTGGGTGCTCGGTCGGATCCCAGCCGGCTACCGGGCGATCGTCGCCGACAACGGGTCGCGCGACGGATCCCCCGAGGTGGCCCGCGGCCGGGGCGCCACCGTCGTCGACGTGCCCGAGCGCGGCTATGGGGCGGCTGTGCACGCCGGGCTGCTCGCGGCGGACGCCGACGTCGTCTGCGTGTGCGACGCCGACGCCACCCTCGATCCGGCGCGGCTGCCCGACCTCGTCGCCCTGCTCGCCGCCGACCTGGTTGACCCGACGGCCGACCGGGCCGACCTGGTTCTCGGCCGGCGCCGCCCGACCTCGCTGCGGGCCTGGCCACCGCCCGCCCGGCTCGGCAACGCCGCCGTCGCCCACCGCCTGCGCCGCCGCGGCGTCCCGGTGCGCGACCTGGGGCCGATGCGGGTCGCCCGGCGAGGGGACCTGCTCGGCCTGCCGATCGCGGACCGCCGCTTCGGCTACCCGCTGGAGCTGCTGCTACGCGCCGCCCAGGCGGGCTGGCGCATCGTCGAGACGGACGTCGCCTACACCCCCCGGATCGGTCGATCCAAGGTCACCGGCACGCCGCTCGGCGCTGCCCGGGCCGCCCGGGACATGTCCGCGCTGCTGGGGAGCATCCGGTGAGGTTGCTCGTGATGGCGAAGGAGCCGGTGCCCGGCCGGGTGAAGACCCGGCTCACCCCGCCGCTGCGCCCGGAACAGGCCGCTGCCGTCGCGGCGGCGGCGCTCGCCGACACGCTCGCCGCCGTCGCGGCGGTGGCCGCCCGGCCCGAGTTCGCCGACCTGCGCCCCGTGCTCGTCCTCGACGGGACGCCGGGGCCCTGGCTGCCGGCCGTCGGCGGCTGGCCCACCCTGACGGTGGCGCCGCAGGCACCCGGCCCCTTCGATGCACGCCTCGTCGCGGCCTTCGACGCCGCCGGCGACGCCCACGACGCCCCGGGCGGTGCGAGCCCGCGCCGGCGCTGCTCATCGGCATGGACACCCCGCAGCTCAGCGCCGACCTGCTTGCCGCCGCCTGCAACGCGCTGCGCCGCACGGACGCGGTGTTCGGACCCGCGGCGGATGGTGGCTGGTGGGCGCTGGGGATAGCCCGACCGGATGGCGCATTGCTGCGCGGCGTCCCCACCTCACGCCCGGACACCGGCGCCCGCCAGCGGGCCCGGCTCGCCGACGCCGGCCTCGCGGTGACGGGCCTGCCGACGCTGCGCGACGTCGATACCATCGCCGACGCCGAGGCGGTCGCCCGGCTCGTCCCCGGCAGCCGGTTCGCCGCCGCGTTGCATTCTGCCGGGGACCGCCAGCACGTTCCCCGGGCCTCCCCGACCGCGGCATGCTGACCTCCTCGGCGGGCGGTGGGTGGGAGCCCACGGACATCTACGAGGCGGGACTGCGCTCCGCCACCGGCGGACTGTGGGCGCACCATCCGGATGGGCGACGCATCCCACTGCCCGTGGACCGCTGGCGTGGCACGCCCGCCACCGCAGCCGGGCTCGGACTCGGACTCGGGATCGGGAGCGGGATGTCGTCGGCGCAGGCCGGCACGGCGCTGAGCGCCGGGGACCTGTCTCTGCTGGGGCACTGCGCCGGCCCGACGCTCGACGTGGGCTGCGGCCCGGGGCGGCTGGTAGCGGCACTCGCCGCCCGCGGGATCCCGGCGCTTGGCATTGACGTCGCACCGCTGGCCGTACGGCTGACCCGGCAGACGGGCGCGGTCGCGCTGCGCCGGGACGTCTTCGGTCGGGTTCCGGCCGAGGGCCGCTGGGCGGCGCTGCTGCTGGCCGACGGCAACATCGGCATCGGCGGCGATCCGGTCCGGCTGCTGCGCCGCGCCCGGCAGCTGCTCGCCCCGACCGGGCACGCGCTCGTCGAGGTCGATCCGCCCGGGGCTCCCGCCGGGTCGGTCCGGCTGCGGCTGGAGGACGCCGCCGGCCGTGTCTCGAAGCCATTCGCCTGGTGCCTGGTCGGCGTCGACCAGCTCGCCGCCGTCGCGCCGGCCGCCGGGCTGCTCGTGGCCCGGTCCTGGCAGAGCACGGGGCGCCACTTCGTCGCCCTTCGCCGCAAAGACCTCCGGAGGGGACTGATGCCTTCAGGCTGACGCTCAGGCGGCCTGAGAAGCTGACGGCTTCAACCGTCAGCGGAGTCACCCCGACGACCGGTGCGACGAACCCGGACGGCGCGGCTGATCATGAGGAGCGCGGCGCCGGCCCAGACCGCGCCGAGGACGATGGCCAGGTTGCGGCCGTAGGGCAGCGGGTTCACCGACGGGTTGTCCACGGACCCGCCGTACCCGCGCCAAAGCGGCAGGGACATCAACGCCACCGCTCCGCTGACGATCAGCGCACCCTGGACGACGGCGCGGTACGGCGCCCGGACGAGGCGGCTCAACGCGAAACCCACGAGCATCGTCCCGGGCACGAGCAGCGCGTCGTGGACGACGATCCCGCCGATCAGCCAGGCGGTGGCGTTCGATGGGCGCGTCGCCCGGGGCATCGTCAGCAGACCATCGACGCCGTAGCCCAGTGCGGCGAGGCCTGCCGCCACCAGCACGACCCGCAGGGCGAACCCGCCGACGCTCAGCCCGGCCCCGGCCCCGGCCCCGGCGTCGCTGTCGCCGCTCACAGCAGCACCACCCGGTGCACCCACTTCGTCTGCAGGACGCCGGGACGGTCGGGTGCGATGAGCCGGGCCGGGTAGCCGTGGTACAGCTCGAGGTCGGCGTCGTTGAGGCCGGTGGCCAGCAGGGTCAACGGATCCCGGGCGTGCGCGGGGCGCACCTCGCTGGCTCGGTAGCCGCCGTGGGCCTCCAGCGATTCGACCCGGACGGTCGCGTCGACGGGGATGAGCGCGGCGTCGAGCAGGTCGCGTAGCCGCGGACCGTGCCAGGTCGCGTCCGCCGACCAGCCTTCGACGCAGGTGATCGGCAGCCGCACGGTGTGGCTGGGCAGCGCGTGCAGCTGCGCGAGGTCGTAGCCGACCCGGCGGGTGCCGACGGCCTCCAGGCGGTACCCGGGATCGCGGGCCGCGACGGCTACCCGGGCGGCCCGTGCGGTCCGTGCGGTCCGGTTCACCGGTAGCCCCTGCGGACCGAGGTCGGGCCGGCGGGGGGCGAGCAGGTCGAGCGGCGCCAGCGCGGGAACCGCCTGGCCGGCCGTCGTCACGACGATGACGGCTGCCGCGGTGCCGGTCGCCACCGCCAGCCCACGGCGGGTGAGGCCGCCGGCCGGCGGCGCACCGTCTCGCCCGTTCCCGAGGTTCCCCTGGTCCTCGAGGTCCTCGAGGACCTGCCCGCCCCCGCCGGCCCCCTCGCGCCGGCTGTCCCCCTCGCGTCCGCCGGCCGTCCTTTCCGGCGCCGCCGACACGGCTGTTCCGGGGATGCGTTCGTGGCGTTTCCGGCCCACGTTCGCGCGTACGGTCGTCAGTTTTGCCGCTATGTGTACGACCAGCGCGCCGATGGTGATCCAGGCGACCCAGTAATGGGTCACAGTGAAGAAGAAGTGGAACCGATACCACTGCGCGATGTTGGCGATTCCGGTCGCGAGCTGGAAGATCGATCCGGCGATCAGCGGCACGATCGTGAGCCGTTCCAGGGCGTGCGCGACTGACCGTACCGGCGGCCATTCCCACAGCCGTGGATACACCGTCCACAGCTTCACCAGCAGTAACGGGACGCTGGCGAGACCGGTCGTGACGTGCAGGCCCTGCGTCACCCGGTACAGCCAGACCGGCCGGGACGGCCAGGACAGCCAGGTCGGTGGATGCTGCATAAAGTGCGATACGAGTCCGGTCAGGAAACACGTTCCGAAGGTGATTCCGAGCGCAATTCCCAACAGTGACGCCACCCGCTGATCGTGCAACGTGCTCGGGAACGCCCCGGCCCGCAGCGGGCCGCGGCGCACCGCCGTCGGCGGATCCGGCAGCCTCCCGGAAAGCATGCGGGCCATGCGGAGCGCACCGGCCGGCCGGTGCGGAGCACCCGAGGAAACTGTCGCACGAGACGCACCGTAGGTCGTCACGACCGGGAGGACGCCGGATCCAGGTATTACGGAACGAGGAAACCAGGGGTGGCACCCGGGCGTCACGCCGCTTGTCTGCGAGGCTCGGGGCATGCCGCCCGCCGCCGTGCCGCGAAGCCGTCCGGACCGTGCTGTTGTCGGCGCGGGCATCGGGCTGGCGGGGGTGCTCGCCACGCAGGTCGCCGTCCGCGCGGTGCCCGGCTACCTGCCCGGGCGGGCCGGCGTGCTGCCCGGGGTGCTGCTGTGGTGGGTTCTCGGGGCCGTGACGGCGGCGCTCCTGGTGCGCTCGGCGAACCGGCGGGCGGCCGCCGGCCTGTTGCTGGCCGGGATCCTCGCCGTGCACACGGTCGCGGCGACCGGTCCGCCCCAGCTCTCCGACGACCTGTATCGCTACGCCTGGGACGGCCGGGTTCAGGCCGCCGGCATCGACCCCTATCGCTACGGCCCGCTGGACCCGCACCTGGCGGGGCTGCGTGACCGGTGGCTGTTCCCCGATGCCGCCGGCTGCGCGGCGATCGAGCGCGGCCCGCACTGCATCCGCCTCAACTACCCCCGCGCACACCATCTACCCGCCGGTGGCCCAGGCGTACTTCACGGCCGTGCACTACCTGCCCGGCCCGCCGCGTGAGCACAAGCTCCAGCTCTACGGTTCGCTGCTGTCGCTGGCGTTGACCGGCCTGCTGATGCGGATGCTCATCGCCCGCGGCCGCGACCCCCGGTACGCGGCGTTCTACGCGCTGTCCCCGCTGGCCGGTCTGGAGATCGGCTCGGACGCCCACGTCGACGTCCTCGGCGCCCTGCTCGCGCTGGCCGGCCTCGCCGTCCTCACCCGTCGTCGCCTCCACCCGCCGCCGGTGCTGCCCGTGCCGCCGGGGTGGCCCGAGTCGCCATCCTCGCCGGGGGCGCAGTCGCCGACTTCGTCGGAGTCCGCGTCGCCGTCACGATGGCGTGCGGTGGCGGCCGGGGCGCTGCTCGGTGCCGCGGTCGCGGTGAAGCTGTATCCGGCGTTGCTGCTGCCGGCCGTGGCCCGGCGCCGTCCGGTCGCGCTGGTCGGCGCCGCGCTGGGGGTCGTCGGGCTGGCGTACCTGCCGCACCTGTTCGCCGTCGGCACCGGCGTGCTCGGCTTCCTCCCGCAGTATCTCGACGCCGAGGGCTACGGTCAGGGCGCGCGGTTCCTGCTGCTCGTCGGCGTGCTGCATCTCGGCGGGTCGGTGGCGAAGGCGGTCGCGGTGGCCGTGCTTGCGACGGTGACGGTGGCCGTGTGGCGCACCGATCCCGACCGGGGTGCCGCCCGAACGGGCCGCGCTGTGGATGGTGGGCGCGGCGTTCCTCGTCGCCACGCCGGTGCAGCCCTGGTACGGCGTCCTCCTCGCGGCGCTCGCCGTCGTCGCCGGGCGGCTGGAGTGGCTGGCCGTGGCCGCGGCCGCCTACCCCGTCTACGTCTCGCTGTTCACCGACCTGCCCGGCGACGCCTGGACCCTGCGGGTGGCCTCCTACTTGGTCGCCGTCGTCCTCGCCGTGACCGGCCTGCGCCGCCGGTACGCCGTCCCCGGCCCGTTCGTGCACCGGGACGGTGACCGAAGGCTCCCCGCGTCGCCGCTGGATTCTGGAGTGCCGGTTCCAGAGAGGTAGGGTTCGTCGGTGTCCTCACCCGTCCCGGACGCCGCCGGCGCGAGCGGCGAGGATGGTCGACGGCTCACCCGTAAGGGCCAGGCCACCCGGACACGGATCGTCGCCGCCGCCGCCGGGCTGATGTACAAGCGGGGCGTCGCCGGCACCAGCACCGAGGATGTCCGAGTCACCGCCTCGGTGAGCAGCTCGCAGCTCTACCACTACTTCGCGGACAAGAACGCGCTGGTCCGCGCCGTCGTCGCCTACCAGACCGAGGCCGTGCTGACCTTCCAGCAGCCGCAGTTCAGCCGCCTCGACAGCCTGGCGGGGCTGGCGGCCTGGGCGGACACGCTCGTCGACTTCCACCTTGGTCTGCACCTGCGCGGCGGCTGCCCACTGGGGTCGCTGGCCAGCGAGCTCGCCGATGCGGATCCGGTCGCCCGCGAGGCCCTGGCGGCGGCGTTCGTCCGCTGGGAGGCGGCCATCCGCGAGGGACTGGCGGCCATGCACGCCCGGGGCGAGCTGCGCGGCGAGGCGGACCCGGAGCGCCTCGCCCTCACCCTGCTCGCCGCGGTACAGGGCGGCCTGCTGCTCGCCCGGACCCGCCGCGAGGTGGCGCCGCTGCGGATCGCCCTCGACACCGTGCTGGACCACATCCGCTCCCTCGTTTCCGACGCCGTCCGTCCGTATCCGGTCGGGTCGACCTCGGCGGTGGTGACCTCCGGCGTCCCGGTACGGGTCGAACGGCACTGACCTGGGCGTTGTTCATGCTGGAGGCTGGAAGCAGCCAACAGCTGAACACGACTGCGCATTGGCGCGCAGGGCGGAGGAGGAGCAATGGCCGGTGTGCGGTTTCCCCGTCACAAGCCCGTCACGGTGCCCCGAGAGATGAGCATCGTCGAGGCGGCCCGGCGGATGGACGTGCAGGGGGTGGGATCACTGCTGGTCATGGACGGCGAGGATCTGGTCGGGATCGTCACCGACCGGGATCTGGCGCTGCGGTCGCTGCGGCGGCGCATCCCCTTCGACGGCCGGGTCGAGGCCGTGATGACCCGCGGCGTCGTCACCCTGGACGTGGATGCCGACCCCGCCGACGTGGTCCGGATGTTCCGCGAGCACACCGTCCGGCGGCTGCCGGTCACCGACAACGGTCGGGTGATCGGCCTGATCGCGCTCGACGACGTCGTCGCGGCCCCGGCGTCGGCCGCGGTGCCGGCCGGTCGGGCCACCGGGGCTGGCGCGCCCGCCGCATCAGCCCCTGCCGACCTGCGGCCCCGGGCCGGGCTCGCGGACCTGCCGGGGCTGGCGGATCTCGCTGCGGCGGTGGCCGCCGAGATCCCGCGTTCCTTCCACGAGGGCGGGCTGCCCGGTCCGAAGACCGTCACCTGGCTACCCGAGCCTCGGCTCGGCCGCTGGCGCGCGTCCGTCGGCGACCGGCTGGTCGTGTCGCCGCCGAACCCCGGCCGGCCACCGTGCGGCGGCGAGATCCTGGAGGTCCATTCGCCCGCCGGCGACCCGCCCTACCTCGTCCGCTGGGGCGACGGCGGTCATGCCACCTTCGTCTACCCGGGCCCGGACGCCGAGGTCGAGCACCTGCGGGGCGGCGGCGGCCCGGTGGCCCCGGTCTGACCGGCGGCTGGGTGGGGATCCGGCGAGAATGATGAGTGGGGTGCACGCGGCTACCGCGGGCCAAGGCGAGGGGGAGAGCTCGTGCGCGCGCTTCGGATCACCCGTCATCAGTCGGCTCCCGAACTTGTCGAGGTGCCCGACCCCGTCCCCGGGCCGGGCCAGGTGCGGCTGCGGGTGGCCGCCGCCGGGGCCTGCCACAGCGACCTGCATCTGATGGAATGGCCGCCGGAGCTGCTGGCCGGGCAGGGGCTGCGCCTGCCGTTCACCCTCGGCCATGAGTCCGCCGGCTGGGTCGACGCGGTCGGCCCCGGGGTCAGCGCGGTGCGGGTGGGCGACGCCTGCGCCGTCTACGGGCCGTGGGGCTGCGGGCACTGCCGGACGTGCGTCCGCGGCGCCGAGCAGTACTGTGAGGTCACTCACGGGATGGGCGGCCCGGGCCTCGGCGGTGACGGCGGCATGGCCGAGTACCTGCTCGTCGACGACGCGCGCCACCTGGTCCCGCTCGGTGACCTCGACCCGGTGGCCGCCGCGCCGCTCACCGACGCCGGGCTCACCCCCTACCACGCGATCCGCAAGGCGCTGCCGCTGCTCGGACCGGGTTCGACCGCGGTGGTGATCGGGGCCGGCGGGCTCGGCCACCTCGGCATCCAGATCCTGCGGGCGATTACCCCGGCCCGCGTCGTCGCCGTTGATGTCGCCCCGGACAAGCTGTCCCAGGCGCTGGCCCTCGGCGCGCACGCGGCGGTGCCGGCGGCCGACGACGCGGCCGCCGCGATCCGCGCCGAGACCGCCGGCGGTCGGGGCGCGCAGGCCGTGTTCGACATGGTCGGCAGCGCCGCGACGATGGCCACCGCCGCGGCCGCGGCGGGCGTCGAGGGGCGGCTCACCGTCGTGGGCCTGGCGGGCGGCTCCCTGCCGTTCCAGTTCGGGGCGGTGCCGTTCGACGTCGACGTGTCGCTGCCGTACTGGGGCACCCGCGACGAGCTGTTCGAGGTCCTCGACCTCGCCCGCGCCGGCCTGATCCGCGCCCACGTCGAGACCGTCCCGCTGGCCGGCATGCCGGCCGCCTACGAGCGCCTGCGCGCGGGCGAGGTCTCCGGCCGCATCGTCATGGTCCCCTCGGCCTGACCGGCGGAAGCGGGGTCCGTCCTCATCCGTCCCCGGGACGCAGGTGGGTGTTTCCGTGTCAGTTCGCCGGATGCGCCGGCAGCAGTGGGCCCGGCCGGACCGCGGCCGCCAGCGCGCGCGTCAGGTGGGGCTGGACCAGCGCATCGGTCGAGTCGACGGCACCGATCGACGGCACCGATCGGTGGCAGGGTGGCGAGGGTGACGTCGTCGATGTGTCGCGGGCAATCGGAGCACCTACCTCCGGTTTTGTCTTGCGAGCAAGCACTTCTTGACTTGGCGTGTGGCCGCCCTAACATCGCTTACTACGTAAACGGCGCATTGCGGGGCCGACGCCGGCGGGCGGCCCGACAGGGAGGGTCACATGCCACAGAGCGCGGGCGCGGCGATGCTCGGCGAGCCGTCCCAGCATCCGCCGGACCGATGGCCGACGGCAGCGCGCAGCTCACCTTCGGCGAGCTGGAACGCCGCAGCCGGCAGGTCGCGCACCTGCTCGCCGGCTACGGTCTGCGCCCCGGTGACCACGTGGCGATCCTGCTGCCGAACCGACCCGAGTACTTCGAGGCATCCTGGGGCGCGCAGCGCAGCGGCCTGTACTGGACGCCGGTCAACTGGCACCTCACGGCCGAGGAGACGGCCCACATCGTCGACGACTGCGGGGCGCGGGTGCCGTTCACCTCCGCCGAGCTGGCCCCGATCGTCAAGCGGGTCTGGGAGTCAGCCACTGCGTTGGAACACATCGTCATGATCGATGCGGGGCCGGCGGATATCGCCGAGGGCATTCTCGACTACCACGCCGCCCTCGCCGGCCAGCCGGACAGCGAGCCCGTCGACCAGGTCGAGGGCATCTACATGTTCTACTCGTCGGGCACGACGGGCCGCCCCAAGGGCATCGAGCCGACGCTGCCGCTCGACCCGTACGGCACCGGGCTTGCCATCGACCAGGCGATGGTCGGGTCGTTCGGCTTCGGCCCCGACAGCGTCTACTTGTGCCCAGCGCCGCTCTACCATGCGGCGCCCACCGGTTGGAGCACCGCGACCCAGCGCCTCGGCGGCACGGTCGTCCTCATGGAGCGCTTCGACCCTGTCGAGGCGCTGCGGGCGATCGAGCGCTACCGGGTCACCCACGTCCAGGTCGTGCCGACGATGTTCGTTCGCTTACTGAAGCTGCCCGCCGTGGAGCGCACCGCGTTCGACCTGTCCAGCCTGCGCCTGGTCGTGCACGCCGCGGCGCCCTGCCCGCCCGAGGTCAAGCAGCAGGTGATCGACTGGCTCGGGCCGATCGTGTTCGAGTACTACGCCGGCAGCGAGGGCGGCGGCATGTGCGCGCTGATCTCCCAGGAGTGGCTCACCCACCGCGGCTCGGTGGGGCGGCCCGTCATCGGCGTCGTGCACATCGTCGGCGAGGACGGCGCGGAGCTGCCCGTCGGCGAGATCGGGCGGATCTTCTTCGAGAGCCCGACCCGGATGGAGTACCACAACGACCCGGAGAAGACCGCCGCCGCCTACGACGACCGCGGCTGGCTCACCCTCGGCGACCTCGGTCACCTCGACGCCGACGGCTACCTCTACCTCGCCGACCGCCGCACCGACCTGGTCATCTCCGGTGGGGTCAACATCTACCCCCAGGAGATCGAGAACGCGCTGATCCTGCACCCCGCCGTCGGCCGACGGCGCGGTGATCGGCGTGCCGGACGCCGAGATGGGGCAGCGCCTGCTCGCCGTGGTCCAACCGGCCGCCGAGGCGGTCGCCGGGCCGGAGCTCGCCGCCGAACTGCAGGCGTTCGGCCGCGAGCGGCTCGCCGGCTTCAAGGTTCCGCGCACGGTCGAATTCGTCGAGGAACTGCCGCGGCTGCCCACCGGCAAGCTGCAGCGCGGCCGGCTGCGCGAGCGCTACGCCGGCTGACGCCTCCTCAGCCGCGGTCGGCGCCCAGACGCGCCCGGTTGCCGGCCATCACCTCGACCCGGCGCTGCTCGATCTCGGCGAACGCCGGCGGGGTCTCGGCCGTGCCGCGCGTCTCGACGGCGCTCGCCGGGGTGGTGTAGGTGGCGATGCCCTCGGCGTAGACCTTCTTCAACCCGCGCGTCATCCGCGGGTCGACCTCGCCCACGTTCGCGGCCACCGCCAGCGCCCGCGCACGCAGCTCCCCATGCGGCACGACCTCGGTGACCAGCCCCATGCGCAGCGCCTCGGCGGCGTCGACGATGGTGCCGCTCAGCGACATCCGCCGGGCGTTGCCGATACCGACGAACAGCGGCAGGCGCGCGGTCATCCCGCCGCCGGGCAGCACCCCGACGCGGACGTGGGCGTCGGCGAACACGGCGCGCTCGGAGGCGATGAGGAAAACGCAGCCCAGGGCGAGCTCCAGGCCGCCGGTGAACGCCGCCCCGTTGACGGCGCCGATGATCGGGGTCCGCATCCGCGCGACCTGGCCGA
>NZ_CADCWT010000118.1 GCF_902806485.1 Candidatus Frankia alpina | reverse complement strand
GCGCGCAGTGCTCCGGCGGCGTGCCGGCGGCTACAGGCTGGGGTCTGAACAGTGCGCCGAGGGCGGCGAGGGCACCGGGCACCGGGCGATAGTAGGCCCAGACGCCGCGTTTGTCCCGGCTGATCAGGCCGGCGTCGACGAGGACCTTCAGGTGGTGGCTGACGGTGGGTTGGGTCAGCCCGAGGGGTTCAGTGAGTTCGCAGACGCAGGCTTCGCCGCCGTCGCGGGCGTAGATCATCGACAGGAGTCGTAGCCGGGCGGGGACGGCGATGGCCTTGAGGACACCGGCGAGCTGCTCGGCAGCCTCGGCCGACAGCGGGGCGGCGGCCAGCGGCGTGCAGCATGCGGCGATCGCACCCACCAGGTCGCCCGCGACCTCGTCCGGCCGGACCGTGGACGACCGGTCGGTGGACGGCGGGACGGGCGCCGGGCGCGGCGTCGAGATCGTGGCCATGGTGTCCAGCATGCCATGGAGAATTGACGGCGGTCTATGTCTGCGAGCATGCTCGCTTCCGTCAAGACATAGATGCTTGTCGATGTGTATGAGGTGATCGTGATGGCGCGAGTGCAGCTGGCGTTGAACGTGTCCGATGTGGACGCGGCGGTGGAGTTCTACTCGAAGCTGTTCGGGGTGGCGCCGGCGAAGCGTCGGGCGGGATACGCGAACTTCGCGGTCGACGTGCCGCCGTTGAAGCTGGTGCTGATCGAGAATCCGGACGCTCGCGGCGTCGGGGTGACCGGGGCGTTGAACCATCTCGGCGTCGAGGTCGAGTCCACCGGCGAGGTCACCGCCGCGACGACCCGGCTGGCCGGGGCCGGCCTGGAGACGGCGGTCGAGGAGAACACCGCCTGCTGCTACGCGGTGCAGGACAAGGTCTGGGTCGACGACCCCGACGGCGCGCCGTGGGAGGTCTACACGGTGCTCTCCGACGTCGTCGACGGGTCGATGCCGACGCTGCGGATGGTGGAGCCGGGCAGCGGGCCGGGGTCGGCCTGCGCCTGCGGACCGGGGGTGGACTGCAGCCCGGCCGCCGACACCACCACCACCGGCGACACCGGCGACGTCGCGATCGAACCGGCGCCCGCCGGCGCCCGCCGGCGCCCGCTGAACCCCGTGGCGGACATCGAGCCGGGTGGTCGGCCGGCGCTGGCGCGGCGGCTGGCCGCCGAGGCGGTGGGCAGCATGCTGCCCACCGCGCTGGTCGTCGGGTCGGGGATCGCCGCGGTCCAGCTCAGCCCCGATCAGGTCGGGTTGCAGCTGGTGGAGAACGCCGCGGCGACCGCCGCCGGCCTGTTCGCCATCATCCTCATGGTCGGCCCGGTCTCCGGGGCGCATTTCAATCCGGTCGTCAGCCTCGTCGACGCGGCATTCGGCGGGCTGTCGTGGCGCGACGCCGCCGCCTACCTGCCCGCGCAGGTCGTCGGCTGTGTCGCGGGGGCGGTGCTGGCGAACCTGATGTTCGACCGGTCCGCGGTGTCGATCGCGACCCACCACCGGGCGTCGGGGGCGCACCTGCTCGCCGAGGTCGTCGCGACCGCCGGGCTCATCCTGCTGATCTTCGCGCTGGTCCGGTCCGACCGGGCCGAACGGGCCCCGGCGGCGGTCGGCGCCTACATCGGGGCGGCGTACTGGTTCACCAGCTCGACGAGTTTCGCGAACCCGGCGATCACCGTCGGACGGATGTTCTCCGACAGCTTCGCCGGCATCGCCCCCGCCTCCGCCCCGGCGTTCATCGCCGCCCAGGCCCTCGGCGGCGCGGTCGGCTACGGGCTGGTCCGACTGTTCTACCCGCCCACGGCCGCGCCGGGGCGCTTCCTGAGCGACCCGCGTCGGCCGGCCGATGCGGCCCACCCATCCCGCGAAAAGATCACGCCTCGATGACCGCGAAACCGTCGGCGCTGTTCGTCTGCGTCCACAACGCCGGCCGCTCCCAGATGGCCGCCGGCTGGCTCACTCACCTCGCCGGTGACCGCGTCGAGGTCCGCTCGGCCGGCTCCGCCCCCGGCGGGCAGATCAACCCCATCGCCGTCGCGGCCATGGCCGAGGTCGGCATCGACCTCACCGGCCAGGCCCCGAAGATCCTCACCGTGGACGCGGTCGAGGCCTCCGACGTCGTCATCACCATGGGCTGCGGCGACGCCTGCCCGATCTTCCCCGGCAAACGTTACGAGGACTGGAAACTCGACGATCCCGCCGGTCAGGGCATCGACGCCGTGCGCCCCATCCGCGACGAGATCCGCGCCCGCGTCGACCGGCTCCTCGCCGAGCTGCTCCCCGCCGGCGCCTGACCGCCAACACCCACCACCGGAGCGACGCGCGGCCACCAGAACGGGGCCGAACGGTGAGCGGGCCGCGGCACTGTACCCGGATGGCTGCCGCGGCCCGCGGGCCGATGGCCACCGACCCCATTCATTTCTAACAGATCCGTCACCGGATTCCGAACTGCGCCGGCCCACCTCACATTGCCGGCGACGCTGCCACCCTGTGGAGTCGAAATCCCGGGTCGCACCGCGAACCCAGCATGATTCGGCGACCGCGCACCTGGCTCTGGGCGGGGATGCACCCCGGTTCTCGTGGGGTGAAGCAAGCCGGCGTCGGCTGGTTTCGTGGCCAGGACAGCAACAGATCTGACATGGCGACTATGCATATGCAGCGTCCGCTACCTGTCGCGGGCAGGCGCGGGGCGCTCGACGCGAGCCCGTGCCGGGCGGGCACTGCCGTCGGCACGGGCTCGCCGCCGTTACCCGACGCAGATGGCGTCCGCGCCGTGGGGAGCGGCGAGCTTGCCGTTCTTGATCACGCCGTACCAGCCGCACGGGGTGGAGACCGCCGGCTTGCCATGCGCGTAGGTGGTCGGCGGGATCAGGCCACCGAGGGTGTTGTTCGCCGGCAGGGCGTAGAGCCCGGTGTAGAGGTCCGCGGACGTCGGGCTGGCGCCGATGTTCGCCGCCGCCTTGCCGAACGTGACGCCCGCGGCCCAGCCGGCGCTGGCGTTCAGCGGGGTGCTCGACTTGTAGGACTTCATCGCCTGCAGGAAGTCCGCCGTCTCCGGCGCGCCGCCGAACCAGTTGAACGAGTCGTTCGCGATGAAGCGCTCGCTGACCTCGCCCGAGCTGTTGAGAATGATCGATTCCACCCCGGCCGAGCGCATGTTGAGGCACTGGGAGGTGTAGTTGGGCGACGACGACGAGATCGCCAGGCCGGAGGCGAACTGCAGGCCCAGCTTCGTGGCGATGCCGCCGGCGAGGGTGAGTCCCTGCGCGCAGGCGGGCAGCTCGGCGCAGACGACCATGCCGAGCTTCTTCTTGCCGGCGATCTTGGCAGCGTTCACCCCGGAGACGACGTAGTTGACGGCGGTGTCCGAGGTCGGGAAGAAGTTCGGGTCCGTCAGCCACAGCGCCGCGGTGGCTGAACCGCCGATCACCGGGATCTTCTTCGCGTCGACGTAGTCCTTCCAGGCCGACTCCAGGCCGGAGTCGTGGGTGCCGACGAGCGCGATGACCTTGTCGTTCTCGACCAGGCCCTTGGCCGCGGCCAGCGACTTGGCCGGGTCGTTGGCGTCGTCGCGGACGACGACCTTGACCGGGTGCCCGTTGATGCCGCCCCGGTCGTTGGTCCACTGCGCCCACGCCTGCACCGCGTCGGGCGTCGCCTTGGGAATCACGCCGGCGAAGCCGCTGAACTGGCCCACCGAGCCGATCACCAGCGGGCTGCCGGTCGGCGCCGGCGACTCCGGTGCCGCCGGGGCCACCGAGGTGCCGCCCCCGGAGCCGCCGCCCGAGCCACCCCCGGAGCTGCTGCCGCACGCGGCGGCCGCGAGGACCACAGCCACGAGACAGATCACCGGTCGTAATATCTGGCGCTTCACACAGGTGCCCTTCTTCATCGGGTTGTCGTATCCAGCGCCTCCCCCCACGCCCTGGGCGTGAGCGGAGAAATCGGGATGCCGCGGTGGGACTGGACGGCGTCGGTCCGCGAGCGCCGCCGTCGGTCAGGACGCGGTCAGCCGCCGGAGCCGGCGCCGGAGCCGGCGGTGGGATCGGCGGTGAGGGTGATCGCGCGTTCGGGGCACGAACCGGCGGCTCGCCGAGCGCTCTCGACGCGGTCGGCGGCGAGCGGACCGTCGCCGACGACCTCGCCGTAGCCCTCGTCGTCGTCTCGGAAGACGTCGGGGGCGAGCATGTAGCACAGCCCGTGCCCGACGCAGAGCTCGCGGTCGATGGCGACCCTCACCGCGGCGCGCCCGGGGTGAGGGCGAGGGGAAGGGCCTCCAGGCCGACGGTGCCGCGGGGGAACTTCACCGCGGGCGAAAACCCGGGCGCGATGTCGTAGTGCGGGATGAGGCGGTGCCACTCCTCGTAGACCAGGCGCATCTCGAGGCGGGCGAGGTGGGAGCCGAGGCAGCGGTGCACGCCGACGCCGAAGCTGGCGTGCGGGTTGTCGCCGCGCTGGAAGTCGACCCCGTACGGATCGGGGTAGCGCGCCTCGTCGCGGTTGACCGCGGCGATGTAGGCGGTGACCCGGGTGCCGGCGGGCAGCGTGCGCCCGCCGAGCTCGGTCTCCGCGGTGGTGATCCGCGGCACGAACGGCGCCGGCGGGTCCAGGCGCAGCAGCTCCTCGACCGCGGCCGGGACGAGTGCGGGGTCGTCGATGATCTCCTGTCGGCGGTCGGGATTGCGCGCGAGGCGCTCCATCCCGAAGCCCAGGGCGTCGGTCACCGTGTCCAGGCCGGCGAGGACGAACAGGAAGCACAGGCCGATCACCTCGGCGTCCGTGAGAGCGTCGGGGCCTTCCAGGCACAGCAGCTCGCTGAGCACGTCGGGGCCGGGAACCCCGCGGCGCGCGGCCACCAGCTCCGACAGGTAGGTGAACAAGCTCGCCCGCGTGCCGCAGGTCGGCCTCGTCGCCGCTGATCGCCCCGGACGGGTCGCTCAGCGCGAGGATCGCGTCCTTCCACGCGACGAACTGGTCGCGCATCTCCATCGGAAGCCCGAAGAAGGTCAGGAAGGCCTGTACCGGGAAGACCGACGCGACGTCGGCCACGAAGTCGCACTCCCCGCGCGCCGGCAGCGGCGCGATGAGCTCGGCGAGCTGGCGGCGTAACTCCGGTTCGAGGGGCCTGATGCTGCGCGGGCTGAAGAAGGGTTGCAGGATGTGCCGGTAGCGGGCGTGCTCCGGCGGGTCGAACGCGATGGGGACCAGCGGGAGCGGGCTGCCGAGGGAGTCGAATGCCTTCCGGGAGGAGAACACCGCCGGATTGCGGAACGCGGCCTCGACGAGGGCGTGGTCGGTGAGTGCGACGTCGGGTTCGAGCTGGACGATGGGTCCGCGCTCGCGGATGAGCCGCCATGCGGCGTCCCGATCGTCACGAACGGGCAGGTCCTCGAAGGTGAAGGGCTGGGCTTCTCCGGCCGACGACATCTGGCCTCCGTTGGTCCGCTTGGCCGGTCAGAACGCCGAGCGGAGGGCTCCGCCGTCGACCGGGATGAGCTGCCCGGTGACGTATCCGGCCCAGGTAGAGAGGAAGGCCACCACGGCGGCGATCTCCTCCGGGCGTCCCGGGCGGCCGACGGGGATGCCGGCGCTGAACTGGGTCATCATGTCGGCGGGCGCGAGGCCGCGCTGCGCCCCGACCCCGCCGACGTAGTCCCACATCCGGTCGGTGGCGATGAAGCCGATGCCGATGGTGTTGACGGTGACGCCGTCGCGGCCGAAATCGTTGGCCAGCGAGCGGTTGAGCGTCACCACCGACGCCCGCACGGTGTTGGCGAGGATGTGTTTGAGCTCGGGCGGCGGCTCCTTGGCCGCGCCCGACCCGATGTTCACCAGCCGCCCCCAGCCGCGTTCCCGCATGGCGGGCGCGACCAGCCGGGTGAGGTGGATGACGCTGAGAGTCATCTCCTGGAAGGCGCGGGCGAAGTCGTCCCCGGTGAGGTCGAAGAAGTCGCCGGGGCCGGGGCCGTGAACGTTGCTGACCGCGATGTCCGGCGGCCTGAAGCGCTCGCGGGCGCCCGCCACGACCCGCTCGATCTCCTCGGCGACCGTCATGTCCGCCACCACGCCGTGCGCGACGCCGCCGTTCTTGCGGATCGTCTCCACGACCTCGCCGACCGCCTCGGCGCCGCGGGCGGCCATGACGACCCGGGCCCCCTCGGCCGCGAGCAGTTCGGCGACCGCGCGCCCGATGCCGCGGCTGCCGCCCGACACCACAGCGACACGGTCTGCAATCCCGAGATCCACAGCGACCTCCCCGGACGTTGACACCCTGCCAGATTCCGTGAAGCATGCACATCTCGCCGGGTGAAGGAACTGATACAGAGAAGCACATTTGAGTGCCATGCCTAGGTGACGTGATCATCAGATGACTGGCACCATCCGGCCATCGGAACGGAAAGTCCAGCCGGGCGCGGCACCGGCCCATGCTCAGGCCGGCGCCGCGCCCGCCTCAGGTCCAGGCGCCGGCGCGGGCGAGCAGCTCGCGGCGCACCGCGGCCTTGGAGATCTTGAGCATCGAGCCCTGGGTGGGCAGCTCGTCGGTGAGCTCGAGCTGCTCGGGCAGCTTGTAGCGGCCGAGGCCCGCCGCGAGCAGGTGGCGTTGCATCTCGGCGAAATCCAGGTCGGGCTGGCCGGGCGCCCGCTCCACCACCGCGCAGACCCGCTCGCCGCGTTCGTCGTCGGGCAGGCCGACCACGGCGACCCGGGCCACCGACGGGTGGGTGCCGAGCAGGTCCTCGACCTCCCGCGCGGAAATGTTCTCGCCCTTGCGGATGATGATGTCCTTGATCCGGCCGACCGGGCGGACCACTCCCAGGTCGCCGGTGCGTAACCAGCCGTCGACGAACGCCTCCGCGGTCTGCGCCGGACCCGGTACCCCTGACACACCTGGGGGCCGCGGATCTGCAGCTCGCCCTCCTCCCCCGGGTCGGCGACGGTGCCGTCGAGGCGGGCGGCCCGGATCTCGATGCCGCGCACGGGCGCCCCGTCGGTCCCCCGGCGCAGCTCGACGTCGTCGTCGGGATCGCCGACGGCGATCATCGGAACCTCGGTCATCCCGTAGGCGGGAGTGTAGGTCACCCCCAGCTCGGCGGTGATCTGGTCGAACATCGCCGGCGGGGTGGGGCCCGCGCCGCCGCCGAGCTGACGCAGGTCCGGCAGCATCCGGCCGCCTCCGCGCCGGCGCTGCTCGCGCAGCAGCAGCTCCCCGAACGTGACGCTGCCGCCGCACAGGTTCACCCGGTGCCGGCGGAACAGCTCCGCCAGCGACGACGGGTCGAACCGCTCGACGGACAGGGTGCGGATCCTGACGGAGAACACGAAACAGAACAGGTTCGGCCCACCGATGTGCGCGATGGCGAACTGCATCGCGAACACCGTGTCGGCGTCGAGCCGCATCCGCTCGGCGTAGCCCCGCCCGCCCCACATCAGCGACTCGTCCGAGTGCAGCACGCCCTTGGGCTCGGACGTCGTGCCGCTGGTGTAGAAGGTCCAACGGGCCTGGCGCGGGTCGGTCGGCGGCGGCGGCAGGGTCGCCGGGTCGCCATCGGGCAGGTCGTCGACGCCCACGACCACGATCCGCGGCCGGGGGGCGTGCGACCAGTCGAGCCCGGAGACCATCTCGGCGTAGTCGAACCCGTTCCAGGTGCCGGGCAGCACGACCCACTCGGCGCCGGTCTGGCGCAGCGCGAAGCCGACCTCCCGGCCCCGCACCGCCGGGATCACCGGGTTCTGATGGGCGCCGAGGCGGGCCAGCGCCAGGCATACCAGCAGGGTCTCGATCCTGGTCGGAAGCTGCCAGCTCACCCGGGACCCGGGGCCGATCCCCAGCTGGTGCAGGCCCGCGGCCACCCGCTGCGCCCGGTCGCGGAACTCACCGAAGGTGATCCGGCGATCCCGCTCGTCGGCGATCATCAACCGGTCCGGGGTGAGCCGCGCCCGACGTTCGCAGACCTCCCAGAACGTGAGGTCGTCAACGGGTATCACGGCCGATGCGGACGTCGTCACGGCGGCCACTCCTCTCTGCAGTTCTCTATCCGGCCGAGGCCGGTGTCGCTCGTCAGCTGCTGTACACCCAGGTAGTGCTCGAAGACCTCCTCGGCGACGTCCTCGGGGCGACCGTCGAACACGATCCGCCCCTTGGTCAGCACGCAGACCCGGTCGGCCGCGGCCAGGGCCCGGTGGACGTACTGCTCGACGAGCAGCAGCGACGTCCCGGCCTGGGTGATCCGACCGAGGAACTCGTAGATCTGGTCGACGATCACCGGGGCGAGCCCCATCGACACCTCGTCGACCAGCACGACGGCGGGGTCGTCGAGGTAGGCGCGCATCACGGCGAGCATCTGCTGCTGGCCGCCGGAGAGCTCACCGGCCGGCTGGGACAGCTTGCTGCCGAGGATCGGGAAGTTCGCCACCGCGCGTTCGGTCGCGTCGTCGACGGTGCGCTTCCAGGTGTGCAGGACGAGGTTCTCCCGCACGGTCAGCGACGGGTAGACACCCCTGCCCTCGGGAATGTGGCACAGCCCGCCCCGGGCCCGCTGGTAGGGCCGGGCCCGGGTGACGTCGCGCCCGTCGAGGATCACCGTGCCGCGGGTCGGGCGCAGCAGGCCCGAGGCCACCCGCAGCAGTGTCGTCTTGCCCGCGCCGTTCGGGCCGAGCAGCGCGACCACGCTGCCGCGCGGCACGGTCAGCGAAACGTCGTGGAGCACGGCCGAGGCGCCGTAGCCGGCGTCCAGCCCGCGGACCTCCAGCACCGGGGCCGCCGGCGCGACGGCACCCTCGCTCCCTGGCAGGGTCTCGGTGACCGTCATGAGCTCACCTCCTGAGACACGGTCTGGCGCGACGACGCCGCCGGATCGGCCGGCGTGTCCCGACCGCTCGGGTCGGCCTGGCTGTCCGGGTCGGGCGTGTCGGCGGTGGGTGCTTCGGAGCCGAGGTAGGCGGCGCGCACGGCGTCGCTCGCGGCGACTTCGGCGGGTGTTCCCTCGAAGATCGGGACACCGAAGTCGAGGACGTAGATGTAGTGGCAGACCTCCATGACCAGCGCCATGTCGTGCTCGATGAGCAGGACACCGACGTCACCCTGGCGGATCACCTCGGCGAGCACCTCGCCGAAGCGGGCGGTCTCCAGCCGGTTCAGGCCGGACGACGGCTCGTCGAGCAGGAGCATGTCGAACGGGCCGGCCAGGCAGCGGGCGAGCTCGACCAGCCGGCGCTCCCCGGTCGACAGGATGCCGACGGGCCGGTCCAGCAGATCGGTGATCCCGCAGGTCGCCGCGGCGCGTTCGACGGCGTCGGCGACGACCTTGCGCTGCGCGCGGGTCCCGGCGAGGTGCCGCCAGGGCCGGACCCCGGCCATGGACGCCTCCCGGCCGAGCACGATGTTCTCCCGCACCGACATCGAGTCGAACAGTTCCATCCGTTGGAACGTCCGGCCGAGCCCGCCGCGGGCCCGCGCCGACGGGGCGAGGCGCGACACGTCCGAGCCGTGCAGCCGCACCCGTCCGCTGCTGGGGTGGACCAGGCCGGAGCAGGCGTTGAACGTCGTCGTCTTGCCGGCGCCGTTGGACCCGATCAGCCCGGTGACCCGATCCTGGGGGGCGATCAGCGAGAAGCTGTCGACGGCGAGGTTGCCACCGAAGCGGACGCTGATCTTCTCCACCTGGATGCCGCTGTCCGGCGCGGCGGCGATGGCCGCGGGCCGCTCGATGGAGATCGCCGCCGCCTCGGCCGCCGCGACCGCGTCGAGGGGCAGCGCGGCGGGCAGCGCGTCCGCGCCGACCGGCGGCGTGGCGCCCGGCTCGCCAGCCGCCGGAGCGGTCGCGGCCGCCGTGGCCTCGGGGCGCCGGCCGCCGATGCGGTCGGCGCCCCGGCGCAGCGCGGCGTTGCGCGGCGGTCCCCCGCTCAGCGACACCGCGATGGCGGAGACGCCGAACAGGAAGTTCAGCCAGTTGGTGGTGTTCTCGTTGGTGATGTAGGCGCTGGGCAGGACCATGCCCGCTGCGGCGAGGAAGGCGTACCACGGCTCCCCGCCGATGCTGATCACCAGGACGGCGAGGAGCACCAACAACGAGAACGAGGAGAACGACGACCCGGTCACGGCCGAGACCGAACCGCCGTAGAGCGCGGCGACGAAGGCGAACAGGCAGAACACCAGCACCCGGGTGGTGTTCACGCTCGCGCCGTGGGTGGCCAGCGCCGTCGGCGAGTCGCTCAGGCCGCGCAGCAGGCGCCCGAGCCGGCTGCGGTGCACGCCCACCACCAGGGCCGCGACCAACGCGACGAAGATCAGGACGAGGTAGTAGTACCCGCGGTCGCTCTCGAAGGCCGACAGGCCGGGGCGGGGCACCCGCACGCCCGACGTGCTCGATCCGAACAGGACCTTCAGCGGGTAGCCCATCTGCTCCAGCGCGATACCGAAGCCGAAGGTGGCCAGGGCCAGGAACACCCCGGACAACCGGATCGCCGGGATCGCGATGACCGCGCCGACCGGGACGGCGACCAGGCCCGCGAGCAGCAGCGCGACCAGCCAGGGCAGGCCGAGGCCGGTGGTGAAGTGCCCCATGGAGGCGGCGCCGATCGCGGCGAACGCGGCGTGGGCCAGCGACACCTGGCCCGAGGTGCGCACCAGCAGCCCGAGGGAAAGGAAGAGGATGACCTTCAGCAGCGCGTCGGTGTAGGTCGGGATGCGCGCCCCGCCGACGAGGAACGGCACGGCGACGGCGAGCGCCGCGAGCACGACGGCGCCGCTGAGCTGAATGCGGGCCGGTGCCCGCCAGGTGTCGGTGACCAGCAGGCGAGCCGACAGGCACCGGTCGACCAGGCGCCGGCGCGGAGTGAGCAGCAGGACCGCGAACAGCACGAGGAACGGGGTGCTCGGCGGCAGCCCGGTCAGCAACGCGTTCGGGTGGGTGACCGCGCCGTACTTGGTCAGCACGGAGGCGAGCACACCAACGACGAGGCCGCCGGCGTAGGTCAGCGGCAGGCTGGAGAAGTAGCCGAGCGCGGCGGCGCCGAACGTCTGCACGACGAGCAGCGTCAGCAGCAGGGCGTCCAGGCTCAGGCTCGGGGCGAGCAGGACCCCGGCGAGGCAGGCGAACGTGCTGCCGATGACCCAGGACCAGCGGCGCACCGCCACCGGGTTGGTACCGGCGGAGTCGAGCAGCTCGGGGTCGTCGACGACGCCGCGCATCGCCAGACCCAGGCGGGCGAAGCGGAAGAACAGGTACAGCCCCGCGGTGGCGACCAGCGCGATGGCCGTGATGATGATCTGGTCCCAGGTGATGACCGTCCCGGACAGGGTGAACGCCGAGCCGGTCGGCAGGAACGTCGGGAAGGTCTGGCTCTGGGCGCCGTAGCGGGCGGTGAAGAAGCCCTGGACGGCCAGGATGATCCCGATGGTTGCGACGATCTTGTAAACGACCCGGACTTCGGCGAGGCGGCGTGCCATCAACTCGAGCAGAAGTCCGAGGGCGGGTCCTACGACACCGATGCTGAGCAGTGAGGCTAATCCCCAGGGGAGCTCGTGTTGGACCCGTAAGAAGTAGAAGGTGTAGGCGGCGGTCGTGGCGACCGCCCCGTGCGCAAGGTTGAAGATCCCTGATGTCTTGTAGGTAAGCACCAGGCCCGTGGCCGCCAGCCCGTAGACGGAGCCGGAGACCAGGCCGATGATGATGAAGGGTAAGAGGTCGTTCATGCGATCGGCCCCTGCGCCGACCGGGAACACACACCTCGAAAGATCATTCCGACACTCTCGTCAGATTCTGCCTCAGACCGAACCCGTCGCAGGGGCCGGACGGCCCGCCCGAACGGATGCCCACCCGAACGGCCAGGCCGGCCACTCGATCGTGTGGGCGGAATCATACCGTCAGATTGTCTGTTGGCCAGAGGCTTGGCGGGTTCTTCTGGTGCGACGGGTGTCCGACCTGCTCGCAGGGGCGTCGAGGCCACCCGCGAAGGAGGCGCGACGGCGGCGTGCCTGGGCAGGTGACGAAGGAGTTAGAAAGGCCGGTCCACATCGCCGCCGAGGCGGCCGAACAGGCCCCCGACGGCCCAGGAGACCGGGCCGTCGGGGGAAGGAAGGGGCGGGATATCGAGCTGCCCGGGGGCACAGCGCAACGCGCGGGGCGGATCAGATCAGTACACCGGACGCCGACCAGCCCACGGGGCGGATCCGCGTCCGGCGGCGATCAGCGCGCGGCGGCACGGATGGTCTCGCGCAGGGACCCCAGCGTCGCCGCGAGGGCCGTCGGCTCGTGGCCGCAGTGCGCCATGCAGTTCGCGCAGCGCGGGTCCTTGCCGCGGCCGTAGGAGTCCCAGTCGGTGGTGTCGAGCAGCTCCTGGTAGGACTCGGCGTAGCCGTCGCCCATCAGATAGCAGGGCTTCTGCCAGCCGTAGAGGGAGTAGGACGGGATTCCCCAGGCCGTGCACGGGAAATCAAGCTTCCCCTCGAGGAAGTCCAGGTAGAGCGGCGAGTGGTTGATCCGCCAACCCTTCCGGCGACCCTCCGCGAACGCCTTCCGGAAAAGCTCCCGGGTCGCCTCGACGCCCATGAAGTTCTCCTGGTCAGGAGCCTTCTCGTAGGCGTACGCCGGGGAAAGCATCATCCCGTCGACATTGAGATCGTTGTTCAGGAAGTTCAGGACGTCGATGACGTTCTGCGGGGTGTCGGTGTTGAAGAAGGTTGTGTTGGTGGTAACCCGGAAGCCCCGGCGCTGGGCCTCCTTGATGTTGTCCACGGCCTGGGCGAACACGCCCTTCTTCGCCACGATCTCATCGTGCCGCTCCTCCAGGCCGTCGATGTGCACGGCAAAGGACAGGTAGGGCGACGGGGTGAGTTTGTCGATCTTCTTCGGGATGAGCAGCGCGTTCGTGCACAGATACACGAACTTCTTGCGCTTCACCAGGCCTTCGACGATCTGCTCGACCTGCGGGTGCATCAGCGGTTCGCCGCCCGCCAGGCACACCACGGGGGCGCCGCACTCGTCGACCGCGGCCAGCGCCTGCTCGACCGGCATGCGCTGTTTCAACACGTCCGCCGGATGCTGGATCTTGCCGCAGCCCTCGCACGAGAGGTTGCACGCGAACAGCGGTTCCAGTTCGAGGGTGATGGGAAACTTATCGCGCCGCAGAAGTTTCTGCTTCGCGAGATAGGCTCCGACCCTGATCGCCTGACGCGCTGGAATGGCCATCTTCACCCTCCTGGTGGTTGATCTAGATTTCGCCGGGTGGGTGGAACGTGCCTTGCCGGACCCAGTGTAGATCTACGATCCATCCGGTTCGTGGCCGAGCACCGGTGAGAGTTATGTAACCGGCGAGGTACGACCCAACCCATCCCGCCACGCCCGAAAGGGGCAATCGACGAATAGCCCGGTCAGAAGGCCGCCGGTCCGGCGAGCGCGCGTTCGGCTCCGCTTTCGACGCTTGGTCGAATGTGCTTGTCCACCGCGCCATGAAAGTTCGCCGCAGGACGGCGCCGACGCGCCGGAACGCGGACGCGCCGACCCGCCGGGGGTGGGCCGCAGCCGGCGGGTCGGCCGCGGCGCGTGATGGATACGCTGCCCGTATGACGGCGGACCGGCGCATCGTGCTCGCTTCCGGGTCACCGCGGCGCCGCGAGCTGCTGGCCCGGCTCGGTGTGCCCTTCGAGGTGGTCGTCAGCGGCGTCGACGAGTCGACGGCGACCGCGACGGCCCCCGGGCTGACCGTCGAGCTCGCCGAACGCAAGGCCCGCGCCGTCGCCGCGCTGCGCCCCGGCCACCTCATCCTCGGCAGCGACACCGTCGTCGAGGTCGACGGGCGAATCCTCGGCAAGCCCGCCTCCCCCGCCGAGGCCCTCGCCATGCTGCGCAGCCTGCGCGGGCGGACCCATCGGGTCGTCACCGGCGTCGTCATCCTCGA
Organism: Candidatus Frankia alpina; assembly: GCF_902806485.1. Taxonomy (GTDB): domain Bacteria; phylum Actinomycetota; class Actinomycetes; order Frankiales; family Frankiaceae; genus Frankia; species Frankia alpina. The sequence goes on along the minus strand of NZ_CADCWT010000118.1, from coordinate 601 downwards.
CGCGGCGACCGGCACCGTCCGCGGCCGCGCCGCCGTCACCGCGGTGACGATGCGGGACGTCCACGACGCCGAGCTCGCCGCCTACGTCGCCACCGGCGAACCGATGGACGCCGCGGGCGCCTACGCCATCCAGGGCGGCGCCGCCGCGTTCGTCACCGCCGTCGACGGCGACCTCGACACCGTCATCGGCCTGCCGACGGCCCTGGTCTGCGACCTGCTCACCGCCTTCGGCGCCGACATCCCAGACATCCCCGCCGCCGCGGCCGACACCGGTCCCTGACCGCCACCGCCCGGGCCGCCCGAGGCGGCCGCCGCCCGGCCACCCGCTCCACTCCGCCCGAAATCGGCCACATCCTGTCACACCTCACTGACAGAACGCCTCGGTGGCCTAGACATCCGGTTTGCGGCCAGATGGCGGCCAGATCGTGCCGAGGGATAAGTACGGCATCACGGCGTGTCGCAGCACCAGACCGTGCCCAACCCTCGGCTCGACGACCGGAACCGATGATCAAGAACGAAGACGGGAGCCGGCGGGAGCCGCGAGACCGCCCCTATCCACCGCACCCTCAAGGGCAAGGGCCCCCGCCACGCCGACTCGCCC
>NZ_CADCWT010000117.1 GCF_902806485.1 Candidatus Frankia alpina | reverse complement strand
GACAAGCGGGACGGTGATCCGTGCTTCGTCGGTGGTGCCGTCGGAGTGGGCGTGGTCGGCGCGGGCGTCGGTGCCGGCGTCGGTGCGGGTGCCGCGGCGCCCGCCGGCGGAGCGCTGCCCTTCACCGGAGTCGAGACTGGGGCCATGGCCTCGATCGCGGTGGCCCTGCTCGGCGGCGGTGCGCTGCTGCGGGTCGCGGCTCGGCGTCGCCGGGTTGCTGGCGCCACCACCCGTACCGAGGCCTGATCGAGCTCGATAACACCAGGGAGTGCGGCCGGGGCGGGGTGCATCAACCCACCTCGGCCACACTGATGCGTGCGGTGGGTTCGCCGCTCAGCGCAGCGGGTCGAAGGGGGCCAGGTCGGCCGCGGGCGTGCCGGCGACGACGGCGTCGGCGAGCAGGCGGCCGGTGACCGGGCCCAGGGTGATGCCCCACATGCCGTGGCCGCCGGCGATGAACACCCGCGGTGACGCGCTTACGCCGATCAGCGGCAGCCCGTCCGGCGTGCAGGGGCGCGGCCCGACCCATTCGTGGGTGCGGGTGCCGAAATCGACCCCGCGCAGCAGGCCTCGGGTGGCTTCGACCACCGCGCGGGTGCGGCGCGGATCCGGCGGCGCGTCGGGACGGCGGAACTCCATCATCCCGGCGACCCGCAGGCCGTCGCCGATGGGCGTGCAGGCTACCCGGGAGGCCGGGAAGTAGATCGGCCCGCTCGGCGGCTGTTCGGTCGTGACGTGGAAGCTGTAGCCGCGGCCGGCCTGCACGGGCAGGCGGACCCCGAAGGGCCGGGCCAGCCGGGGTAGCCAGGCGCCGGTGGCGAGGACAGCGGCGTCGAACGCGCCCGCGGTCCGGGCCGGGTCGACCACCTCGACCCGGTCGCCGACCTCCCGCACGCCCGCGACGGTCGTCGTCTCGTGGACCACGCCGCCCCTGGCCCGCACGCTGTCGGCGAGGGCCGCGACGAACCGCCCCGGGTCGCAGTACCGCTGCCCGTGCACGGAGGCGACGTACCGGACCTGCTCGGACAGCAGCGGTTCCAGGTCGCGGGCGGCGAGCGGGTCGAGCACCTCGGCGTCGACCGGTTGGCCGGCGGCGCGCACCTCGGCGAGCTCGACGAGCAGCGTGTCGAGGTCGGCACGGTCCCGGTAGCCGGCGAGAAAGGGCGCGGCGGCCAGCGTCGGCGCGCTCACGCCGCCCGCCGCGAGCTCGTCGAACGCCCCGAGAGCCGCCCGGGTCAGCGGTGCGAGCGCCCGCATGGCGCGCCGCCAGTGACCGTTCGTGCTGTGGCGGACGAATCCGGCGACGAAGCGGGCGAGCCCGGCGTCGGCGACCGGCGGCACGTATACTGGCGAGTCCGGCCGCAGCAGCACCCGCAGCCCATAGCGCAGCACCGCCGGCTCCGGCAACGGAGTGGCGAGGCCGGGGGTGAGCCAGCCCGCGTTGCCCCACGACGAGCCGGCGCCGGCCCAGGTCGGCCCGGTGGTGAGCCGGTCCCGGTCGAAGACGGTCACCCGCACGCCGCGCTCCTGCAGGAACCAGGCCACGCACAGCCCGACCATCCCGCCGCCGATCACCGCCACCTGATCGGGAACGTCCCGCGTCCGTCTGCCCACCCTCACCATGGTCCGCCGGTGGGCGCCGTAGTGCCGCGGTTCCGTCCCGTCCGCGAGTTATGCCACGATTGCCGTGATTGCCAGGCATCGCCAGATAGCTGCCACATGGCGGCGCCCCGCCGACGGGGGGTGCTGTCGACGGGGCGCGTGCCGGCTTCTTCCTGGTCCTTCCGCAGGAGTTTCGGTCTGGTTTATCCCGGTGGAAGGACCAGGAAGTCGGGCGGGTGGCGTGGCGCGGGCTACTTGCGGCCGAGGGAGGCGCGGAGGTACTCGCGGTTGAGGGTCGCGATGCTGTCCATCGGGATGCCCTTCGGGCAGGCGTTGGTGCACTCGCCGGTGTTGGTGCAGCCGCCGAAGCCCTCGGCGTCCATCGCCTCGACCAGGTTGAGCACGCGGCTCGCCCGCTCCGGCGCGCCCTGCGGCAGGCTGTTGAGGTGCGCCACCTTCGCCGAGGTGAACAGCATCGCCGAGCCGTTGGGGCAGGCGGCGACGCAGGCCCCGCAGCCGATGCAGGTGGCGTTGTCGAACGCCGTGTCCGCGATCGGCTTCGGCACCGGCGTGGAGTGCGCCTCGGGGGCGCTGCCCGTCGGCGCGCTGATGTACCCGCCGGCCTGGATGATCCGGTCGAGGCCCGACCGGTCCACCATCAGGTCCTTGAGCACGCCGAACGCAACCGAGCGCCAGGGCTCGATGTCGATCACGTCGCCGTCGGAGAACGAGCGCACGTGCAGCTGGCACGTGGTGGTCAGGGCCCGCGGCCCGTGCGCCTGGCCATTGATGACCACACCGCAGGAGCCGCAGATGCCCTCGCGACAGTCGTGGTCGAAGGTGACCGGGTCCTCGCCCTCCAGGGTGAGCCGCTCGTTGAGCACGTCGAGCAGCTCCAGGAAGGACATGTCCGGGTTCGCGTCGGGCACCTCGTAGGCCACCATGCGGCCGGGTTCGGCCGGGCCGGCCTGGCGCCAGATCCGCAGGGTGAGCTTCACGGTCGGCTCCTTGCGCTGTCTGCGCTGTCGTGGTTCTCCGGGAGCGTGCGGGTCATGGGGTGCGCGTTGGTCGTTCGTGTTCCGTCGATCATGGTTTTTTGGATCATGGTTGTCCGACCCCGCCTCACGCGTAGTTGCGCTGGGCGAGGTGGACGTAGTCGAACTCGAGCGGCTCGCGGTGCAGGACCGGGGTGCCTCCGGTGCCGCCGAACTCCCAGGCGGCGGCGTAGGCGAACCGGTCGTCGTCGCGGCGGGCCTCCCCGTCCGGGGTCTGGCTCTCGACCCGGAAGTGACCGCCGCAGGACTCCTCGCGGTGCAGCGCGTCGACGCACAGCAGCTCGCCGAGCTCCAGGAAGTCCGACACCCGGTTGGCCCGCTCGAGGCTCTGGTTCAGGCTGGTGCCGCTGCCGGGCACCTTCACCGAACGCCAGAACTCCTCGCGCAGCTCGGGCAGGCGGCCGAGCGCCTTGCGCAGGCCGTCCTCGGTGCGCGCCATCCCGCACTCGTTCCAGAGGATCTCGCCGAGCTCGCGGTGGAACGAGTCGACGGTGCGCTCGCCGTCGATCGACAGCAGCCGGTCGAGGCGGCCCGTCGCCTCGGCGACCGTCGCGGTCACCTCCGGGTGGCTGGCGTCGACCTTGTCGAGCTTGGTGGAGGCGATGTAGTTGCCGAGCATCGGCGGCAGCACGAAGTAGCCGTCGGCCAGGCCCTGCATCAGCGCGCTCGCGCCGAGCCGGTTGGCGCCGTGGTCGGAGAAGTTCGCCTCACCGACGACGAAACAGCCCGGGATGGTGCTCTGCAGGTCGTAGTCCACCCACAGGCCACCCATCGTGTAGTGGATGGCGGGGTAGATCCGCATCGGGATCTTGTACGGGTCCTCGCCGGTGATCCGGTCGTACATCTCGAACAGGTTGCCGTACTTCTCGCGGACGGCGGCCTCGCCCATCCGCTTGATTGCGTCGGCGAAGTCGAGGTAGACGCCCAGGCCGCCGGGGCCGACCCCGCGGCCCAGGTCGCACTGGTTCTTCGCCGCACGCGAGGCGATGTCGCGGGGGACCAGGTTGCCGAAGCCGGGGTAGATGCGCTCGAGGTAGTAGTCGCGATCGGCCTCGGGGATCTGGTCCGGCGAACGGGTGTCGCCCGGGTTCTTCGGCACCCAGATCCGGCCGTCGTTGCGCAGCGACTCGCTCATCAGGGTGAGCTTGGACTGGTGGTCGCCCGAACGCGGGATGCAGGTCGGGTGGATCTGCGTGTAGCACGGGTTGGCGAAGTAGGCCCCGCGCCGGTGGGCCCGCCAGATCGCGCTCGTGTTGGAGTTCTTCGCGTTCGTCGACAGGTAGAAGACGTTGCCGTACCCGCCGGTGGCGAGGACGACCGCGTCGGCCAGGTAGGTCGAGATCTCGCCGGTGATCAGGTCGCGGGCGACGATGCCGCGGGCGCGGCCGTCGATGACGATCAGGTCGAGCATCTCGGTGCGCGAGTGCATCTCCACGCCACCGGCGTCGATCTGCCGCGACAGCGCCTGGTAGGCGCCGATCAGCAGTTGCTGGCCCGTCTGGCCGCGGGCGTAGAAGGTGCGCGCGACCTGCACGCCACCGAACGACCGGGTGTCGAGCAGGCCGCCGTACTCGCGGGCGAACGGCACGCCCTGCGCCACGCACTGGTCGATGATCTGGGTCGACGTCTGCGCGAGCCGGTAGACGTTGGACTCCCGGGACCGGAAGTCGCCGCCCTTGACCGTGTCGTAGAACAGCCGGTAGACCGAGTCGCCGTCGTTGCGGTAGTTCTTCGCGGCGTTGATGCCACCCTGCGCGGCGATGGAGTGCGCGCGGCGCGGCGAGTCCTGGTAGCAGAACTGGATGACGTGGTAGCCCTGCTCGGCGAGGGTGGCCCCGGCGGCTCCGCCGGCCAGGCCCGTTCCCACGACGATCACGGTGTGGCGCCGGCGGTTCGCCGGGTTGACCAGCTTGGCGTCGAAGCGGCGCTTGTCCCAGCGCTGCTCGATCGGCACGTCCGGCGCGGTGGTGTCGGCGATATCGTCGCCGAGTCTGTAGAACGACATGTCAGCCTCTTTCGTTCTCAGTCTACGAGGCCGGCGAGTACCGACACCGGAACGATCAGGAATCCCACCGTGAGAAGCACGGCGAGACCCGTCGCCACACCCTTGAAGGCGCGGTCGCGGCTCGGCCGGTTGTACCCGAGGGTTTGAGCCGCGCTCCAGAAGCCGTGCTGGATGTGCAGGCCCAGGCAGATCATGGCGGCGATGTAGATGGCCGTGACCCACCACACGCTGAAGCTCGACACGACGTTGTCGTAGGCGGCGCCGTCGACTCCGTGGCGGTTGAGCGTGAGCGTGGTGAAGTCGAGGATGTGGTAAACGATGAACAGCGCCAGGGTGATGCCGCCGTAACGCATGATGTGCGTGGCGTAGCCGGCCTTGGCCCGTTGGTGGTGGGAGTATTTCGTCGGCCGGGCCTTCAGATCACGTCGGCTGAGTTGGTAGGCCGATACGGCGTGTAGCACTACCGCCACTACCAGGACGAACCGCTGGATCCACAGATACCAGCTTTCGTGCAGGACCGGATTCCCGATCGTGCGCAGCCAGTGGGCATAGTGGTCGAAGTCGGTTCGGCCGAAGAAGATCTTCAGGTTCCCGAGCATGTGGACGATCAGGAACAGCAGCATCAGCAGACCGGTGACCGCCATCACGGTCTTCTTACCGATCGTCGAACGCCAGAAGTTCAACGGGGCGAAGGAGGATCGCGCGGGGCGCGGGGGGCGTCCAGCGGGTGCCGGTCGCGTTGGGGTTGTTACAGCCACGCACGCACCCTAGAGCCGCCGCCTCGAGTGGTCCAAGACATGATAAACCTGGACTCCATAGTCGCCATCTATCGAGGTCTACGCTGGCGGGCGTGCAGCTTCACCAGCTCGCCTATTTCGTCGCCGTCGCGGAGACCCGGCATTTCACCCGGGCCGCGCAGCGGATGCATGTGGCGCAACCCTCGTTGTCCCAACAGGTCCGGTCACTCGAACAGGAGCTCGGCACACCACTGTTCAATCGCGCCCGGGGCAACATCAGCCTGACCGCGGCCGGGGAGACGCTGCTGCCGCTGGCGCGGCGCATCCTCGCGGACACGGAGACGGCCCGTCAACGGGTCACCGAGCTGCTCGACCTGCGCCACGGCACGGTTCGCCTCGGGGCCACGCCGAGCCTGTGCACCGGCTTCCTGCCCGACGTACTGCGCCTGTTCCACCAGCGCTATCCGGGCATCCGCCTGCTGGTAGAGGAGGGCGGGTCGCGTGACCTGGTCCGCGACCTGGCGGGCGGCGAGCTCGACCTCGCTCTGATCATCCTGCCGCTGCAGAGCTCCGACCCCGCCCTGGCCACCTCGCCGCTCATCCGGGAGAGCCTGGTGCTGGTCTCCTCCCTCGACGAGCCGCCGGTCGTCACCGGCCGCTCGCTGACCGTCGCCGATCTGCGCAACCATCCGCTGGTGATGTTCCGGCGCGGGTACGACCTGCGCGTCGCCACCGTGACGGCCTGCCGGGAGGTCGGCTTCGAGCCGACCTTCGCGATCGAAGGCGGGGAGATGGATGCGGTGCTCGGCTTCGTCGCGGCCGGGCTCGGCAGCGCCGTGATTCCGAGCATGGTCGCCCGCCGCCTCGGCATGCGGGTGACCCCTTTTGCGGCACCCGGGCTGCAACGCACGATCGGGCTGGCGCGGCGCCGCGACGTCGAGCCGACCCGCGCCGCCGTCGAGCTCCAGCGCACCCTGTGGGAGTACCTGCGCCACGCCGTCGCCACCGGCAGCCTCCCCGACGGCACCCGGCTGCTCGGCGATCGGCCTCCCCCCGTCCATGCCTCCGACCCCGACCCCGGCCCCGCCGCAGGGGTCGGGGCCGGGGTCGCGGCGGTGGGCCGGGAGCCGCCGGCCGGGGACAGGGAGCTCTCGGCCGTCGACGGGAAAGACGGGATAAGTTAGCCGCAGAAACGTCGATGATCCGGGAAGCCCGGCGGCCGAAAATCGACGTCGGCCGGTTTTCCGCCGATTACCGGCATCAGCGGCGGCGGTCCTGGAATTCCGGCGCAACAGGATTGCAAGGGGAGTCCGCTACTGAGAACACTCCACCTACTGAGAACATTCCGCCGGAATGATGGTCGCTGAGTGTTGGCCTAGCGGCGTCGACGGTGGGCGATGGTGGGCGACGGTCGTCCATGCTATCGTGAAAGGGGAGTCGCACTCCGTGATGGTTAGGCCGCTGTCTGAGATTATCCCCTCAATCGGCAGTAACATCCCCGCTGTCGCGACGGGCGATCGCCCACGCAGGGTAGGTGGGTGGAAGCGGCACCGCGGGTCGGATGGAATGTGCTGGCCTCGCTCCGGCGTGATGGGCGGGGACTGTCGCGCGTTCCGTGGTGCTCGGTGGGCGCGTCGTCCGCAATGACCAGTCCGAAAGGTCCAGCGGGAGATCACCCTATTCCCCCGCCCGCTGTCGCATCTCCCACAGGCGGAAAGGTATTCCGGTAGCCGAATGGTTGTTAACCTACAAATACACCGCGGATCAGGGTTTCGATTGTGTGGGGACCGCCGGGAGGGTTGCCGACCGAGCCGAGTCCATCGACCGCTCGGGCGCGGTCTGGATGACCGACGCCGTTCGCCGGGCACCGCTGTGTCACGTACGAGGGTGGTCCCAGGTCGCCCTCAGCCAGCCGATCCGGTCCCGACCAGGGCGGATCGCGACCCCCGTTGGAGGATGTATTGAGCATCGGTGAGGCCCGGCTCGATATCGCCGCCGTCAGCGCACCGGCCCGCCCGGCCGAGCAACTCCGCACCCGCTGGGTCGACCGTTTCCTGGGTTCGGACCCCGGCCTGAACCGGTTCCGGATGGCGCTGCACTGCGTCGTGACGATCGGCGCGATCCTGCTGGCCGAATGGCTGTTCGTCCGGGCCACCCACGCCCTGTAGATAGATACCCACGGTGCGCAGCTGCCCGCGGCGAAGGCGGCCGCGGTGGCGGCGGCCAACCACCAGTACCAGATCATCGCCATGATGCTGGGTGCGCTGATCGGGCTGATCTCGGTCTTCGGGGTGATGGACGCCACCGCGCGGGGCCAGCTCGTGACGATGCTCCTGCTGCCGGTCCCCATGGTCCCGATGCTCGTGCTCGGCATCAGCCTGGCCGATCACCGGATGATCTCGCTGATCGTCCTCGCCGCCAGCCTGGCGGTCGGCACCTACTGCCGGCGTTTCGGCCTGCGAGGCTTCATCGGCGGCATGGTGCTGTTCCTGGGGGTCTTCCTGGGGTTCTTCCTGGGGGCGGGCGTGTCGTTGGGCGACCTCGGCTGGCTGTGCGCCGAGCTCGGGGTGGGCTTGGCGGTGGCGATCGTCATCCGTTTCGTGCTGTTCTATCCGCACGCCGCGAAGGCCCTGCAGCGGACCCAACGCTCCTATGCCGCTCGCGCCCGCAAGGTGGCGAAGCTGGCTCTGGAACTGTTCGAGGACCCCGAACACAGCGAGCGCGAGGAGCAGCGCCTGCACCGGCAGCTGGTCCGGCTCAACGAGGCCGCCCTGATGATCGACGCCCAGCTCGGTGATCCGGCCGCGGTCGCGGACGGCTCCTCCGGCCAGCTTCTGCACCAGCGCCTGTTCGACGTCGAGCTGGCTCTGACCAACGTCGCCCGGTTCGCCCAGGCCATGGCCCGCCTCGACCTCCCCGCCGACCAGCTCGCCGAGGTCCGCGGGGCCCTGAACGGGATTCTTGATCGCGACGCCGAGGCGGCCGACGCCCACGCCCGCACCTTGATCGAGCTGCTGCGGGCGGCGGACCACGACCCCGATCCGCTGGCCGGCAACCGGGACCGGACCGCGGTCGTCGTCGTGCACCGCTTCGCCGGGTCGGTGCTCGCGCTGACCGAGGCGATGGTCCAGTGGCTTGCCCTGGGCTCGGTGAAGGCTGAGGACGGCGCGACCGCGTTCCAACCGTCGGTGATGCTGTTCGGCGGCTGGCTGCCGGGGTCCGCGGGGCCCAGCGCCGTGGCCTCGCTGGAACGGGGGGTCCGCCCCGGTGGCAGCGTCCGGCTCGCACCCCACGTCCGCGCGGCCATCCAGATGGGCGTCGCGGTCGCGGGGGCGATCGCGCTCGGCGACTTGCTGTCGGGCCGGCGGTTCTACTGGGCGGTGATCGCCGCGTTCATCACCTTCATGGGGGCGAACAACTCCGGCGAGCAGGTCCGCAAGGCGCTGTCCCGGGTGATCGGCACGCTGGCCGGCATCCTGATCGGCTCGGTGCTCGCGCACGCCGTCGGCCACGACACGGCGCTCTCACTTACGGTCATCCTCATCTCGCTGTTCCTCGGCTTCTACCTGATGCGGATCAACTACGCCTTCATGGTCGTCGGGATCACCGTGATGGTCTCCCAGCTCTACGTCCAGCTCGACGAGTTCTCCAACTCGCTGCTGCGCCTGCGGCTGGAGGAGACCGCGCTGGGCGCCGGGGTCGCCATCGCGACCGTGATGGTGGTGTTCCCGCTGCGCACCCGGCGGGTCCTGCGGATCGCCGTGCGAGGCTATGTGCAGGCGGTGGCGAACCTCGTCGAGCACGCCAGCGCCCGCCTGGTGGCCGACCCGGCCGTCGGCGACCTGGCTGCCGGCGACCCGGCGTGCGGCGAGACTGCCCTGCGGGCCGACGCCCGCGCCATCGACGCCGCTTACCAGAGCCTGGTCGCCACCGCCTTGCCGATGCGGCGCAACGTGACGGGCGGGATCTGACGAGTCCGTCGGGGAGCTCATGCGCCTGGCCAGCGCGTCGCGCAGCTACAGCCGAAACCTCGTCCACGACGTCGATCGGGCCAGCCCGCTCGACCTCGGCAGCCGGCGCGAGATCAAGGGGGCGAGCGCGACCCTGCACGAATCCCTGGACGTCATCGCCGCCGCGCTGAACGGTCCGCGCGACACGACCTACACCCGGTCATCCGCGCTGTTCGACCGGGCCGAGCGCCGCAGCGAGGAGCAGGCCGGCACCGTCCACGACGGGCAGCTCGCCATCCGCGACCTCAAGCTCATCGACGGCACCATGGCCCGCCTCGCCGAGACGATGTCCCTGCGCATCGCCGACTACGACACCGTCGGCGTTGGCTGACCCCCGTTCCGTAAGACCGGTCCCGGCCCGGCGGCATCGACCGCCGGGCCGGGACCGGTCCGCGTAAGGGGGTAGGGGTAGACCTCGGTTGGGTAAGGGGCCGCCCGCCGCGATCGGGCGGGATGCCACACAGGGCACCGCGAACCCGGGCACCGCAATCGGTCGGCGGATCGGAGTCGTCGCCGGCCGGCGTGACTAGGAGCGTTCTCATAGTTACAGCCGGCGCGCGGCTCGGTCGGTTGAACGTGTACTGACGTGTCCGTACGTGTCGATCTTCGGTACGCGGACCGCTGACCCCTGACAGTGATGCACATGAGCATTGGGATGCAATGGTTATGCCGTGCCTGCGTGGGTAAGGCTGCATTTTTCGCCGCATTTTCGGAGAATCCGTTGCGCCTCTTGTCGGGCGTCGGTATGTATAGCCCATGACAATTCGGGGGATCCTTCGCAGATCGGCGCCGCTCCTCGCCTCGGGTTCGGCGCTCGCTCCGGTCTTGACCGCGTGCGGTTCGAGCGGTAGCTCAGACGGCGCCGAACGGCATGTCCATGTCCGCCGCCAGCGCCGCGCCGGGCTCGATCGTCGTGCTCGCTCCGGGCACGCTCGCCACGGCTCTCCCGCTGGTGGACAAGGCGTTCTTGAAGGCCCATCCCGAGTCCCCGGTGTCACCGAACTTCGGTCACTCGCCGGCCCAGGTGATCCAGCTCAAGCAGGGTTCTCCCGGCGATGCGTTCCTCGCCGTGGGCGTCGAATCGATGACGCAGGCCAAGAACGCCGGTTTGCTCGCCGGCGACCCGACGGTGTTCGCCCACAACCGGTTGGAGATCGTCGTCCCGGCGGGCAACAGTAAGAAGATCACCTCGCTGGCCGACCTCGGCAAGCCCGGCGTGACGACGATTCTGGGCGACGAGTCCACGCCGGTCGGCATGTACGCGAAGCAGGCCCTGGCGAAGGCCGGGGTGACGGTGAAGCCGGCCTCGAAGGAGGAGGGCAGCCCGAGCGTGGTCCAGCGGGTGGCCACCGGGAACGCCGACGCGGGCATCGCGTTCGCCACCGACCTCAAGGGCAACTCCAAGGTCACCGGCATCGACATTCCGGACGCCGAACAGATGCCGGCGGCATACAGCGCGGCCGTGCTCAAGGGCGCGAAGCATGCGCAGGCCGCCCGCGAGTTCGTTTCGTTCCTGACGACGCCGAGCGTGCAGAACCAGCTGCGGCAGCTCGGGTTCTTGATCCCCTGAGCCCGTCCCCGCCTGCCGACCCGCCGCGGCGTCCGCGCCGTCGGTGGTCGGCAGGCCGCCTGGGCGGGTTTGGGCTGCCGCTGTGGGTCCCGCCGGCGCTGCTCGCGGTGGCGTTCCTGGTGCTGCCGCTGGCCGGGCTGCTCGCGAATGTGCCGTGGACCGACATCTCGGCCCAGTTGCGCACCCCGGACGTCCGCAACGCGCTGTACCTGTCGCTGATCTGTCCGGTCGGGGCGACCCTGCTCTCGATCGCGCTCGGGGTGCGGCTCGCCTGGCTGCTCGCCCGCGGCCGCTTTCCCGGCCGAGGCCTGGTGCGCGGGCTGGTGACCCTGCCGATGGTGCTGCCGCCGGTGGTCGGCGGGGTGGCCCTGCTGTATGCGTTCGGCCGCGGCGGGCTGGTCGGCCGGTGGGGCTACCGCGAGTTCGGGATCTCTCTTCCGTACACCACCTTCGGCGTCATGGTGGCCTCGGCGTTCGTCTCGATGCCGTTTCTGATCATGACCGTGGAGGCCGGCATCGTGCAGACGGGGGTCCGCTTCGAGGAGGCGGCGGAGACGCTCGGCGCGGGGCGGCTCATGGTGCTGCGCCGCATCACGCTGCCGATGCTCGGCCCATCGCTGATGGCGGGGGCGACCCTGTGCTGGGCTCGCGCACTGGGCGAACTCGGCGCGACGCTCACCTTCGCCGGGAACCTGTCGGGTACCACGCAGACGACGCCGCTGGCCGTGTTCATCGCGTTGCAGACCAAGCCGCAGGACGCGGTGGTGCTGAGCCTGGTGCTGTTCGTGGTGTCGCTCGCCGTCCTGCTGGTGTTGCGCGGCCGCCGGATGGTCGGCCACCAGTGACCGCCGAACGGGATGGGCGCAACGGCCGGGACGGCGGTGGATCTGACGGGTCGGCGGCCGGCGGCGAACCGGGCGCCCGGCTGGGCGTCAGCCGGGACGCGTTCACCCTGGACGCCGGGCTCGCGGTGGCGCCGGGAACGGTGGTCGCCGTCGTCGGACCGAACGGGGCGGGCAAGTCCACCGCCCTGCGCTGCCTGGCCGGGCTGACCCGCCTGCGCGCCGGCCGGATCGAACTGCGCGGCACGGTCCTCGACGACCCGTCCACGGGCGCCTTCATCGCGCCGGCGCAACGCTGCGTGGGCGTGATGTTCCAGGACTACCGGCTCTTCCCGCGGCTGTCCGTCCTGGACAACGTGGCCTTCGGCCTGCGGGCGTGGGGGCAGCGCCGGCGGGCGGCCGCGGACACCGCCGCGGCCTGGCTGGAGCGGGTCGGCCTCGGCGGATACGCCGACGCCCGGCCGGAGACCCTCTCGGGCGGCCAGGCGCAGCGAGTGGCGCTGGCCCGCGCGCTCGCGCCCCGGCCGGAGCTGCTGTTGCTCGACGAGCCCTTCGCGGCGCTGGACGCCGAGTCACGCCTGGACCTGCGCGACGATCTCGCCGACCATCTGAGCTCCTACCCCGGCTGCACGGTGCTGGTGACCCACGATCCCAACGACGCCCTCGCCCTGGCCAGCCGGATCGCCGTCCTCGACGGCGGCCGCGTGGTCGACGAGGGCCCGACCGCGGACGTGGTCGCCAGCCCGCGCTCGCGCTTCGTGGCGAGACTCGTCGGCACCAACCTGGTGACCGGACAGGTCGTCGGCGGCGTCGCCCACTTCGGTGACCTGCGCGTACCGGCCTCGGCCTGCGCCGACGGGCCGGTCCTCGGCACGGTCGCCCCGGCCGCGCTGCAGCTCAGCGTCACCGGGCCCGACGACCCACCCGGTCTCAGCGACCCACCTGGTCTCAACAGCGGGACGGGCGGGGTCTGCCGCACCGACCGGGTCCGCCGAGTCGTCCTGTACCCTGGATTCGTCCGCGTCCACCTGGCCGGCGAACCGGCGCTGATGGCCGATGTGCCGATCCACCGCGGCCTCGCGCTGGTACCGGGAACGCCGCTGCGGGTGACCATCCCACCCGGCGCGATGGTCGTCTATCCCGACAGCGCCGCCCGCCACCCGGGCTGACCGGCGCGGCGAGCTCGTCGCACGGCGGGAAATTCGCTCGGTAACGGTCGGTTGTACGTGCACTGATGTTTCCGTTCGTGTCGATCTCCGGCCATCTTCGGCTGACAGCGTTCCCTGCGGCGCCGATGGGACCGGCGCCGGAGGAGGACACGCATGGTTGTGAATCGTCGACAGTTGATGGCCGGCGCGGGGACCGCCGGCCTGGGCTTCGCGCTGGCGGGGGCGATGGAGGCCGTCTTCGCCGGGCCCGCGACCGCCGCATCGCCGAAGGCGTTCCGCGGCTACGGGGAACTCGTCGCGGACCCGAAGAAGATCATCGACCTGCCGCCGGGTTTCCGGTACACGGTCTTCTCCCGCGCCGGCAAGGACGCCCTCGACGGCGGCGGCGTGGTGCCGGGCTCGCACGACGGCATGTATGCCTTCCCCGCCGGTATCGGCCGCAGCGTGCTGGTGCGTAACCACGAGCTGTCGCCGGGCACGAGCATTCCAGCAGTGCCGCACCGCCCCGGCCTCGTCTATGACCCGGCCTGCCCCGGCGGGACGACGACCGTCACCGTCGTGGGCGACCGGCTGCTCGGCCAGGTGCCGAGCCTCGCCGGCACCTACCGCGACTGCGCCGGTGGCGGGACTCCGTGGCGGATCTGGCTGTCCTGCGAGGAGGCCGAGGCGACCCCGGCCACCGAGGCGGTGCTGACCAAGAAGCACGGCTACGTCTTCGAGGTCGACCCCTTCGGCCGGCTGCGCGACGCCGCTCCGGTGCCGCTGACCGCGCTGGGTCGTTTCCCGCACGAGGCGGTGGCGATCGACCCGCGCTCCGGCGTCGTGTATCTCACCGAGGACGGCTCCAAGCCGTACGGCCTGCTCTACCGCTTCCTGCCGCGGCGCCCGCTCGGCGGCGCGGGCAGCCTGCGGGCCGGCGGGAAGCTCCAGGCCCTGTCGGTGCCGGCCGTGCGTGACCTGTCCGCGGTGCACGACCTGCACACCACGCTGCCGGTCACCTGGGTGGACGTGCCCGACCCGGACGCGACCACGGTGTCGGTCCGGGCCCAGTTCGAGGACGCGAAGATCACCCGGGTGCCGAAGGCGGAGGGCATCTTCTGGTCCGAAGGCACGGCGTACATCGTCTCCAGTTACGCGGAGAAGTCCGCCGGCGCGGCGGCCGACCACTCCGGGCAGGTGTGGCGGTTCGACCCGAAGCGTTCCGCCCTCGAACTGGTCCTGCGCCTGGAGCCGGGCGGCCGGTTCGACGGGCCCGACAACATCACCGTCTCGCCGTTCGGCGGAATCGTGCTGTGCGAGGACGGCGACGGCGAGCAGTACCTCGTCGCCCCGTCGGCGGACGGCACCCCGTACCCGCTTGCCCGTAACGCGGGCAGCGGCAGCGAATGGGCCGGCGCCACCTTCTCCCGGGACGGCCGCTGGCTGTACGCCAATGTGCAGGTGGACGGCTTCACCGTGGCCATCACCGGACCGTGGTGGCGGGGCTGAGTGCCGCTCGCCGGTGGGTGATGCCGCTTACTGATAGGTGATGAGGTTCGG
>NZ_CADCWT010000116.1 GCF_902806485.1 Candidatus Frankia alpina | reverse complement strand
CCACCCCCGTGACCGACAGCACCTTCACCGCCGAGGTCCTACAGAGCGACGTACCGGTCCTGGTGGACTTCTGGGCCGAGTGGTGCGGCCCGTGCAAGATGGTCGGGCCGGTCCTCGAGGAGATCGCCAAGGAGCACGGCGAGAAGCTGCGGATCGTCAAGCTGAACATCGACGAGAACCCGGAGACGGCGCGGAACTACCAGATCATGTCGATTCCGACCATGGCGGTCTTCGTCAAGGGCGAGGTCGACAAGAGCATCGTCGGCGCGAAGCCGAAGGCCGCCCTGCTGCGCGACCTCTCGGCCTACATCTGATCGTTCCCCGCGACACCTGATCCTCTCCGACGGCCACTCGGCACTCACCCTTGCGGGTGGGCGCGGCAGCGGCCGCCACCGACGGCCCGCCGAGCGTCTCTGCCGGCGGGCCGGCGGCGTATCCCGGGACCCGCCGCCGGCTGCGGCTCACTGTCAGCCCACCTCACCCCGAGGCCGCCGCCAGGATGGGGTGCCGTACCACAGCGCGGACAGGTCGGTCACGCAGGGTCAATGGCGGAGGATCCCGCTCGCGGCCGGTCGGACCACGCGGGCGTGCCCTAGGCTTGAGATTCAGCAAGCGGCAGTCGGGAAACAGTTCGTCGACGCGGCGGTCCCGACCACCGGGCTCCGCCGGGGAACACGTTGGGGGCAGGCAAGCTGAAAGGTACACGTTCGTGAAGCTGTTGCGGCTGGGAGACCAAGGTTCCGCCGTCGCCGAGGTTCGGGTGGCCCTGACCTATCTCGGTTTTCTCCCCGTGACCCCCCGACAAAGCGGGGAACAGGGCAATGTCGCGCCGCCCGGAACACGTCCCGGGGAGTCGATGGGGACTGAGCTGCCCCCGTCGGCCGCTACCGCCCCGGCCAGCCCCGCAGCACCAGCCAGCCCCGCAGCACCAGCAGCTGCGGACGGCGCACTCGGCCCAGCTGCGGCGTCGGGGGGTGCCGCGGTCGCTCCGCCCGACCGGTTCGACCGTGATCTCGACAACGCGCTGCGGGCATTCCAGCAAAGCCGGGGCCTCTCCGTCGATGGGATACTCGGTCCGGACACCGCACGGGCGCTCGAGGAGGCCCGCCACAATCTCGGCGACAGGTTGCTCTATTTCAGCGCCGCGCACCCCTTCGTCGGGGACGACGTGGCGGCGTTGCAAGAGCGCCTGTTCAACATGGGGTTCGACGTCGGCCGGACCGACGGCATCTTCGGTCTGCGGACGGAGAGCGCGGTGCGCGACTTCCAGCGCAACCGCGGCCTGGATCCCGATGGCCGCTGCGGTCCGCGGACGCTGCGCGAGCTCAAGAGGCTGCGCCGCACCGTGACCGGTGGCCGTCCCGACGTGCTGCGCGAGTCGGTCCGCCTGCTCGCCCGCGGCACCTCGCTGCTCGGGGTGGTCGTCGCCCTCGATCCCGGGCACGGCGGCGACGACCTCGGCATCGTCAGTGGCGGCCTGTGCGAGCGGGACCTCATGGCCGATCTCGCCGCCAGGCTCACCACCCGACTGCTCGACTCCGGCCTGGAATCCCACCTCATCCACGGCCCGGACGAGTCGCCGAGCGAGTCCGAGCGCGCCGCCCGTGCGAACGAGCTCGAGGCCGACCTCCTGATCTCGCTGCACACAGACGGCAGCACCTCCCGTCACGCGCGGGGGGTCTCAGCCTACTACTACGGCAACGCCCGCGGGTCCTCGGCCGTCGGTGAGCGATTCGCCCAGCTTGTCCAGCGTGAGATCGTTTCTCGCACCGACATGCTGGACTGTCGCACGCACCCGAAGGTCTGGGATCTGCTCCGCCGCACTCGGATGCCGACGGTCCGGCTCGATCTCGGCTACCTGACCAACGATCATGACGCGCGCGCACTCGGCTCGACCGAGTTCCGCGCCGCGGTCGCCGAGGCGGTCCTCGCGGCGACGCAGCGACTGTTCCTCCCACCGGAGATGGACGCCCCGACGGGACAGCTTCACGTCCCGCGGCTCGCCGGTCGCGCCTGACGGCCCCGCCGGTCCAACCGGCACCCCGGCACCCGCCGCGCCGGCGGATGCCGCGAGGCGAGGCGCCCGCAGCAGCCCGGCGCGCGCGGGAGAGTGGTTTCACGTGAAACAGGTGCGGTGCGTCGGGGGTCGATCCAGGCCGGTCGGCCTAGGCTGAGTCCAAACGGCCGCGATTCACCCCACCGGAGTGGACGGCGGCCCGGTGGCCAACCGCGGGAGTGCCCTTTCGATGAGTCGTCGCATCGCGAACATCACCCTGGACAACATTGACGACCTGCCGCTGCCCTGCCGCCACTGCGTGTTCTGGGAGCTCGATCCGGTCGCGCGCAGCCGCGCAGAGGAGACCGGGGCCACCGGCCTCGAGAAGGAGGCCTGGGTCTCTGCGGCGCTACTTGAATGGGGAAGCTGCGGGAAGATCGTCTACGTTGACAATGTCCCGGCCGGATTCATCATGTTCGCGCCGCCGGCGTACGTGCCCCGCTCGGCCGCCTTCCCCACCAGCCCGGTGTCACCGGACGCGGTCCTGTTGATGACGGCGCTCATCGTGGAGGAGTTCGCGGGCCAGGGCCTCGGCCGCATCCTCATCCAGTCCATCACCAAGGAAATCCTGCGCCGGGGGTTCAAGGCGGTGGAGGCGTTCGGTGATCTGCAGAACTCCGGCGCCCGGTGCGTGGTGCCCGCCGACTACCTGCTGGCCGTCGGCTTCAAGACCGTGCGCCCCCACCACCGGTGGCCCCGGCTGCGTCTCGAGGTGAAGAACGCGGTGAGCTGGCCTGAGGACGTCGAGGTAGCGCTCGAACGACTGCTCGGCTCGATGACTCCAGAGGGAGTGCTCCGCAAGGTCGGCCAAGCCGGCAATCCCGCCTGACGCCAGCCGGGACGCCTCGTCCCCGCGTCCCATGCTGGTCAGCCCGCCCCTCCCCCGGGAAGGATCCCTGGATCGGCCGGCGGGCTAATGGGGCGAGACGGCGTCCGGCACGGTCGTGGGGGACATCACCGCGACGATCCGCTCCAGGTCCTCGATGGAGCCGAACTCAACCGTGATCTTTCCCTTGTTTCGCCCCATATCCACCTTCACCCGCGTCTCGAAGCGGTCCGAGAGCTGATCGGCGAGTCGAGACAGGGTCGGCGGGGTCGAGCGGGGGCCGCGCGGGGCCCGCTTGCGCGGCGTGTCCTCGTCCAGCGCGACAATCTCCTCGACGGCCCGAACGGACAGCCCCTCCGCGACGATGCGGGTGGCGAGCCGATCCTGAGCCTCGGCGTCGCGCAGCGAGAGCAGCGCCCGCGCATGGCCCGCCGAGAGCACGCCGGCCGCAACCCGCCGCTGCACCGCGGGCGACAGCCCGAGTAGGCGGATGGTGTTGGTGACGTGCGAGCGGGACCGGCCGAGCCGGCCGGCGAGCTCCTCGTGGGTCGCCCCGAAGTCCTTGAGCAGCTGCTCGTACGCCGCCGCCTCCTCAAGCGGGTTGAGCTGCTGGCGGTGCAGGTTCTCCAGCAGGGCGTCGCGCAGCATGGCGTCGTCGGCGGTCTCCCGCACAATCGCGGGGATGCGGGTCAGATCGGCGAGCTGGGATGCCCGCCAGCGCCGTTCGCCCATCACGAGCTCGTACTGCTCCGGCCCCACCTGGCGTACGACGACCGGCTGGAGCAGGCCAACCTCGCGCAGGCTCGCGGCCAGCTCCTCCAGCGCATCCTCGTCGAAGTGCGTCCGGGGCTGGCGCGGATTCGGGACGATCGACCCAACCGCCAGCTCGTGGAAGGTCGCGCCCTGCACAGACAACGGGCCGATACGCTCGCCGCTGCGCAGGCCGAAGGCGCCGAGGTGACCGCCGACCCCGTCGGCATAGCCGGCGGGGTCCGCCGCGAAACGATCGGCACCGGGCTCCTCGACGGGCGGGGGGGCGACGGGGATGAGGGCTCCGAGCCCACGCCCCAGCCCACTGCGGCGCGCGCTCATGCACCCGCTCCGTTCGGATCGAAGCCCCGCTCGGCAAGCTCACGGGCCGCTGCCAGGTAGGACAGGGAGCCGCGGGAGGTCGGGTCGTAGGTCAGCGCCGACTGCCCGTAGCTCGGGGCCTCCGCGAGCCGGACGTTGCGGGGGATCGTCGTGGCCAGCACTCGATCCCCGAAGTGTTCCTTGACCTCGTGGACGACCTGGTCGGCCAACCTGGTGCGCGAGTCGTACATGGTCAGCAGAATCGTCGACAGGCGCAGGTCCTGGTTCAGGTGGGCCTGGACGAGCTCCACATTGCGCAGCAGCATGCCGAGGCCCTCCAGCGCGTAGTACTCGCACTGAATCGGGATGAGCAGCTCCCGCGCCGCCACCAGCGCGTTGACGGTCAGCAGACCGAGCGACGGGGGGCAGTCGATGAGGACGTAGTCGACCTCCCGCTTCATGCTCTGAATGGCCCGGTGCAACCGATTCTCCCGCGCCACGAGCGAGACGAGCTCGATCTCGGCGCCGGCCAGGTCGATCGTCGCAGGGGCGCAGAACAGTTCAGGCCCCTCGGTCGAGGCGACGATGACCTCGTCGAGCGGTCGGTCACCGAGGAGCACCTCGTAGATGGACGGGACACCGGAATGGTGATCGACACCGAGCGCCGTTGACGCGTTGCCCTGCGGATCGAGGTCGATCACCAGGACTCGGATGCCGTGCGAGGCCAGGGCCGCGGCCAGGTTGACCGTCGTCGTCGTCTTGCCCACGCCGCCCTTCTGGTTGGCCACCGAGATGATGCGCCGCCGAGCGGGCCGGGGGAATGGTTGTCGTCGTTCTGCCGCCAAAGCTTCCACTGCTGCCGCCGCCGCCGCTCCGATCGGGGTCGACCGGTCGAGCGGATCCAGCGGGGGAATGACGGAGTCGTAACCCCGATAGCCCCCGCCCGCGGAGCCGCTTCGGCCCGTCGACACTGTTTCACGTGGAACGAGACTGCCCACGCGTCGGCTGGTCACGATCGACCTCCCGTGATCGCCGTGAGTCCCGCGCCGTTCGTCTGACCTGTCTGCCATCGTGCCGCTCACCGTCGCCGCGCCCTTTCCTGCCTTCGGCCCGGGAAGGCTGGGATGACCGCACGGCTCGGAGGACCCGGGTGGGTTCATCCACCCGCCCCTCTCCGCACACCACGACATCCACCGGATGCCACCCCTGGGTTCCGAGACTGCCGCGCGCGTCCTGCAATTCCGCCAGGATCCGCGAACCGCGCATCGCCAGCATGACACCACCCGGTTGCAGCATCGGAAGGAGGATTGCGCCCAGCCGCTCGAGCGGGGCGACCGCGCGTGCGACGGCTACTCCGAATCTACGACCCTCCGGGCCGATTCCGGCATCCGGCGCGCGGCCACGCAGGACGGAAACCTGGCCCTCCAGGCCCACCGCGGCCACAACCTCCTGAAGAAAGCGGCAGCGTCGTTCCATCGGTTCGAGCAGCACGACCCGCACGTCCGGGCGGGCGAGGGCGAGGGGGATTCCCGGCAGACCGGCGCCGCTGCCCACGTCAACGGCATCAGCACCCGCGGGGACGATCGCGGCGAGGACCCCGCAGTTGAGCACGTGCCGCTCCCAGAGCCGGTCCGTCTCCCGGGGACCGATCAGTCCGCGCTCCACCCCGGCGGTCGCCAGCAATTCGGTGAAGCGGGCCGCCGCCGCGAGCCGCGGACCGAACAGCTCGGCCGCCGCCGCCGGCACCGACGGCGGCTGGCTGGCTGGGCGCACCGGACCCGAGGCGTCAGAGTCGGTCATCGCACACCCGCCCGGGCCGGCCCGGAGGTGCCATCCCCGTCGCTGCCGAAGGCTGCCTCGACGGCAACGGGTAGGCCGGGCCAGCCGGATCCCGTTCCCGGCAACGGCTCGGGTGGGCCGCCGCCGGGCATCGTGAACCGGGCGGGACAGGACGAGGCAGAGAGAGGATCGCACACCCGACAAGCATCCCCGCTGTGCCCGACGGGGCATGCGCCGCGGTACCCGACGGAATCCGCCGGCCCGAGTCAGCCGCCGCTCGAGGCCGGTTCAGTGGCCGGGCGACGGTTCAGTGGTAGGCGACGATGACCCGCCGGGGCGGCCGAGCGCCCGGGACACAACGGTCGTAGCGGGTCAGCGCCCCGGTCAGCCGAAAATTCCAGTCCTGGGTCGCGCACCAGCCGGTCCCGTGCAGCGACGCGAGCTGGCCAGCCAGATCCGACCGCTCGATGTCGAAGACGAAGACGAGCAGATGCCCGGGTGGGACCGGGCGATGCGCGAGCTGACGTACCAGAGCGGGCTTGGTGCCGCCGAAGAAGACGGTGTCCCGCCGGGCGATCCGGGCCGGCGTACCAACCCCCGCCGGCCACGGCCACCCGGGTGCCGGCCGCCAGGTCCGTCGGCCGGTGACCGCCGACGGCCCTCGCCCCGTCGACCACGAGACCACCGGTGCCACCGACGGCTCCGCGCGGCGCGGGCACCGTCACCAGCGACCCGACGGCGGACGTCTCGTCGGCGGCGGCGTCGGCCGTTCCCCCAGCGCCGCCCGGCCGGGAACGCTGGTCCCTCCCGGGGCCGGGCAGAAGATCGGCGGGATCGCGCGGTCCGTCATCGCTGACCTCCATCGCGTAAAGCCAGCCCGGCCGGGCGAGTCGACCGCCGACCGCGACGACGTCTCCCGGCCGAGCCACCCGGCGGGTGACGAGGGCCGCATCGACCATCAGGTCCAGGCCGCGTAGCCGATCCCGGTGCTCCCACAGCGGTCGACTGCCCGACAGGGACGTCTGCGCAAGCAGGACGCCGCAGCCGGTGATCGCGATGACCACGGCGATGGGAAACGCGACCGCGGCGCGGGCCCGGCCGAGCCGCGAGCCCGCGAGCGGGGGCACTCGAGCCGGCCCGGCCAGCGCTGGCGGCAGGGTCTCAGGAGAGGCCGCGGGAGCCGGGACCGCCGTTCCGGGAAGGGCGGATCCGCCGTCACCTTCTGTCATCGACCCCGGCGAAAAATCGGAGAGTGACCGAGAAATTACCGATCCAGGCAAGGGTAGGGGGGTAGGGAGAGCACCCTTAGAGCGCTCAGCGGCCTGCTGGGGCCCGCCACGGGACAGCTGGTCGAGCACCATCGACAGAAGGGACCGGATCACCCGCTCGGCGCCCACCATCACCACAACAACGAACAGTGGCACCACATACAGGTTGGTCCGGGTCGGTCCGAACGGCCAGTAACGCACGGCACTCGCGCCGAGCATCATCAGCTCCGCACCGCCGAGCGCGGCAAGCAGAGCCCGGCCCTGCCGGTGGCGGGCGAGCGCCACGACACCGATCCCCCCGGCCACGGCGACGGCGTCCCGGTAAGGACCGCCGGCGCCGAGCCCAACGGGCCCGCGGGCACCGTGCCGTGGATGAGGCTCGGGTCGAACCGGTCGATTCCCGGCGGCGAGCCGGTGACGGTGACGCGGATCTGCTCGGCGACGAACCGCACTGCCGCCCACGGCCCGCGACCGGCGAGGAACTGCCGATCCCAGTAGTCGCCGTTGCGCTGGCTGGACTGGTGGGCGACGAAGCCGACGGTGTGCGCGGTGCTCAGCGCGATCGCGGGAAGGCACTCGACCAACCGCCACCGCCGCGCCGGACCGCGCCACAGGTCGACCGCCGCCAGCGGGAGCACCACGAAGATCCCCGGCACGGCGGCGAGCGCCAGCGCACCCGCCGCCGTTCGCCGGGCCAGGCGGCCGCGGTCAAGTCCACGAACGGCGCCGGCGGCCGGGGCCTCGCCGGGCGGCCCGAGCGGGTCCGCGGTCCAGACACCGACGATGCACACCGCGGCGAGCGCCTCCACCGTGTACGGCTTGAGCTGGGTGGCCAGATCGAGAAACGTCGTGTTGAGGCACAGCCAGCAGGCGGCGAGCACCGCAGCGCCCGTGCCGGCGAAACGGCGGGTGAGCACGACGATCGCGGCCCCGAGCAACGGCAGCGCCGCATAGCCGGGCAGGCGCAGCGACCAGGCGTGCCAGCCGAACACCTCGCCGGTAAGCCGGGTGATCCCGAGCCAGCCGAACGCGGACGGCGTGTTGGCGACCGTCAGCTCCGACCAGAACGACGCCAGCGGCTCGCTGACGAAGTGCGCCCGCCAGATCTCGTCGTACCAGAGGGGTCTGGTCAGGTAGGCGTGCAGCAGGCACAGCACGCCGGACAGGCCGACCGCGACCGCGCCGGCCGCCAGCGCCGTGGACCGCCCAGGCCGACGACGGCCCGCAGGCGGCACGGCATCCCCCGATCACCAGCGGCGGTCACCGCCGCACCTCCGGCCCGAATCTAGCCGCTGCCATCAGGACACAACGCAGAGGAGGTCGTTATGCCCGTCTGGCGCGGTCCGCGCGCAACGCACCGGATCAGACGCCGATGGGCGGCCAGCCCGGGGAGCCGGGTCAGCCGAGCAGGATGACGACCCGCCGGCTCGGCTCCTCACCTTCGGATTCGCTGTGCACGCCGTCGATCTCGGCGATCACATCGTGGACGACCTTGCGCTCGAACGGGGTCATCGGGGCGAGCGTCTCGGGCTTGCCGCGTTCGATCGCACGCTCCGCCGCCGCCGTCGCGACCTGACGGAGCTCAACCCGACGTCGCGCCCGATGACCGCCGACGTCGAGCATGAGGCGGCTGCGAGTCCCCGTCTTCTGCAGGACGGCCAGCCTGGTCAGCTCCTGCAGCGCCTCGAGAGCCTCGAGAGCCTCGCCACCGGTTCCGATCAGCTTGTCCAGCTTCTCGCCGACCACCGCGACGACGGCCCGGCCGCCCTCGACATCGAGATCGAGATCGCCGTCCATATCGACGATGTCGAGCAGGCCCTCGATGTAGTCAGCGGCGATTTCCCCCTCCTGCTCGAGGTCGACGAGTCGCCGCTCCTGCGGGCTGAGCCCGGTTTCCTCCGGGGAGCCTTCCTCGTCGGAGACTCCAGCTCCATCCACAGCCAGGTCAGGTGCCGAACCGGTCATCAGCGCTTCTCCAGGGGAACAGGGGGCGGCGGAGCAGAGATTACGGGATACCTCCGCACGGCGACGAAATCAGGGGGACCGGCGAGTTCGCCGGTCGGGGAGAGGCTCCCCGGGTCAACGCCGCCCGCCGGGCCGCTTACCCTTGCCTCGCCGCTTGGCGGGGCGGGAACCACCGACCTGGCGACGGACACCGGCGGGAACCGGAGCGGGGCGGCCCGCCGCGCCGTCACCCGTCGCGGGCACGGCGGCCGGCTCGGCGCCGCTGCCGGCGGCCTGCGCGGCGCCCTTGCCCGGCGAGTTCTTCCGGCCACCCCACGGGGACTTGCCCGCGGCCGTGGACCGCGCCGCGGTGGGGGCCGCAGCGTCCTCGGCTTCCCCGACCGCGCCCGGGCCGGGCAGGGCATCCGGCTGGGAGCTCTTCGCCGGCTCGGCGGCACGGACGGCGGACGCGCCGCTACGGGACCGGGTCCCGGGCGGGGCCGTCGACGAGCCGCGCCCAGCCTTCGTCGCGCTGCCCTTGGCGGCGGCACCCTTGGCGGCGGCACCCTTGGCGGCGGTCGAACCACCGCCCGACGCGGCCACCGCCCCGGCACCGGAGTCGCTACTCTTGGCCAGGCTCGGCCCGCCCGCAGTCGCCGGCCGAGGGCGGTTCCTGGACTTGGCACCGGCCCGCACGCCCGGCGCCGGGCGGGACGGGGCGGGCGCGCCGTCGGCCGCGGTGCGGGCACCGGGGAGCCGGCCATTGGCGGGGAGCGGGCGGACCGGCGGCATCCGCTTGATCACGAAGAACTGCTGACCCATGCTCCACAGGTTGGTGGTGAGCCAGTAGAGCAGCACGGCGATCGGGAACCGGAACCCGAAGACCGCGAGCATCAGCGGGGAGCCGTAGAGCAGGACCTTCTGGCCGATCGCCTGTTGCGGGTCCACCGGTCCGGTGCGGGCCATGATCTGCCGCTGGGTCATGAAGGTGGTCAGACCCATCAGCACGATCAGCACGACCGCGAGGATCTTGACGTGAGTGCTGTTCACCCCGAGGAAGTGCACGAAGTCGCTGTCGGAACCGAACTCGCTGGCGAGCGAGATTCCGAAGACCTTGGCCGAGGCGATCTGCTCGACCTGCTCCGCGGACAGCCCCACCCGGGGCCGCCAGACGAGGGACCCGTTCGGGCCCTCGTTCATCGGAGCCAGGTGGGTGAACACATGGAACAGCGAGATGAACAACGGGATCTGGAGCACGATCGGCAGGCAGCCCAGCAGCGGGTGGCCATGTTCCTTCTGCAACGCCATGATCTCTTGCTGCATGCGGGGCTTGTCGTGCCCGTACTTCTCCCGGATCTCCTTGATCCGCGGCTGCATCATCTGCATCGTCCGCTGCGACTTCACCTGCTTGACGAACAGCGGGAAGATCAGGACGCGGACGGCGATGACAAGCAGGACGACCGAGAAGGCCCAGGCGAAGAACCTGTCGGCGCCGAAGATCGGCGCGAATCCCTTATGGAAGAAGACGATCGCGTTCGCCGCGAGATGGTAAAGGGGATTCAACAACGTTCAGACTCCTTACGCCCACGGTCCACGACCGGAACCGACGATCTCGGCCCGCGTCCCCTCGGCCGGAGACGGAAAGCCATGCCTGTGGGCCGGCGCAACGGCACCGGTGTGTCCGGGCGCGACCGCGCGGTCACCATGTCCGGAGACGGTCGTCACCCCCCTGGGGTTGCGAACGACTCCCGGCCCCACAGTGGTTCCCGGATCCGCGCCTGTACTCGACCGAACCCCGGTATCCGGCGGTCCGCCGGCGGGCGGGGGAAGCCCGGCGGGCGGACCGGTGGGCTCGCCGGGAACCGGGTCGTACCCGCCAGCCGACAGCGGCTGACAGCGCAGTAGCCGGCCGACGGCCAGCGCTCCACCGCGCACGCCGCCATGACGGCGAACGGCCGTCAGCGCGTAGGCGCTGCACGACGGCTCGAACCGACACATGCCGACGTTACGACCGGACCACCCGGCCCGGTAGAGCCGCACGAGCCCGGCGAGCGCCCAGGCAAGCGGGCCCCGAACCGCGCCGTCGGCCGTGCGGGCGACGCTCGGCAGGTGCCTGCGGGCCGGCCCGCAGGCCAGGAAAAGATCAACGACGGCGATCGCCGCCAGCGCCGCGAGCAAGACAATCCCGGCGGTCATCGGCTGCTCCCCACCACGGGCCGCGGGGCCCGGACCCGGCGCGCGCGGGCGTCGTCGCGCGGGGCGTCCGAGACCGCGCGCGCAGCCCGCGCGAGCGCGTCGTCGAGGGCTTGGCCGAGCAGCTCGGAGCTGGCCGAGGCCGCCTCCGGCAGAGCGCGCACCACCAGCATGGTCCCCGCAGGCAGCTGGCCCAATCGGGCCCGCACCTGCTCGCGCAGGCGGCGGCGCACCCGGTTGCGCACGACGGCGTTGCCGACCCGACGGCCGACGACGAAACCCGCCCGCGGAGACTCACCACTGGTTGTCCACAAGCCGTGGACAACCAGTGGGCCGGACCGGGTCCGCCGGCCCGCGGTCCCCACGCGGGCGTGTTCGGCCCGGGTCCGCACGCGGGAACCCTCAGGAAGCATGACAGCCGGGGTACAGCAGGAACCCGCCGTCAGGCGGAGAGCTCGCTGCGGCCCTTGCGACGGCGGGCGGAGACGATGGAACGACCAGCACGGGTCCGCATACGCAGCCGGAACCCGTGCGTGCGGGCCCGCCGGCGGTTGTTCGGCTGGAAGGTGCGCTTACTCACGTGAAGACTCCGTCTGCAAGATGGACGCGGGCGGTGAGCTCCGTCGCCGAGGGAGTGGGCCACACCACACGGCCCGCGCAAGCGCATCCCACGACAAACGAAGCGGTCTAACACCGCGGTTCGACCTAGCCTACACATGCCGGCGCCGTGAACCGCCCGGCGACCGCGCCCCCTTCGCCGTCAGCTCGAGCCGGACCGGCCCACCCGACCCGCGACCGTGGCCCGACACGGTCGGCCCGGAGCCACCGCAGGCCCGACCGCGGCCCACATCCGGACGGACCCGGCCACCGACGTGGCTGCTTGTAAGCAAATGCCACACGGCCAGGATTACCGACCCGGGCTGGCCTGCCTGCCCCGCCACGGTCCGCCCGTTCTCGCCCGACCCCGGCACAGCCCGAGCAGGCAGCGCCTTACGATCCTTGGGCGACATCACGTGCACGCGGGTGCCGGACGGTGCCGGGCAGGCCCGCGTTCAGGGGCCCACCGGCCGGGTGCACTCTGGCCTGTGGAAACGCTTGTGGAGAGGGTGATCGGCGGAGGCCGAGGCAGATCCGGATGACGCGACGGAGTCGGGCACCGCACGGGGAGTGAGCCGCTTACGCCACGCCGGAGGCCCTGCCGCGTCCATGCACAGGTTGTGGACGACGATGTGGAGAACCATCGGGACGAGGCGTCCCGGTCGCGGCCGGACCGGGACCACATCAACATCCGCGACGTACCCCCCATCTGAGGGGCCAGCACCGCCCGCAAACCGTACCGAACTGCCCGAGGAGCCCCCGTGTCCAACCCCCGAGCCGACTCCGTCGCCGGTCTACCTTTCGGGGAGGAACCTACGGGCGACCCGGACCTGGCCGCGGTCTGGAGCCGTGCCGTCGCCGGAGTCGCCGACGGCACGTTGTCCGCCCAGCAGCGCGCGTGGCTACGCCTGACCCGCCCGCTCGGCCTCGTGCAGGACACAGCCCTGCTCGCCGCTCCGAACGAGTTCACCAAGGAGCTTCTCGACTCGCGGCTGCGGCCGTTCCTGTCCACAGCGTTGTCCACAGCGTATGGACGGGAGATCCGGGTCGCGGTCACCGTCGAGCACCTGCCCGATCCGGAGCCGATGAGTGGCCCGATCAGGATCGTCCGGCCGGGAGAGGGCGGCGCGCAGCGGGACCCCGGCGGTTCCCGGGGACGCGGATCGGGCGGCGCGGGGGCCACGGACTCCGGCAAGGGGAGGGGAGCCGCCGCCTCGCCGGCGGCCGGCGAGGCGGTGAACGGCGAGCTGCCCTTCCCCGATTCCACCGAGAGCGCCCCGCCGATGCGGGTGGCTGCGGGGCTCGGCCGCGACGCCGCTCCGCTGGAGACCGAGCCCGCGCAGGCCCGGCTGAACCCCCGTTACGTCTTCGAGACCTTCGTCATCGGAGACAGCAACCGATTCCCCCACGCGGCCGCGGTGGCCGTCGCCGAAGCGCCGGCGAAGGCATACAACCCGCTGTTCATCTACGGGGACTCCGGGCTCGGCAAGACCCACCTGCTGCACGCGATCGGCCACTACGCGCTGAAGCTGTACCCGAACACCCGGGTCAAGTACGTGAGCTCGGAGGAGTTCACCAACGACTTCATCAACTCGATCCGGGACGATCGCCAGCAGGCCTTCCAGCGCCGCTACCGGGACGTCGACGTCCTGCTCGTGGACGACATCCAGTTCCTGGAGAACAAGGAGCGGACGCAGGAGGAGTTCTTCCACACGTTCAACGTCCTGCACGACGGCGAGAAGCAGATCGTCATCAGCTCCGACCGCTCGCCCAAGCAGCTCTCGGCGCTCGAGGATCGGCTGCGCAGCCGGTTCGAGTGGGGCCTGATGACCGACATCACCCCGCCGGACCTCGAAACCCGCATCGCGATCCTGTCGAAGAAGGCCGCCACCGAGCGCCTGCCCGTGCCGCCCGACGTGCTCGAGTACATCGCCACGCACATCGAGCGCAACATCCGCGAGCTGGAGGGTGCGCTGATCCGGGTCGCGGCGTTCGCGAGTCTGAACAAGTCCCACGTCGACCGCACGCTCGCCGAAATCGTGCTGCGGGACCTCATCCCGGACGCCGGCAACCCCGACATCACCGCAGCGGCGATCATGAACGCGACCGCGGCGTACTTCGGCGTCTCCATGGACGACCTGTGCGGCACCTCCCGAAGCCGGGTGCTGGTGACGGCCCGGCAGATCGCCATGTACCTGTGCCGCGAACTGACCGACCTGTCACTGCCCAAGATCGGCCAGCACTTCGGGGGCCGTGACCACACGACGGTCATGCACGCCGACCGCAAGATCCGCGGCCTGATGGCCGAACGGCGCGCGATCTACAACCAGGTCACCGAGCTGACCAACCGCATCCGGGTCCAGGCCCGCCAGCCCTGACCCGGGCAGGGCACCCCGACCGCAGCAGGCGGCCGGGCACCGGTCCCTGATCCCCGGACCGCGCCTCAGTGGCCCGCGCCCGGGGTCACTGAGGCGCGGTGGCAGGTCCTTCGCCCCGCCCGCCCTGGCCACCGCCCGCCACCGGTGGGGCTGTACCGGCGCACATGTGCGCCGGGCGGAGTGCGGCCGGGCGGAGTGCGGTGCGTTCTGCACGCTCTGCGAGCTCGAACCGTCCAGAACGCACCGCAACAGGCGTCGGTTCGGGGGACACGCTGCCGGGCAGCGCGGAAGCCGGGGCTGATCGGCTTCCGACACTCACACGTCGAGGTGGGCGAGCTGCGCGGCCCCGGGTGGGCGATCTCATGGGGTGGGCGTCACAGCGTGTGGGGCACCGTCGCGGGCATGGACCCCGCGAGGCGCCCACTAGCACGCCCACCTGGCGCCCTCGAG
>NZ_CADCWT010000115.1 GCF_902806485.1 Candidatus Frankia alpina | reverse complement strand
TGATCGAGCTCATCTACGATCCGCTCTACGTGAACGCGGTCCGCGCCGCGCCGGATCCTGCCCGGGCGCGGATGGCGGCCCTGTTCGGCCTCGGCACCGCCGACAACCCCATCTTCTAGCGGATGCACGAGGCCGCGGCTCTGATCACCGGCGGCACGATCGAGGCCGCCCGGGCGGTGTGGGAAGGGCCGGCGCGCCACGCCGTGTCGATCGCCGGCGGGCTGCACCATGCGATGCCGGGGATGGCCAGTGGCTTCTGCATCTACAACGATCCCGCCATCGCGATCGCCTGGCTGCTCGCCGCCGGGGCGACCCGGATCGCCTACGTCGACGTCGACGTGCACCACGGCGACGGGGTGCAGACGGCGTTCTACGACGACCCCCGGGTGCTCACGATCTCGCTGCACCAGACCGGGCGGACGCTGTTCCCCGGCACCGGCTTCCCCGACGAGGTCGGCGCGCCCGGCGCCGCGGGCAGCGCCGTGAACGTCGCGCTGCCCGCGTTCACCGGTGACGCCGGCTGGCTGCGGGCCTTCTCCGGGGTCGTGCCGGTGCTGCTGCGCTCGTTCCGGCCACAGGTGCTGGTGACCCAGCACGGCTGCGACACCCACGCCCTCGATCCGCTGGCCGATCTGGAACTGTCGGTCGACGGGCAGCGGGCCTCCTACGAGGCGTTGCACGCGCTGTGCGACGGCCGCTGGCTGGCCTGCGGCGGCGGCGGGTACGCGCTGGACGCGGTGGTGCCGCGGGCCTGGACGCAGCTGCTGGCGGTCGCCGCCCACCACTCCCTCGAACCCGGCACCGCGTTGCCGCCGCAGTGGCGCGCCGAAGCCCCGCAGCGGGTGCGGGCCGTCACCGGCCAGAAGTCCGTGGGGGACACGACGGGGATGCCCCGAACTCTCGGCGACGGGGTGAGCGTGCGTTACCGGCCCTGGGACGCCGGCGAGGGCGATCCCGACGATCCGCTGGACCGCGCGGTCGCCGCCACCCGGCGTGAGGTGCTGCCCCTGCACGGCCTCGACCCGACCGTGGACCGGTGAGCGCCGCGCCGCTGCCGCCCCCGGGCGGGGACGACACGCCGCTGGCGTACCCGGCGGAGTGGGAGGCCGATGTCATCCTCACCGACGGCGGCACGGCCCACATCCGGCCGATCCTGCCGACCGACGGCCCGCTGCTTCGGGGGTTCTGGACGCGGCTGTCCCCCCAGTCGATCTACTTCCGTTTCTTCACCGCCCGTCGGGCGCTGAGTGGCGCCGACATCCACCGGATGACCGTGGTGGACCAGCGGACGCGCGGCGCCATCGTCGCCATCGTCGCCATGATCGGTGACGATCTCGTCGCCGTGGCGCACTGGGAGGGCACCGTGGCCCGGCCGACCGAGGCGGAGGTGGCCTTCCTGGTGGAGGATGCCCAGCAGGGCCGGGGTCTCGGCTCGGTGCTGCTGGAGCACCTCGCCGCCGCGGCCTGGGACCGCGGCATCCGTCGGTTCGACGCCGACGTGCTCGGCGAGAACCGGCAGATGATCCGGATCTTCCTCGACGCCGGTTACACCGTCGCGCGGGCCTGGGACTCCGGTGCCGTCCGGCTGTCGTTCGAGATCACCCCCACCGAGCAGTCGGTCACGGTGATGCGCGCCCGTGAACATCGGGCGGAGGCGGCCTCCATCGGTCGGTTGCTGCATCCCCGGTCGATCGCCGTCATCGGCGCCGCCCGCGCCGCGGGTTCCCTGGGTAACTCGGTGCTGCGCCACCTGCTCACCGGTGGTTTCGACGGGCCGGTGTACCCGGTGAACCCGGCCGCCGCGGCGGCCGGCACCGCGGTCGCCTCGATCCGCGCCTACGGCGGCATCGAGGAGGTGCCCCGCCCGATCGACCTGGCCGTGGTGTGCGTGCCGCCGGCCGAGGTGCCCGGGGTCGTCGCCGCGTGCGGGCGGGCCGGGGTGCGGGGCCTGGTCGTGCTCACCGACCAGCGGGACGCCGCCGACGCCGCCCTGGCCGCCGAAGCGCGGGCCAGCGGCATGCGGGTCGTCGGCCCGGCCAGCATGGGCATCCAGAACCCGGCCGGGGGGCTGAACGCGTCGATGGCGCCGCAGATGCCGCCGGCCGGGCGGGTCGGCTGCTACTCGCAGTCCGGCCCGTTCGGTGGGGCGATCCTGCAGGCGGCCGCCGCGCGGGGGGTCGGGCTGTCCGTGTTCGTCTCGGCGGGGGACCGGGCCGACGTCAGCGGCAACGACCTGCTCCAGTACTGGGAGGAGGACCCGGAGACCGACGCGGTGATCATGCACCTGGAGACGTTCGGCAACCCGCGCAAGTTCGCCCGGCTGGCCCGCCGCCTCGGCCGGCGCAAGCCGATCGTGACCGTGTACTCCGGCCGTTCGGCCCTCGACGACGCCCTGCTGCGGCAGGCCGGCGTGATCGGCGTGGACCGCATCTCGCAGGCGTTCGACGTCGCGCTGCTGCTCACCTCGCAGCCGCTGCCCGCGGGCAGCCGGGTCGCGGTGATCGGTGCCTCCCGGGCGCTGGTCCGGCTCACCGCACGTGCCGCCGACGCCGCCGGCCTGATCGCCGAGGAGGTCCTGCTACCCGGCGGCAGCGGTTCGGCGGTGTTCACGGCCGCACTGCTCGACGCGGCGCAACGGGCCGACGCGCTCATCGTGACGCTGGCCCGCCTGCCGCCGTCCCTGCCGGGCCCGGTGGCGGCCGGTGCCGTCGAGGCGGCCGAGCGGATCACCGTGCCGATCCTCGCCTCCATGCAGGGCGTCGAGATGCCGAGCGAGCTCGTCGGCATCCCGGCCTACCCGTCCCCGGAGGCCGCGGTGACCGTGCTGCGCCGCGTCGTCGGATACGCGCAGTGGCGGTCCCGTCCGACCGGCACCGAGCCGACCACCGCCGTGCGGACCGAGGAGGCCCGCGGGCTCATCGCCGCGCTGTTGGACTGCTACGGCATCACGGTGCAGCCGGCGGAGCTCGTGACCTCGCCACGGCGCGCCGCCGAGGCGGCGCAGCGGGTTGGGGTACCCGGTGGCCGTCAAGGCCCGCTCGCGTCCGTACCGGCACCGACCCGATCTGCGCGGGCAGCGCCTCGACCTGCCAGACGCGGCGGCGGTGCGCGCGGCCTGGGCGTCGCTGCGCTCCCAGCTCGGGCCGGAGGTGCCGATCGTCGTGCAGCGGATGGCACCGGTCGGGGTGTCGGTGGTCGTCGGGTCCGAGGAGCACCCGCAGTACGGCCCGCTGGTCTCCTTCGGCCTGTCGGGCCCGGCGACGGAGCTGCTCGGTGACCGCGCGCACCACATCGTGCCGCTGACCGACGTCGACGCGGCCCGGCTGGTTCGTTCCGTGCGGGCGGCACCGCTGCTGCTCGGCTACCTCGGCTCGGCCCCGGTCGACATCGCCGCGCTGGAGGAGCTCGTGCTATGCGTCGGCCGGTTTGCCGACGACATTCCCGAAGTGGTACATCTCACCCTTGACCCAGTCATCGTGTCGACCGGGCGGGTCACCGTGCTGTCGGCGGAGGTCGTGGCCGGGCCGTCCGTGCCCAGGGCCGACGCCGGGCCGCGGCGTTTCTGGACGCCTGCGGTGCCAGTGGTCGACCGACCCCCCGTCCGGGGCGGTTCGGCACAACATGGTCACGCCGTCCACAATCGTCTCCCATGACGTCGCCGTACTCCGCGCAGCCGCCCGTCTGGCCCGCATCCGGCGCCTTCGGGGTGCCCCAGTCCGAGGCCAGGGGGCCCAAAGAGGCCATGGGTGCCCCCAGGGCGGGGACGCCCGGTCAGGCGGAGCTGGTGCCGATGCACGGCCCGGGTCGGGGCGCGCAGCACCAGCCGGCGGAGTCGGGGGCGCCGGGCGCCGCGGGGAACGGTGGTTCCGAAGGCGCCGGCTCTCCCATCCCCGGGACGGGCCCCATCCGGGCCCCCGGGACGGCCCCCGGCCCGAGCCTGGCCCCCGGCCAGGACCCCGAGCGAGGCGGCCCGGACCTGCCCGTGCTGCCCGCGGGATGGCCGCTGGTCGCGCGGACCGATCCGCCGGCCCCCGGCGAGGCGAGGCCGCGCGACGTCATCGAGGGCACCGGCCCGCGGCGAGGCCCCGAGGACGTCGCCCCGGATCGCGGGTCGCCGGGCGCCGCCCGCGGCGGCCCACAGGCACCGGGTGGTGGTGGCGGCGACGGCGGTGGTGGTGGGGACTCCGCGGTGGCGGCGTTCGCGATGCTGGATGCGCTGTTCGTCCGGGCACCCGTCGGACTCGCCCTGCTCGACCGGACCGGCCGGTTCGTTCGGGTCAACGAGGCACTCACCCGGTTGGATCGCCGCTCCGCTCGGGACCACCTGGGCCGCACCGCGTCCGAGGTGCTCGGCGACAGCGATTCCGAGCTCGACGCCCTGCTGGCCCGGGTGCTGCGCACCGGCGAGGCGGTGGTGGAGCTGGAGGTGGGCGTCGCGGGCCCGGCCGGAACACCGCTGACCTGGCTGGCGAGCTGGTTCCCGGTGACCGATCCACAGCTCGGTCCGGTGGGGGTGTCCTTCGTCGCGTTGGACGTCACGGGTCGGCAGATCGCCGATCGGGAGCGGCTGCGGGCGCAGGCGCGTTACCGCGGGCTCGTCGATGCCGCCGGCGTGGACGTCTTCCACGCGGCGGCCGACGGCGCCCTCGACGTCGACCTGCCTGGCTGGCGTTCCGCCACCGGCCAGCAACCGGGGACGTTGGCTGGCAGTGGCTGGCTGTCCGGGGTGCATCCGGCCGACCTGGACCGGGTCGCGCGGCTGTGGCGTGGGGCGGTCGAGCGCGGCGAGGCCTTCGAGGCCGAATTCCGGATCTCCGCGCCGACCGGCGTGGGCGGTGCCGAGCGCGTCGTCACCGCACGGGTGCTGCCGGTGTCCGGACCGGGATTTGCGGTGGATGCCGCCGGTGGGCAGGCGGCGGGCGGCACCGGTCCGGCGGGCGATGGACGGCCGGTCGAGTGGCTCGGCGTGATCCGCGACCTCACCGGGGAACGGGCCGCCGAGGCGGCGCGGGCTGAGGCCGATCGGCGGACCGAGGCGGCCGTCGAACAGGCCGAGGCCGCCTCGCAGCGGGCCGAGTCCGGCGGACTGTTCTCCGTCGCGCTGGCCCGTGCCAGCACGGTCGACGAGGTCGTCGCGGCCATCCTCGACGTTGGCGGCCAGGCGGCGCGGGCGGCCGGGCGTGGGGTCGCGCTGGTCGACGATCGTCGCCTCGAGCTGCGTTTCGCCCACGCGAGCGGCGACGCGCCGCAGCGGCCCGGTTCCTGGCCGGATGTGGCACTGGGTGCGGTTCATCCCCTGGCCGAGGTGGTGCGGGCAGCCCGGCCCCTGTTCCTGGCCGATCGGGGGGAGCTGCTCGCTCGCTGGCCCGTCTCCGATCTTGTCGATGCCGCGGTGGCGGCGGGTGAGCAGGCGTGGGCCATGCTGCCGCTGGTCGCCCTCGACGGCTCCGCGTTCGGCGTGGTGGCCTTCGCCTTCCCGGCCCCGCGGACCTTCACCGCCGCGGATCGGGCCTACCTGAGTGGCCTCGCCGCGGCCGCCGCCCGCGCGCTGGAGCGGGCCCGGGCGCATGAGCGGCTCATGACCGATGCGGCGCAGGCGCAGGCGGCGATCACCGCGACGAACGAGGAACGCGAGGCTCGGGAGCGTGCCGACCGGCGGCTGCGCCTGCTGGCCCGGGCCACCGAGATCGTGACCTCGGCCGATGCTCCCGAAAAGTCCCTGCGTGCCGTCGCGGAGCTGATCGCGGCGGAGATCGCGGACCTGTGCGTGGTCCATCTGGTCACGGCCCGTCCGGCGCTCGTGCCCCCCGCCGAGACCGAGCCCGCCGAGACCGAGCCGATGGGCCAGGCCGGCGTCGCTACCAAGGGTGAAAGGGAAGTCACGGACGGGCAGGTGACGGCTCCGGAGCTTCGGCCCCTGATCGTCGCGGGTTCCGCCGCGGCCGGTGCCGCGCCCTCGACGGACGCCTGGATCGCGGCGCTCGCCTCCCCGTCGAACCCGATCAGCCAGGTCGCGGCCCGCGGGGTCGGGGAGGTTGTCAGCCACGCGGCGCTCGGCTGGGAGCCGCCGTCCGACCTCGCGCGCTGGATCCGTCAGGTCGGCGCGCACACGACGGCCGTGCTGCCCGTGGTGCGGGTCGGTCGGATCGCGGCCGTGTTCAGCCTGACCGCCGCCGGTGACCGGGCCCCGTTCGTCGAGGCCGATCTGGCCTTCCTGACCGAGCTCGCCGCGCGCGCCGGGGTCGCCCTGGAACGCATCGAGCGGGAGCACAGCGCGCGCGACGGCGCGGCGAAGCTGCATGAGACCCTCCGTGGCGCGGCACCGACGGTGCCTGCGGGACTGCAGGTGGCGTCGCGCTATCTGCCCGCTGGGGCCGCGGGGGACGCCGGCGGGGAGTGGTTCGACGTGATCGACCTCGGCGCGGGCCGGGCCGCTCTCGTCATCGGCGGGGTCCGGGGACGGGGGCTGCGCACGAGTGCCGCGATGGGCCAGCTTCGCGCCGCCGCGCGGGCCTGCGCCCGCCTCGACCTGCCACCCGGCGAGGTGCTGGCGCTGCTCGACGGCGTCGTCGCGGACATGCCGGGCGATGAGGTCGCAACCTGCATCTACGCGATCGCCGAGCTTGACACGGGCGTGCTCACGCTGGCGAGCGCCGGCCATCCGCCGCCCCTCGTGGTCGCCCCGGACGGGCTTGTCTCGCGCCTGTACATGGCGGTCGGCTCCCCGCTCGGTGAGGTCCGCCGGGATCCGGCCGGGCATGCCGACGCGACCGAGTACACCGTCCGGCTGGGCCGGGGATACCTCATCGCCCTGTTCACCGCGGGCCTGGTCCGCGGGGGTGGCCGCGACGTCGACGCCGGCGTCTCGGACCTCGCCGCCGTGCTGGCTCGCTACAGTGACGCACCCGCCGACCACCTCGACCCGCTGGCCACCGCGGCCTGCGTCGGGCTCGGCCGCGACGGCCAGCCGGCGCCCGCCGACGACGCCGCGGCGCTGCTGATCGCCCGCCTGCCCGACGAACCGACCGCCGGGCCGGCACTGCTCGACGTCACCGTCGACGGGCCGACCGGGCTGCACGCCGTGCGGGCACAGTGCCGGCTCGCGTTGGAGAATGCCGAGCTGCCCGTCGAGATCATCGACACCGTCGTCCTGGTCCTGTCCGAGCTGACCAGTAACGCCGTGCGCCACGGCCGGCCGCCGTTGTCCGTGCGGCTGCGGCTGCGGCGGCTCGGTGACCGGGCCGTCGTCGAGGTCGCCGACGGCGGTGGCCGACTGCCCCGGCGCCGGCAGGCCTCGCCGGACGACGAAGCCGGGCGCGGACTCGACCTGGTCTCCCGGTTGGCCGTGCGGCACGGTTTTCGCCCGATCCCCGACGGCAAGGTGGTCTGGGCGGAGGTCGACCTGGTGGCCCCGTCGCCCGCCGATTCGGTCGTGCCGTGATCGGGCCGCCCGGCCGGGCGGCGCACGGCGAGTGTGTTGGGGTCGGGCCATCCTGGCGGCACCGGCCGGGCACGTGTCGCGTAACGTGAGCGTCATGCCGGACGCGGTGCTGCGGCTCGACAATGTCAATGTCGTGCGGGATGGGTCGTACCTTCTGCGGAATGTGGGCTGGGAGGTGCGTCCCGGTCAGCGATGGGTCATACTCGGCCCCAACGGCGCGGGAAAGACGACTCTTTTGCAGGTGGCCTCGGGCCGGCTGTTCCCGACCTCGGGCGCGGTCGACCTGTTCGGTCACCGGCTGGGCACGGTGAACCTCCTCGAGCTGCGCTACCGGATCGGCGTCGTCAGCCCGGCGCTGGTCGAGACGCCGCCCCCGGACGAGCGGGTGCTCGACGCGGTGGTCACCGCCGGCTGGTCGGTGCTCGGTCGCGGCGACGAGCCGTATGACGACGTCGACCTCGCCCGCGCCGCCGGCCTGCTGGCCCAGTTCGGCTGCCGGGAGCTGCGGGACCGGCGGTTCGGGACGTTGTCCGAGGGCGAGCGTAAGCGGGTGCTGATCGCGCGGTCGCTCATGAGCGACCCGGAGCTGCTCCTGCTCGACGAGCCCGCCTCCGGGCTTGATCTCGGGGCCCGTGAGGCGCTGCTGCGGCGGCTGACCCGCTTCGCCGCCGATCCCGCGGCGCCCGTCAGCGTTCTCGTCAGCCACCACGTCGAGGAGATCCCGGTGGGGATCACGCACGCCCTGCTGATGCGCGGCGGCCAGGTGCGGGCCGCGGGCCCGGCGGCAGAGGTGCTCACCGCGCCCTGCCTGTCCGACTGCTTCGGGATTCCCCTCGACGTCAGCGTCGCCGCCGGGCGCTACACCGCTCGGCTGGCCGCCGGCCCGCCGCCGCGGCGACCGGTCTCCGCCGCCGTCTGAGCCTGCGCCCCGCCCAGCGCGCCTCCTCGCGCCCGTCCATCCTGAACGTCGGCCCTGGGTCGACTGCGGCCTGCGGGCCGGCCGCCCGCATCATGTCCGGTGACGGCCGTTCCCGCGATCGCGACGGATTTCCGGGCGGATTCCCGCTGCTTCATCGGGCGGCCTGGTCGCTGACATCTGCGCGATCATTCGGGGGACCTCGCCCCAGGACGGGCTGAGGCGCTCCCTGTCGGCCGTGGGCGGCGCGGGGGTCTCAGAAGGCGTCAGATTCACGTTGGCGCCACGGTCGGGTCTTTTTCTGCCATGGTATCTTTCCGGCGACACGCGCGTGTTGAGAGCCCCGCAAGGGGTAGGTCCGAAGAGGCCCCGTCGGGGGAAGTCGCCGTGGGTCTCACCGTCGAAGCCGGTTCCACAGCCAGCCGGCGCCGCGTGCCTCGGCGCCGAGAGCGAGTACACGGGCGGCGAGCCCGCGATCCGAAGTGATCACGATGGCGCCGGGACCGGCCTCGCGGGCGGTGTCGACGATCGCGTCATCGCCGTGCCCCGGGGCGTGGATGACGGCAAGTGCGGGTGCGGCGCCGTACTCGGGCGTCGGGTCCGATCGATCGGCGGCGATCCAGGAATTGCCGTCGCCGTCCCCCGGCGAGCGCTGGCCCTTCCCCCGAGCGTGGTCGCCGTTCCCGGGAGATCGAACGGTGTTCCCGCGCGACTGATCGGTGTTCCCGCGCGACTGGTCGTGGACATGGTTGGGGGCCGCAGGCAAGGCCGGAGTCGGCTCGATGACCACCGCTGCGGCGGGAACCCCGGCTCGGGCCGCCCCTTCCAGAACGACCAGGATCCGCGCCGGCCATTCCGCTGACCCGGGCGATCCGACGTGCGCGTCGGACCCGGCGATCCAGGTCGAAATATCGGCGAGCAGGCGCCGGGCAGCGCCCGGACGGTCGCGCCACCAGCCATCGGCCCGGGAGCCAATGACGTTGGCACCGTCCACCACCCACGTCCGTGGGTACTCGTCCGTGCGCCGAGCCATAGGGTCGGCGCCGGAATCAGGCGTACTCATCCGCCGCCACGATCCCCTTTGGCATTCGTACCGGTCGGTTCCGCTCGCGGCGCCAGCACCCCAAAGCACCCACCGGCTGATGCCTGCCGATTGCCCGGCAATCGTCCGGGGAGTCGGTAGACGAACACGATCGGTGTCCCAAGGTCGGCGGACATGGTCGCCGCCCGGCCGACGGCGGCCCAACTGTCCGCTTGCGGCCGGCGTTTCGGCTCGGAAGGTGTGATTCGCAAAACATGATCACCTTCTATCATGCCGAGCTTGGCCGCCGCGTTTGGGTTCCGCACTCCGACAGCCTCACCAGCGTGCCTAGACCGGTGTCTTCGTGTTCGGCGGCCCAAGTCTGCGAGTCCGCCGAACCAGGCGCGACAGTTCCCGGTGTTCTCGTGGTAATACTAGACGCGTGAGTTCTGCGGTCCGCTGACCTGAAGGAGTGTGGCATGGCCCAGAAGACCATCGTCTCGTTGATTGACGATCTCAGTGGAGAAGAGGCTGACGAGACTGTCCGCTTCGGACTCGACGGTGCGCAGTATGAGATCGACCTGTCGGAGAAGAACGCGACGAAGTTGCGTGAGTCGCTGGCCCCGTTCGTGACCGCGGCCCGCCGTTCCGGTGGCCGTGCGGCGGGTGGCCGTCGTGGTGTGCGTACCGCTTCGCGGCGTACCGGCGGAACCGACCGC
The DNA here is from genome assembly GCF_902806485.1 of Candidatus Frankia alpina. Lineage (GTDB taxonomy): Bacteria > Actinomycetota > Actinomycetes > Frankiales > Frankiaceae > Frankia > Frankia alpina. Next base: position 4,550 of record NZ_CADCWT010000115.1, on the reverse strand, counting down.
ACCGCCGACATTCGCGAGTGGGCGCGCAGCAACGGTTACACGGTGAGTGACCGTGGCCGTATCGCTTCCAACATCGTCGAGGCGTACGACAAGGCCCACTGATCCTGGTCTTGACGACTTTTCCGGGTCGAGACTCGAAGCGGTGGACCCCGTAGTACCCGTCGTGCCCGCGGTATTCGGCCGCGGGCCGCAGGCCCCGGTGCCCAAAGACCTGCTGATCAGGTTTTGCCAGGGCAGGTTCCTGCCACACCGGCCAGGCCGGTGTGGCAGGAACGATTGACCTTCGTGCCGACGCGTGCTGTCGCCGGCTCTGTTCGTTCCGTCAGTTCGGCAGATGCCGGCCCATCCAGTTTTCGATGTCTTCCGGGGTTCGCGGAAGCCCGGAAGACATGTTCCGTCTTCCGTCTCCGGTGACCAGGATGTCGTCTTCTATCCGGACGCCGATGCCGCGCAGCTTAGGGGGAACGGTGAGGTCGTCGGGCTGGAAGTACAGGCCCGGTTCCACCGTGAGCACCATCCCGGGCTCCAGCGCCGCATCCCGGTAGGTTTCGTCGCGCGCCTGGGCGCAGTCGTGCACGTCCAGCCCGAGCATGTGCGACGTGGCGTGCAAGGTGTATCGGCGGTGGATCCCCGCGCCCGGCGCGCGGGGATCTTCCGACAGCGATGCCTGCGCCCCGTCCGGCAGCAACCCCCAGTCCGCCAGAGCGGTGGCGATGACCTGCATCGCCGCGCGGTGCGGGTCCAGGAACGACGCTCCCGGGCGGACGGCGTCGATGCCGGCCTGCTGCGCGCGGAGAACCACGTCATATACCTGGCGCTGCAGGTCCGTGAAGCGGCCGGTGATCGGTAGCGTCCGGGTGACATCGGCGGTGTAGAACGACCTCCCCTCCACCCCCATGTCGAGAAGTGCCAGCTCACCGGCCCGCACCGGCCCGTCGTCGCGCACCCAGTGCAGGGTGGTTGCATGGTGCCCGCAGGCGACGATGGAGCCGTAGCCGACGTCGTTGCCGTCGACGCGGGCGCGCCGCCAGAAGGTGCCCTCCAACCAGCGTTCGCCGTTGGGCAGCTCCATCGCGCGGCCGATTTCTCCTACGCACTCGGTGAAGCCACGCGCTGTCGCCGCGACCGCCTCGTCCAACCGAGCGATCTCGAAGTCATCCTTGACCAGCCGTAGCTCGGAAAGGGCCTGCGCGAGTACCACATCGCGGTCGTCGGCCGATCTGTCGTCGGACCACCGCAGCACCGAGCGGTCAACCAGTGGATCGATTCCCCGCAGCGTCCTGGTGTTTCCCGGCGCCAGCCGGGCCAGCGCGCCCGAGAGCTCGGTCAGCGGCCGACACTCGATCTCCAGGGCGGCGGCCGTCTCGCGAACCCCCGGCCGGGGACCGACCCAGAGTTCGCCGTATCGGCGGTCGGTGTAGAACGCCGAGCTGGAGCGGTCTGATCGGCCCGCGACATACAGCGTCGCATCGTGCTCGCCGGCTGCGTTGGGTAGCAGAACCAGCACGGCATCGGGTTCATGGCAGCCTGTCAACCAGAACAAGTCACTTCCCGGACGGAACGGAAAATCCGTGTCGTTTGCCCGTACCCGTAGGCCACCGCTGGGCACCACGAGGGCATCGGCCGGGAACCGCGAGCCCAACAAGGCGCGGCGTTTCGCGGTGTAGGGTACACAGTCATCGCGAGATGGCACAGCGTCGTCAATCGGCGCCCAGCCAGTTGCCATAAACCGGCGGAACGCCGCGTGCGGTTCCTCATCGTGGTTGGCCTGGCCGGGTTCGCGGCCAGAAGACGCGGCCGGACCGGCCGTCGTCTCGCCGGCCTCCGCGGAGACGGACACCGGCTCCGAATCTGACTCCGCGCCAGCGGAATCCCTCGTCGCCCCGGGTACATCGATGCGGGGGCGGACAACATCCGCTTCGCCGGCTGTGATGAAGTTCTGGCCACCCGCCGCCGAGGCTCCCTCGGGTACCCCCGTGCCGGCCGGTGGAGGTGTGCTTTGGTGGGACTGGGCACTCATACCGTTAACGGTAGGCCGGTCGAGGTCCGCCGGGTAGTGGTGTGCCGGTCTGGTCGTCCATCGAGACCGCACCGGACAACTCGCCGCGGTCGGAGCCTGGATTTTGGCGCGCGGATCCTCCGGGCGATGTGAGCCGATCCGCCTGCCTCCCGGCCTGATCTGTCGACCGGCGATCCGGTAGCCGCGCGCGACGTCATCCGATCATCCGGCTTGAGGGGGAGTGCCTGCTGGGCCGGCGGCCTCGGAAGGTTACCCAAGAGTCCATCCTGTCGCTTCGAACGGGTTAACACGGGCAAGCATTCGGTCGTGCGAGATCCGCACTATCCGTCGTTACGTGACTTTCTGTCGCTGTCCGTTGACGGGGATGCCGGAACTCGGAGTGTGGGCTCCTGGCGGTGGACCCGAGGCGGTTCGGTCCGGGTGCTGACCTCCTTGGTCCCCGTAATACCGACCTGATATCCGTGCCTTCATCGGCCTCGCGGCCAGCGAGTGGGAGTGGGCTCACGGTGAGTCGGGGCATCCGAGTCGACGCGCTCGACTCCTCGATGGTGCTGTAACCGACATCACATTGCGGAGATCCTGGCATTTTCGACCTGGTCGAGGATAAGTCCGCACAAATGCGGTCGAAGGTTGCGCCCACGGATTGCCAACCACCGCACACTCCCCGGAACGCGATCGCGGCCGGGCCTGGTCGGCCATCTGACAGTCGTCGACGGGGCCGACGGCCCCCAGGGTGCGAGTTTGGTGAGAGGCTGTCCTGGAGTGTTCCGTTGGTCGGCTCGTGGCTCGTGGCTCGTGGCCGGAACACCGATGGCGTCACCGGCGCGGGATGATCTCCTCCCGGTGGATGAGGGAGGGGGAGGCGGCCATGACCTGGCCTCCGGATCGGCCGGAACGGCACGGGCCGCCCGCGGGACGCCGCGACGGGGAGGGCGACGGCCGGCGGCGCGATGCCCCTCGGCCCACGTCCGAGGAGAACTGGCCGGCGGGGCAGTGGCCGCGCCGCCAGCCCGGATCGCCTCTGCCCGCCGGGGACGACCGCCCGGCTCGCCCACGGGCCCAGCCGCGACCCTCCGGCCGCTCCCGGGACCCCTACGCCGATCCCTATTCCGGCCGTGATCCCCATCTCGGGCGTGATCTCCAGGCTGGCCGCGCCGAGCCGCCAGATGGTCGCCGGGCCGCCGAGCCGCCTGGCCCGACCCGGCGGGACCCGCCGGCGACCGGCGACCCCGCGCCGCAGCTCAATCCACCGCGGCGTCACCGCGGTCGTGCTTGTGCTGGCCACCAGCGGCTGGGCCGTGCTACGTCACTACGACGGCCGGGTCCGCCACACCCCGCTGACCTTCGCCGCCGGTGTGGACCGGCCGGCGTCGGCCTCGGGCGGTACGCAGAACATCCTGCTGGTTGGGTCCGACACCCGGGCGGGGACCAACGGTGAGTTCGGCGTGGCCGAGGGGCAGCGGTCCGACACCACGATCCTCGCCCATCTCGACGAAAACGGCTCGACGACCCTGATCTCCTTCCCCCGCGACCTGTGGGTGCGGATCCCTGGCTACACCGATTCGCGGGGCACCCAGCATGCGGCTCAGCGCTCCAAACTGAATTCGGCCTTCTCTTACGGCGGGCCGTCACTACTGGTCGCGACCATCGAAGGCCTCACCGGGATCCGCGTGGACCACTACGTGCAGATCGATTTCGTCGGCTTCCAGGGGATGACCGACGCGCTGGGCGGGGTCACCGTCTGCATCAGGGAGCTGCCGCCCGAGCTGAAGGCGCGCGGCTTCGACAACCTGCACGACCACTACTCCGGTTTCTCCGGCCAGGTGGGGGAGAACCGGCTGACCGGGGCGCAGGCCCTGGCCTTCGTCCGCCAGCGTTACGGCCTGCCGGAGAGCGACATCGACCGGATCCGCCGCCAGCAGCAGTTCCTGGGGGTCGTCTTCCAACGGATTGCCTCGACCGACACGCTGCTCAACCCGGCGAAGCTGATCAATGTGGTCGACGCCGCGACCTCCGCGATCACCCTCGACGACCGCACCTCCCTGGCCGACCTGCGCCTGCTCGCCGTCCGGATGCAGTCGATCGGTTCCGGTGGGGTCACGTTCGCCACCGTGCCGGCGGCGGCCGGCCAACGTGCCGGGCAGAGCGTGCTGGTGCCCGATCCCGACCAGCTCGGTGCCTTCCTGAAGCCCTTCGGTGGCCGCGCCGCCACGACGAGCTCCACCGGTGCGTTGCCGGCCGCTGCGGCGACCTCCGCGGCCGTCCCGGTGTCCTGGTCCCGGCCGGCTGCGGGCGTGGCCGCGGGCGGCGGCGTCCGGGTCATTGCGGACTCCGCCCCGGCCGCCGCCCCGGCGGGCGTCTCCTGCACCTACTGAGCGGGCTGAGCCGGCTCCCGCCGCAGAGGGGCCACCGGCACAGTGGGGGCGTCGTCGGCGGCGCAGTGGTCATCCGAGCCGCCGCCGCCTCGGCTGGCGGGGCCGGCGCCGCCGTCACCGGAATGGTGGCCGTCCTCGGGATGTGGACCGACGCC
>NZ_CADCWT010000114.1 GCF_902806485.1 Candidatus Frankia alpina | reverse complement strand
AATCATTTAACTGCCATGTGTAGTTCCCAGGTGCGATCATGGCATGATTGCCGCGGCCGAAATCCGCGTTACGCCTCCGGCAATTTCTGGGGTGGGGCGGCGGGCCCCGCGGGGTGATCCGTGCCGACGTCTGCGCTGCACCGATCGATCGCTCCTTGGCGTGCATCAATCATGTCCAACCTCCTGGTAGTTTGCGACGTTATGTCGCCGCTGTGTCGGAACACACCCCGATGCGGACTGCATCCGGTCGGTCCGTCACAATGCGGTTTCGCCCATGCCGACGGCCTGTTGGCCGGACCGTCCCCGGGGCCGGGGGACGCCGGCGCTGCCGAACGGGCGTGCGGACGATGCCGACTGCATGAAGAAAGCATGAAGAAAGGACGTACGCGCGTGCGATGGGGTAGAAGCGACGACGCGGTGCCCATGGCGGCCGAGGCGAAGATCGCTACGTTGCTGGCCGCTCAGACCGAGGGTGCGCCCCCCGGGCCATCCGGTGGCACGGTCACGAGCCGGTCGTGGACCTTGACCGGGACGGCGAACCTCGCCGCCTCGACCACCTATCGGGTGTCGGCGACGGTCACGACGTTCCCGGCCGCTGATCCGGCCGCCAATCCGGCCACCGGCGGTCGTCAGGATGTGGAGAACACGGAAAAGGCCGTCGTCGCGGCGGATCCGGCGCTGTCCTACGAGCAGCTCGCCCGCTACCGCGACGCGCTGAATGCCGACGGCTACACCGTCACCGAGATCTTCGAGGGATGGCGGACGATCGCCCTCGACGTCGCGGCGGCTGCCCCGGCCGAAGCCCCCACCTCCCGCGGCCGCAAGGCTGCCGCTGAGCCGGTTACAGCCGTTGCCGAGCCGGTCGCCGCCGACTCGGCCGACGAGACCGTCGCCGGAGCCGATGCCACCGACGGACCCGCCGCGCCCGATGGATCCACCCCGGCGACGTCGACGGGAACCGGCGTCACCGAGGTGCTGCCGTCAGCGCCCACCGCGGGGACGGCGCCCGATGCCGATGCCGCCGAGACCGTCGTCGCCGAGACCGTCGCTGCCACCGCAGTGTCGGCCGATGCAGTGTCGGCCGATGTGGCTGAGGTCGCCGCAGCGGTGAAGCCGGCCGGCGTGGCAGCGGCCGCCGACCCGGCCCTGGCCGTCGCTGGGGCCGAGCCTGCCGAGGCTACCGAGAAGGCCGAGGCCACCGATTCCGCGGCGCAGGCCACCGAGGGTGCGAGCGACGACGCGACGGTGGTCGCGGCGGCGGTCCGCAAGGGCCGCAAACGGCGCGGTGACGCCGAGGCTGCCCGCCCCGGAGCCCGGCGTGGACTGCTCCGTCGCCGGCCCGCCGAGGTCGCCGCCGCTGTGCCGGCCGTCGCTGCTGTGTCGGCCACTTCCGGAGGGTCTGGTGCCTCCGCGACGCCGATCCCCGCCGCCGAGACGGGCGGCGCCGCCGCCGCGGCCGGGGAGGGGGCCGATGGCCAGGCGGGCGACAACACCGTTTCCTGAGCCGTCGCCGGCGAACCGCTGCGCCGCGAACCACCGTCGGGCGAAACCATTGCCCGGCGAGCGGTCCGCCGGCGAGCAGGCCCGCGCCCGCCGGCACGACGTAGCCCAGCCGCGTGCCCCCGGCGTCGATCAGGCGGCCGGCCAGCGGGGAGCCCACGGCGAGGCCGCCGACCACTGCCATGGTGAGCCAGGCGAAGCCCTCGGTTCGGGCTTGCGGCGGGACGATCCGTTCCATCATCGCGTTGGAGTTGATCATTGTGGGGGCCACGGTGGCCCCGGCGAGGATGGCCAGCGGGATCATCGCGGCCACGCCGACACCGGCGAGGGGAAGAGCGAAGCCGACCGTCAGCAGCGCGACGGAACGCAGCAGCCGGGCCTGCAGCGGGCGGTCGGGCCTGCGGGCGCCGCTGATCAGGCCGGAGATCCCCGAGCCGGCCGCGAACATGCCCAGCAGCAGCCCACCGACGGCCGCCAGCCCTTCTTCGCGGGCGAAGGCGACCATGGCGATGTCGATCCCGATGTCGATCCCGATGGCGAACACGATCGCGACCAGGGTGCGGGTGTCCGGCCGCCGCATGATCCGTTCAGGCGGCGCGGCCGACGCGGAGCGAGGACCCGGATCGGTGCCATGCTGCAGCGCGAGCCCCAGGGCGCCGATCCCGAGCAGGACCGCCGAGGCCAGCAGGCCCGCGGCGGGGTCGACGAGGGTGACTAGCGCCGTCACCAGGGTGAACACCAACTCGTCTATCGCCGCCTCGAGCGCGAGTGCGGCGGGCAGTAGGGCGCTACCCGTCAGCAGCGCGCTCCACCGGGCCCGCACGCAGGTCCCGACGGGCGGCAGGCAGCCACCGGCGACCGCCGCGGCGAGGAACCACAGCGGGCGGGGTGCGCCGGCCCGCACCACCGCCAGTAGCGCCGCCACCCCGAGCAGGTGCCCGGCGAGTCCGGCGAGCAGCACCCTGGCCTGGCCGAAGCGGTCGAGGGCGCGACCCACCCGCGGCACGCACACCGCCTCGCTGAGCGCCCCGGCGGCGGCGACCGCGCCGCCCACGGCATACGAGCCGGCACGGTCCTGGACGACCAGCACGGTGCCGAGCGCGTGCATCGCGATCGGCAGCCGTCCCACGAACGCCGGCACCATGAACCGGGCCGCGCCGGGGGTCGCGAGCGTCCGCCGGTAGACGTGGCCGCCCGCACCGGACGCGGGGGCCCCGGAGCCGGAGGCGAGAGCGGGCGACATCGAGGGCGGGTCGGACATAATTCGACAAGCGTGCCGCACCGCACTGGCGGATACCACCGCACCGACCCGGGATGAGTCAGTAACCTCGGCGATGGCGGGCGGCGGCGGAGGCTCCGGTCCCGCGGATCCACCGGTGCTGCGGTACCCGGGGCGGCGTGCCTGGTCCGGCCGCGCGCAGCCGGCGGATGAACGGCGCGACGAGCAGTGCCCCGACGACGAAGCCGACGACGTGCGCCCCGTAGGCGACGGCACCTCCGTCGGCGACGCCGAACCCCGTGAAGTACACGTACTGCAGGGCGAACCAGAAACCAAGGACGATCCAGGCCGGCAACCAGAACGGAAGGAAGAACAGGACGGATACCAGGCCGATGACGCGGGCCCTGGGAAACAGGACGAGATAGGCGCCGAGCACTCCGGCGACGGCGCCCGAGGCGCCGATCAGGGTGTTCGACGACCCGCTTTCGAACAACGCGAAGCCGTAGGTCGCCGCGTACCCGCAGACCAGGTAGAACAGCAGGTAGAACAGCCTGCCCATGCGATCTTCGATGTTATTGCCGAAGACCCCGAGAAACAGCATGTTGCCGATTAGGTGAAGCAAGCTGCCGTGCAGGAACATTGCGGACAGCACCGAGAGTACCGGAATTTTGTCGAAATTCGGCGGAGACTGCACGATGCACCCGGGATTGCCGGCGGCGTCGACGCCGATGTGACCCGAGTAGGCGGCCGAGAGCTGGGTGTTGTGTACGAGCTCCCGGGGGATCGCGCCCCACTCCTGGAAGAACCGCTGCTGCTCGCAGGCGTTCTGCGGGGTCGAGGTCCCGATTCCGGCGATCGAGCTCACCACGGGCTCGAAGAAGACAAAGATCACCACGTTCGCGGCGATCAGCAGCCAGGTGATGATCGGCCGTCGGCTCAGCGGGTTGATGTCGTGAATCGGGATGACCACGCCGCCCATCCTGCCCGGTGCGCCGGGCGGCGTCGCGAGCGGGCGGCTGGCACGGTGGGTGGGGCTCGAGTGTCCTTGGACGGCCACCCGCGTCGCCGATGGGCCAGAGTGGGAGGGGTGAACCCATCCTTCGCCGTCGCCGCCGTGTCAGCCTCGCCGTCATCGGAACTCCCGTCGACGGGCGGGACGGGCTGGCCGGGTGGGGCCGATCTCGTGGCGCGGGACCGACGGGTCGTCTGGCACCCCTACGCCTCGGCGTCGGCGACGGGGCCGCTGTTCGCCGTGTCGTCCGCGGCCGGGGTGCGCCTGACGCTGACGGACGGCCGCGAGCTGATCGACGGGATGTCGTCGTGGTGGGCGGCGATCCACGGCTACCGTCACCCGGTGCTCGACGAGGCGGTGCGTACGCAGCTCGCGTCGATGTCGCACGTGATGTTCGGCGGCCTGACCCACGAACCGGCGGTGCGACTCGCCGAGACGCTGGTGGAGATCACCCCCGGGCTGCTGCGCCGGGTGTTCCTCTGCGACTCGGGGTCCGTCGCCGTCGAGGTCGCGATCAAGATGGCGTTGCAGTACTGGACCGGCCGGGGTCGGCCCGAGCGGACTCGGCTGCTGACCATCCGGCGCGGATACCACGGCGACACCTCCGGCGCGATGTCCGTCTGCGACCCGGATGCCGGGATGCACCACCTGTTCAGCCAGCTCCTGCCTCGCCACCTGTTCGCCCCGGCGCCGAGGAGCGCCTACGGCGAGCCGTGCGAGGACGCCGACGTCGCCGAGTTCGAGCGGCTGCTCGCCCGGCACGCCCACGAGGTCGCCGCGGTCATCCTCGAACCGGTCGTGCAGGGCACCGGGGCGATGGGCTTCTACGCGCCCGGGTGGCTCGCCCGGGTGCGGGAGCTGTGTGATCACCACGGGGTGCTGCTCATCGCGGACGAGATCGCCGTCGGCTTCGGGCGGTCGGGGGAGCTGTTCGGCTGCGACCACGCCGGGATCAGCCCCGACATCATGTGCGTGGGTAAGGCGCTGACCGGTGGTTACCTGTCGATGGCCGCCACGCTGTGCACCGACGAGGTGGCCGCCGGCGTGTCCGATTCACCCGCCGGAGCGTTCATGCACGGCCCGACGTTCATGGGCAACCCGCTGGCGAGCGCGGTCGCGAACGCCAGCGTCGAGCTGCTGCTGTCCTCGCCGTGGCGAGCGCGGGTCGCCGAGATCTCCGCGGGGCTTACGGTGGGACTGGCCCCGGCGGCGGAGCTGGCGGGCGTGGCCGATGTGCGGGTGCTCGGCGCGATCGGCGTGATCGAGACGCGGGAGCCGGTCGACATGTCGGTGATCCAGCCGCTGCTGGTGGAGCTCGGCGTCTGGGTGCGGCCCTTCGGCCGGCTGGTCTACACGATGCCGCCGTTCATCACGACGCCGGCGGACGTGGCCGCGCTGACCGCCGCGATGGTCGAGGCGGTCGCCCGTACCACCTGAGCAGGCCCCCACCGGCTCAGGCCGTCGGTCCAAGCCGTCGGTCCGGGCTGTCGGTCCGGGCCGCGCCGGTCCAGGCAGCCGGGTGGAGGACTGGTCTTCGACTGGTCCGCGGCTCGGCCGTCGCTGGTCCCAGACGGGGAGCGACACCGTTTCCCGGGCGTGTCGTGTGTGGGGTCTCTCTGCGGGCGTCGCGGAGTGGATGCCGGCCCGTGGGTCCCGGCGTGGACCCTTTCGCCGTTGCATTCGTCGTCGCAGGTCAGATGCCATTTCCGGAACGGGTTCCCGGCCCGTCGCGGTGCGAGAAGGCGGCCGACCGCCGCTCCCGAGCAGTTAGCCGGGCCATTGCGCTGGTTGCGAATGGCGCGAACGGCTTCGCACTCTTCGTTTTCAATGATTCACTGTGAGTAGCAACGACGAGGTTGGATTCACCGGGCGGTTCCGGCCGACTATGGCCGCGGACGAGAACGAGGAAGGCCATCCGCCAATGCCGTTACGCCTACGACTCCCACGCCGCCCAGGTAGCGCACTGCTGGGCAGCGCCCGCCGGGCGTGGCGACGGCTACGGGTGCGCGACCCGCGGGTCCACCCGGGCCCGACCGTGGCCTGCCCACCGGCGCTGCGCATGGCCGGCCTCGGCCTTCCCGGGGCTGGCGGTTCCGGCGGCGACCGCAGGCCGGCGGACCGGGCCCACCCCGTTCGGGCGGGTGGGGACGGATCGTCCCGGCGGTGCCACCGGGTGCTGCCGCGGCTGGTCGGGCGGGACTGGACGCTGTGGTGCGCGCCGCGGGCCGTCGTGCGCCGGGTCGTGGGGGTCACGCTGTGCTGGGCTGTGCTGGTCGGCGTCGCGATCGTCGGGCTGCGGCCGCGCTGGGTCGACGTGCTTGCGTTCGCCGCGTTCGTCGCCCTCGGCGGATTCGCGGTGGTGGTCTCCGGGCGGCTGGGGGCCGACCTCACCGTCTTCCCGGCCGCCCGGCACGACCTGCTCGCCACCTGGACCGTGGCCGTGGCCGTGCTGCTGCCGCCGCTTTACCCGACGGTGATCGGGTTGCCGCTGTGCTGGCTCGCCGGCCGCGTCGACCCGGTCCGCCCGCCACACCTGCGGCTGTTCCACGCCGCGGCGCTCGGCATCGCCGGCTTCTGCGCGTCGAGCGTGCACCTGCTTCTCAGCCCGACCAGGGGACCGTTTACCGTCGACGGCCTGGTCGGCTCGGGCGTCGCGGCAGCCGCGTTCCTGTCCGCCGTGGCCGTGTATCCGCTGGTCGCCAGCCTGCCCGGGGTGGGGATGACCCGGGCGGGCCGGGGCGACGGCCTCGACGCCTGGCTCGGGGGCACCGCGCCCGGCGCCGACGTCCACCGCCCGGTCGGGCCCCCCACGCGGGCGTCCCGGCTCGGCCGCGAGCCGGTGCCGGCGCGGGCCGTCGAGATCTGCTCGGCGATCGTGGTGGCGGTGCTGTGGGCGGCGAGCCCCTTCCTCATGCTGGCCGTGACCCCGCCGGTACTGCTGCTGCAACGCAGCCTGCTGCACGCCGACCTGCTGCACGCCGCCCGCTCGGACGCGAAGACGCGGCTTGCCAACGCCGCCTACTGGCGCCAGGTCGCCGAGCGTGAGATCAGCCGGGCGGCCCGCGCCGGCCGGCCGCTGTCGGTGCTGCTCGTCGACATCGACCACTTCAAGCAGGTCAACGACCGCTTCGGCCACCTCATCGGGGACGTCATCCTGCTCGCCGTCGCGGACACGCTGCGGGCCGCCGCCCGGCCGCGGGACCTCGTCGGCCGCTTCGGCGGGGAGGAGTTCGTCATCCTGCTCGCCGAGGTGGGGCGGGAGCATGCGGTCGACATCGCCGAACGGATCCGTCGCCAGGTCGCCGCCACCCGCTGCCGCCTGGACGGGCGGCCCCCGCTGTCAGTCACCGTGTCCGTGGGCGTCGCGACCCATCACGGCACGGCCGGCGACCTGTCCGCGCTCATCGCCCGCGCCGACACCGCCCTGTACCGGGCGAAGGCCGACGGGCGCAACCGGGTCCGCCTCGCCGACCCGCTGTGCACCCCGGCGTGAGCGACCCGGCGGTGGGCGCCCCCGGCGGTGGGCGACCCGGCGCGGTCCGGCCGTCCCGTCCGTCAGTCGGTGCGGGCGGCTCGGATCGTGTTGCGCAGCAGCAGCATGGTGGTCACCGGGCCGACGCCGCCCGGCACGGGCGTGAGGGCACCGGCGACCGGCGCGATGGCCGCGGCGTCGACGTCGCCGACCTGGCCGGCGTCGGTGACCGCCGTGCCGACGTCGATGACCGTCGCCCCCGGCCGGACGAACCCGGCGCCGATGAGGCGCGCGACCCCCGTCGCGGACACGATGATGTCGGCCTCGTGGGCGATCGTCACCAGATCCTTGGTGTGGGAATGGCAGACGGTGACGGTCGCGTTCTCGGCGAGCAGGAGCAGCGAGACGGGCTTGCCGACGACCGGCCCGCGGCCGATGACGCAGACCCGTGCGCCGGCCATCGGAATCCGGGCGCGGGTGAGGATCTCCACCACCGCGGCGGCGGTCGCCGGGGCGAAGCCCGGCAGCCCCAGGGCGAGCCGGCCCAGGCTCTCCGGGTTCATCCCGTCCACGTCCTTGGCGACGGGGATGTGCTCGCCGACCTCCCGGGAGCTCAGCCCGGCCGGCAGCGGCGTCTGGACGATGATGCCGTCGACCAGCGGGCCGGCGGCCAGCGCATCGACTGTGTCGAGGAGCGCCGACGGGCCGGCGGTGGCCTCGTGCGGCTCGCAGCGGACCCCGACCTTGCCGGCGGTCCGCTCGATGATGTGGGTGTAGGAGCGGGCGGCCGGATCCTCGTTCGGCAGGACCACGGCCAGGGTCGGTGTCTTGCCGGCGAGCATCAGCCGCTCGGCCTCGTCGATCACGTACCGGCCGATCTCGGCGGCCATGGACCGCCCGTCGAGCAACCTCATCCGGTGCTCCGATCTCGTCGTCTTCGATTCGTCCCGTCGTGATCAGGTCTGCCCGCGGCACCGGTCGCTCGACCCACCGCCAGCGCCGCCCTACTGGTCCGCCGATCCGTTCCTGCCGGCGGACCGGTGGCGTTCACCGTCCGTAGTTACCCGTGGGTGGCGCCGCGGCGGCCCACCGTAAGAATCTGGGGCGTTTCGCGCGGGCGGCTCGGGGCCACGGGCACGCTCGTACCGTAGCAAGGCTGCGTCGGAGAGTACCCGTCATGGGCTACCCCCTGTGGGTGAGGGCTCGGCGCGGACGCCGACTATCGGGGTAGGTCGCGCAGGATCAGGTCGAGTCCGGCGAGGAACTGCGTCTCGTTGCCCTCCCGCAGGTGCGGGGCGACGTCGGACAGATCCGGATGGAGTTCCGCCGGCGGCCGCACCGCCGCCACCGGGCCGCCACGGGCGCCCGCCCCCTCCTTCTCCACCGCGCGGGCGAGCTGGCGGGCCTCGGACAGGGTGTGGCCGAGAGTGTAGAACAGCAGCGTCTGATAGACGTTGGCGGCGTCCGCCGGGTCCATGCCGGCGCGGTGCAGCTGGGTGACGGCGTGGTCGGAGCGCTCCCAGTAGGCGCCCATGCCCGGCGGTCGGCGCAGCACCAGCGGTGCCAGCGTCGGGTGCGCGAGTAGCGAGCGGCGCAGCTGGCGGAAGTTCGCCCGGATGTCGGCGCGCGGATCGTCGGTTTCCGGCAGGTCCGCGGCCCCGCCCCGGATGACGCTGTCGACGAGCGCGTCGAGCAGGGCGTTCTTGGTGGCGAAATGCCGGTACATCGCCGTCGGGTCGCAGTCGAGGAACCCGCCCAGCGCCCGCATGCTGAACGCCCCCGCGCCGTTGGTGTCGACGACCTCCATCGCCGCCGCCATCAGCACCTCCCGCGACAACGTCCCCCGCGGCGTCCGCCGCGACCTCCGCGTGCGTCCCTGCCTCGCCCCGTCCTCGGATGGCGTGGGCTCATCGCCAGGCTCCGCCCCACCCGACTGATCCTTCTCGTTGTCGTCGATGCCACCATGATAATCAACGACGTTGACGTACTCCCGCGGCGCACCTAAATGATCAAATCCCGTTCCGTCAGGCACCAATGTGGCGAGCGCAGATCCAGGCCGCGCTCCCCGCCGCCAGTGCTGATGATCATGATGTTTCGCGGCGCCGGGCGTCAACCGCTGCCGATTGCGGTGCGTTTTGCGCGGTCTGGGCCCGTAGACCGCGCGTTTCGTACCGCAATGCGTCCTGGGCTCGCCTCTGGCGATCAAGGTGTTCTGTGGAACCGCGGGCGTATTCGCTCAGCTGGTGCGGTCCTGCTTCGTTGCGGCGAGGAGCGCGAGGAGGTCGATGCTCTCCTCCGCATGTACTCGGCCGCGATGGTCGGCGTCGTCGGCGAAGTAGTTGAAGCTCCACCGCCATGGGGAGCCGGGCGGGTGCTCCTTGCGCAGCAGAGCAAGGAGCGGCTCCCAGTCGGCTGCGGAGATGTCGAGGTGATGGCTGCCGCGCCAGGGGCGGTACGTGGGCGCCGCGACCTCGGGAACCTGCGCGCCGCGTCGCCGCAGCTCGGCGACTATCGCGTCCGCCGAGGTCCCCAGACCGTCCAGCAGGTCGCCCAGCACGGTCGGGTCCGAATAGAGGACGGCGAGCAACCAGTGTTCCGGTTCGGTCCGTGGGTGTCCCCATGCCAGGGCGAGGCCCTCCGCCCGGCCCAGGGCCGCGTGCGCCGTCGGGTCGAGGTGGAGCACTGGCTCAGCGCGGTCACCGCCGGGGCGCAGTGGCGGGCCGCCGATCTCCTCGGCCCGCGCTTGCGCGCGTTTGGTGCTGACGGTGCGGATGCGTTCCGGGGTGACGCCGAGATCGGCCAGCACGTCCCGGGCGAGGGACGGCTCGGTCGCGAGGGCGAGCAGGACGTCCTCACCGCCGACGTAGGTGCCGCCCCCGGACTGCTTTGCCTGCTGGAATGCCTGCTTGATGATGGCCACGGTCGTCCGGTCCATGACGAGGACGGTACCGCGCGTTCTCGGTGCATTCAGTTCTGCTCTGGAAGCTTTCTCCGCGTCGGTTCAGAGCCGATCGAATGCCTCGGGATAGCTGAACCGGCCGCGCGGCGACGGGCCGCCTGCAGCAAGAGTCCGCACCTGAAAATGCGCGCCCCACGCGGGTTGGGGTGCGATGACGCCGCCTTCGTCGGCGGGACGGAAACCGAAGCGGGAGTAGTAGCCCGGGTCACCGAGCAGGCCGACCAGCGGCTCGTCGAGGGCGTCCGCGGCGCCGAGCACGGCATGCATGAGCGCGTGGCCGACACCGCGCCGCTGGTGGTCGGGCCGGACGCCGAGCGGCGCGAGCGCGAGCACCGGAGTGGCGCCGATTGTGGCGCGGGTGCACAGGACGTGGCCGACGATGTCGTCCGCGGCGTTGGTCGCGACGAGCGAGAGCGCGGGTATCCACGCCGCACCGGCGCGAAGCTCGTCCACGAGGGCGACCTCGGCCGGGAGCCGATCCGGTTCGACCGGTCGGGCGAAGGCCGCCCCCACCACGGTACGGATCGCTGCTACATCCCTGGTGGTCTCCCGGCGAATCATCATTGGGAGCACCTTTGGCCCGCGCCCGCGGGCGCGGCAACTCCTTTTCGTCGCGTGAGCTCGCTGGGTCGCGATGACGTTGTCCGCGGGACCGTACCTGTGCGGGCGAGCGACTACGGGCCGTCGACGAGTGGGCTGGGCCCGTATCCGGACAGGTTCCGGCCTCGATGAGCTCCTATCGACGCTGGAGTCAGGAGATCAGCCCCGGCGGCCTGGGCGGCGGATCGCCTGCCGATGCCGCGGGCTCCTGGACGGGCGGACGAGGGGCAGCCGGGCTGGTTGGCTGAAGCGGAACGGGGTGCCATGCCGCGGGCAGCGGTAGGCGGGCGCCCGGAGGGAGCCGGCGGATGGTCGGGTCGTAGGGGTCGAGCTCACCCGGCTCGAAGCGAACATTCTTGATGACCCACCAGAATCGTCCCTTCGACTCGCCTACCAGCTTGTAGGCGCCGTCGGGTAGCAGCACCGCCCATCCCTCGCTCAGCTCGACGACGGAGGCAACCGCTTGGCCGCTGGTGGTGTCCCCACAGCTGGGCGGTGCGGTCGTCGCTGGCGGTGGCGAGCAGGGTGCCGTCGGGGGAGAACGCCACCGAGTACTGCTGTGCGGGGGCGGGAGAAGTCATCAGCTGTGCGCTGTCCCGCCCCGCAATCGCGGCGGCGATGAGTTCGGGCGCGTCCGCGGCGGAGCCGAGCGAGCCGCCCAGGACGGCTGCCCGGGACCAGCGGCTGCCACCGACACCGGTGTCCGCAAGCGTCACGTTGGTGAGGGCCGCGCCGGAAAGATCCGCGTCGGTGAGGTCCGCGCGGGTGAGGACCATGCCCGCCAGGCGGGCGCCGCGCAGCGAGGCACCGGCGAGTACGAGGTCGTCGAGGCGGCCGCCGGTGATGTGGCGGCCGTCGAGCACGGCCCCGCCCGCGGTGATCTTCTCGGCCACGACCTCGACCAGGGTCGCCCCGGTGAGGGTCGCCTCCCGCAGATCGGCGCCGGACACCCTGGTACCGCGCAGCGACGCGCCGGCCAGAGTCGCCCCGCGCAGGTCGGCCTCGCGCAGGTCGGCGCCGTCGAGCCGGGCGTCGGTCAGGTCGGCGTCCCGCAGGTCGGCGTCGCGTAGATCACGGCCGGACAGGTCGGTGCCGGCGAGCGCCGCGCCGGTCCGCAGGGCTATGCTCAGGTGGCGGGCCACGAGCAGGGCGTTTTCCCGAACGGTCCCGGGCGCGTCAGGATCGTCGGCGGTGGAGCGCACCCAGGCGGCCAGCTGCTCCTGGTCGGCCAGGTCGACGAGGAAGCCGAGCATCAGGTCGGACAACTCGGCGGCGGTGACCCGGCCGTCGCCGGAGTTGGCGGCCCGATCCCGGACGGCGCGCAGGAGTTCATCGTCGATCTCGACGATGAACGACAGCAGCCGTGGGTTGCGGGCGAGGTCAGGCAGGTCGCGGACCTCGCGCACGAGCGCCAGGCGCGGTGCGGCCAGCTGTCGAGCCTCGGCCTGTGCCGCGAGCGGTGGTCGGTGGGCGGGCAGGGCCCGGGTGAAGTGCCCGACCAGGTAGCGCTCGATCTGGGCCGGGGTGAAGTCCTCCAGCCGGGCGATGAAACGCCCCAGCGTGCGTTCGACCTTCTCGCCGGTCTTCGTCAGCACCTCCTTGTCGTCGACGAAGAACTCGGCCCGGCTGCGCCGTCGTCCGTGATCTTTCCGGTGCCGTCGAGGATCGCCAGGAGGCCGTCGAGGTAGGCGGTGGCGCGGGCGTAGGTGATCCGGGCGGCCAGCTCGTCGAAGCTGTCGAAGATCAGGGCTATCCGACCCTCACGGACCATGTAGCGGAAGGCATCGAGGTCGGGTTGGCGCACCCCGGCGTCGACCAGGTGCTGGGCGACGAGCCGGTCGAGGGCGAACGACTTCTCCAGCGCGCCGAGCTCGATCACCATGGGGTCGACGTGCGGCAGCTGGTCGGGCAGGCCCAGGGCGAGCTGATGGCTCAGGAACGTCTTGCCGTGGCCGAAGGAGCCGAGTATCAGGATGAACCGCGCGTCGTCGGTGGACAGCCAGCCGAGCACCTCCGCCAGGGCGTCGTCGCCGACCGGCGCCCGACTGCGGTCGATGCGGCGGAGGCGCTGCGGGACGTAGGCGTCGGGCGGGTAGTCCCGGTCGGTGCGCAGCCGGTCCGCCTGCTGGGCCAGGTAGTCCCGCAGGTCGAGCACCCCTGGTATTCGGGCATGCTCAGCAGCCGCACCTGCCGGCCAAGGGCGAACTCGACCAGCGCCGGGGAAGCCTGCGTCTCCCCGGTGTACACCAGGTCCGTCAGGCGGAACGGATAGGCCAGGTAGGGCCCGGCGATGGCAGTGGCGAAGGCTGCGACGGACGCCTCGTCGACGAGCTGCTCGATCAGGCCGATCAGACGCAACTCGACGACGTGGCCCACCGTCCGCCGCACCCGCAGATGCGCCGGCATCTCTCCGACGGCCTCGACCCGTTCGACGCTGGTCTCCCGATGGCGTATCCGGGCGAGCTCGTCGAGGGTGTCCCTCGGCCGGGCGTCCAAGATCCGCCGCCAAGACCCCCGGGCCCGTCCATCGCCGGGTATGCCGTCCACGGCATCGCGGTGCACGACAGCATGGCGGTCCGCGATCCAGCGGTCGCCGTCATCGAGGTCGTCTGGCCAGCCACGATCGTCGACGCCGGCGCCAGGTTCCGAGCCGTCGACGCCGGGCTCCGAGTCGCCGGCGCGGGCGGGTGCCGGGCCCGCGGCCCGACGGCCAGCAGCTGGCGGCCCGAACGTCTCGGGTGCCGGGCGGAACGGGACATCGACGCGGCCCGACCGCGCGTCGTCGGCGCCGAAGGGTGCCCCGGCATCGGAACCGCGTACCCGCGCCCGTCGGGTGAACCCGGTCGCGTCGATGTCGATCAGTTGATAGCGTGCCGATTCCGCTGGGCCGTGCGGGATCGTCGGCAGGCCGCCGGACGACCGGTCGGTTTCGCTGTCGCCGGCATGCATCAGCAGGTGCAGGCGGGGCGCGAGCACTTCCTCGACCGCCGCGCCGTCACGCAGGTGCACGCCCGGTTCCGCGGAACCCGTCGGGGCGTGGTGGACCATGCCGAGGCGCAGCCAGTCTTGCCAGGGGCCGCTGTCCAGCTCCTCGACCACCGCGCGGAGCTGGCGCTCGCCGAGTTCGGCGTGGCGGATCTCGTGGGTGCGCGCCATCGTCGAGTTCAGCCCGGCGACGACGACCCTGAGCTCGGGAAAGGCGACGACCGACCATTCCCGCCCGAGCCGGAACCGCGCCTCGGCCTCGTCCCCGTGCAGGCGCCGCAGGAAGTTGGCGAAGAACTCCCATTTTGGCCAGAAGGGCTCGACGGCCGGCTTCCGGTAGGCGCGTTCCTGCAGGATGTAGGACTCACACAGTGCGTCGTTGACGTCGAGATCGCCGGGGACGGCGACGATCCGGTCCCGAGGCAGGTCGAGACCATCGGCGAGGGCGGCGAGGAAGTCGTGCGCCCGGTCGAACTCGTCCTGGGACGCGGTCGCGGTCAGATTCCCGGTGACGACGATCAGGTCGGCGAGCGGATCCCGCCGGTTCGCCTCCGGCCGGGCCGTGGCGAGCCGGCGCAGGTCGTCGAGCATCGGCGCCAACGGCGGCGCCGTCCCGCCATGATGCTCGCTGGCACCGCCGAAGCGCAGATCGGACAGGTGCAACACCGACACCGACACCGAGCGCCGCCGACCGACACGCGGCAGCCCGGCACCGCGGCCTGCGACACTCGTACCGGGAAACGTGGGGGCGCTGGTCGGCTTCGCCCGGCCGGTGACGGTCGCCTGCATCTGCCGGGCCAGTGTCTCGGCGGCGGCCTTCTCATTCAGCCCGACGAGGTCGATGTAGGTAAGGCCGCAGAGTAGGGCCTCAGGTTTGCAGGGCTGCACCCGCACCGGGACGAGGCCGCGGGCGTTGCCGAGCGGATCGCGGAGGAATCCCGCCTGCCACTCGGCTCGTCCTTAGGGTGAATGCGCCAGGTAGCTGGGCGACAGGATCGGCACGACGCGTTCGGCCTGGGCGAGACCAGGGCCCCGGGAAGATCGTT
>NZ_CADCWT010000113.1 GCF_902806485.1 Candidatus Frankia alpina | reverse complement strand
CAGCACGATGATCTGCCCGGCGCCGATCGTCTCAGACGGCGCCGGGCCGCCATGCGATGACCTCCGGTACCGCTGGGCCCGGGCACCTCCTGGCTTGGCCACCCGCGGTGTTTCATATCTGTCCACACCCCGCGCGCAATGTGCGGGGTGCGTTGTCCACAGATCGGCCGCGGGGGCTGGCGCATACCTGCGCCAACGGTGATCCTTCCCTCCATGGCCCGCGCATTCCTGCCCCTGCTCGCCCGGAACCTGGCGATCCTCACCGACCTGATCGTGCCGCTGTCCTGCGCCGGCTGCGGTGGTCGCGGGGCGTCGGTGTGCCGGGCATGCGCCGCGGAGCTGCGCGGTCCAGCCTTCCTTGCCGTCGCGGGTCCCATGGCCACCCCGCGGCGGCGGGGGCTGCCGCCGTGCCTGGCGGCGGCTCACTACGGTGGCCGGGTCCGGTCGCTGCTGTTGGCCTACAAGGAGCGCGGCCGGGTGGATGCCGCCGGGGCCGCACTGGCCCGCGCGGTCGCGCGGGCGCTGCCGGCCGCCTCGGGCGGGCCCACCGGCGTCTGCGCCCCGCCGCCACCCGCGCCTGCGCTCGTGCTCGTGCCGGTCCCCTCGACCGCCGCAGCCCGTCGCCGGCGCGGCTTCGATCATCTCGTCCTGCTGTGTTCCGCAGCCGCCGCTGTGCTGCGCCGCGACGGTCACCGGGTGCGCGTCGCGCCCGTGCTACGGCCGGTGCGCCGGCTCGCCGACCAGGCCGGGCTTGGTGCCACGGCGCGGGCGGCGAATCTCGCCGGCGCCTTCGAGCTGGCCAATCCGGCGCGGGCGGCTCGGCGTGCGGCGTTGCCGGCAGGTGCGCGGGTCATCGTCATCGACGACGTGCTGACGACCGGGGCGACGGTGGCCGAGGCGGTGCGAGCGCTGCGGGCCGCCTCTGTGCGAACCGCTGCGGTCGCCGTGGTCGCCGTGGTCGATCCGACGCGCGGAAAAGCCGCCCTACCCGCGATCCACGGCCCGCCGGGGTGAAACTGCCGGTACGCACCGTCCGCGTCCGCTGGCAAGGGGCGAAGGAACGGGCGGTGGCGGGTCCTCGTGCCTGTCGATGTAGCGCATGTGTCGCGTGGATGCTGGGCTGAAGGGCGGAGTAGGGCCGCGGCAGAGGGGAAGGAGCCGAACGCGGGCTACTGACCGCAAACGGCACGACGGAAGGTGCGACAACCGTGGACAGGGCGTCCGTGGATCGTCTCGGCCCGAAGCCGGGCGTATCCCGGGAGACGCCGCAACTCGCCGGCGCACGGCTGGCCGTTGGCGCAAGTCGCGTCGCCGGGAATGGCGAACGGGAGGTGGATCGCGTGGACATCGTGGTCAAGGGCAGGCACACCGTGGTTCCGGAACGGTTCCGCAACCATGTCGAGGCCAAGCTCGCCAAGTTGGAGCGGCTGGACTCGAACATCATCAGCGTCGACGTCGAGCTGTCGAAGGAACACAACCCCCGGCTGTCCCACGTCTGCGACCGGGTCGAACTCACCGTGTACTCGCGGGGTCCGGTGATCCGGGCCGAGGCCGCCGCCGCCGACTGCTACGCCGCCCTCGATCTGGCCACCGGCAAGCTCGCCGAGCGTCTGCGTCGCGCCGCCGACCGGCGGGTCCGCCACCACGCCAACCACGCCGGCGCCAAGCCGGCCGGCATCACTTCCGTGCCCCTGGAGAGCCTGATGCCTTTGGAGGGCACCCGGCCGGCCGACCTGCGCCCCGCCGCCGAAGGGCAACCGTCCGTGGGGAATTCGGCGCGCCCGGTCGTCGCGGCCCCCGCCGACGCGCTCGCCGCCGCGGGCAGCCCAGCCGGCCGGGGAGAGGCTGCGGACCAGACACCGCTGGTCGTGCGGGAGAAGACGCACGAGGCCGACGCGATGACGCTTGAGGATGCCCTGTCCAACATGGAGCTGGTCGGGCATGATTTCTACCTCTTCCTGGACGTCGACCTTGGCTTGCCCAGCGTCGTCTACCGCCGCGTCGGCTACGACTACGGCGTGATCAGGCTCGCAGGCTCGGCCGGGGCGGCGGTCGCCGCGTCACTGGACGCGCACCGTGAGGCGGGCCGATCGGCGCAGGCTCGCGGCGCGTTCGCGAGCTCGGCCGCTCTTTAGACGATCTGCAGGTCACGTCCACCGGCTGACGTGGGACCATTTGCCTCGGGTGTCGGAGTGCACGGCACGCCACCCCGCGTGTAGTCGCGCGGGGTGGCGTGACCGGGGTGAAAATGGTCCTTAGGAGGTCAGATGACGGTGGAGGATCAGCGCTCTGAGGAGGTGCTGCCGACGCCATCGGAGGCGAACCCCATCCGGGTGCTCATCGTCGACGACCATGCTCTGTTCCGGCGCGGGTTGGAGATGGTGCTGGGTCAGGAGGTCGACATCGAGGTCGTCGGGGAGGCCGCGGACGGGTCCGAGGCCGTGACCATGGCGAAGGAGATGGCTCCCGACATCGTGCTCATGGACGTGCGGATGCCGCGCCGCGGCGGGATCGACGCCACGAGCGCCATCAAGGAGTCGGTGCCGAGCGCAAAGATCGTCATGTTGACGATCAGTGACGAGGAGGCCGACCTCTACGACGCGATCAAGGCAGGGGCCATGGGCTACCTGCTCAAGGAGATCTCCATCGACGAGGTCGCCGCGGACATTCGCGCCGTCTACGGCGGCCAGAGCCTGATCAGCCCGTCGATGGCGTCGAAGCTGCTCAGCGAGTTCGCGGCGATGATCAAAAATAAGGACGACCGGCCGCAGCTGCCCACCCCCCGGCTCACCGACCGGGAGATGGAGGTGCTGCGTCTCGTCGCTAAGGGCATGAACAACCGCGACATCGCCAAGCAGCTCTACATCAGCGAGAACACCGTCAAGAACCACATCCGCAACATCCTGGAGAAGCTGCAGCTGCATTCCAGGATGGAGGCGGTCGTCTACGCGGTGCGGGAGAAACTACTCGAAATTACCTGAGTCATCGCCGCGGGTCCCCGGGCGGGGGCGGGTCGCCCGGGAGCCGCGAGCCCACCCAGCAGTCGACCCGCCGCCCGTCGCCCACCACAAGGGCCTGTCGCAGGGTTCCCTCCAAGGTGTATCCGTTCTTCTCGGCCACCCGGAGGGAGGCGACGTTGCCAACCGCGGCCTGCCATTCGATCCGGGCCAGTCCCAGCGCCCCGAAGGCCCACCTGGTCAGCGTCGCCACCGCCTGTGACATCACGCCCTGGCCGCGTGCCGGCGCCGCACACCAGCAACCGATCTCGGCGTCGCCGAGATCGGTTATCTGGAGCAGTGCGACCGAGGCCAGCAGTTGCTCGGTTGTCGCGTCGACCACCGCGAACGCGGCTCCGCTCCCGTCTGCCCAGGTCCGGGGTGCCTCCCGGGTGACGAAGTCCTCGGCGTGGTGGCGCCCGTACGGGGTGGGCAACTTCGTCCACCGGGGGATCTCCGGATCCTGGCAGGCCTGGTGGACGGCGTCGACGTCGTAGGAGCGCCAGGGGCGCAGGTGGAGGCGGCCGGCGGTGATCTCCACCGGTTCGAGAGACGGCATGACTCAACCTTCTACCGGCTCACCGTCGCGCCCCTCATTATCCGACCCGGACGGCATCCGACCCGGACGGCGGCCCCGGGCCGGCGCCGCCGTCCACCCGCCCCGGGCACCCCGCGGCGCTCCCGTTCGTTGGACCGGGTGACGGATCGTGCGTACCCGCGCCGTCGCCTAAGTTGCACCGGTCGTTTGTGCTTACGCAATCCCCGCCCCTGGGCGTCGGCGCCTCGTCCTCGCACCCACAGCCCGTCGCCGACCGCGGCCGGAGGAACCGCGTCCCGATGGATGTTGTGGGGAACGGTCCAGGGGCTAGCATCGTGGGGTCGGTGCCTCGCCGACATGCCAGCCGGAGGAGTTTCGCCCGTGGTTCTAGACAAGATCTTGCGTGCCGGCGAGGGCCGGATTCTGCGCAAGCTCAAGGCGATCGCCGAGCAGGTGAACCTGATCGAGGACGACTTCACCGGGCTGTCCGACGGCGAGCTGCGCGGCATGACCGACGAGTTCCGCCAGCGCGTCGGGGAGGGCAAAGAGTCCCTTGACGACCTGCTGCCCGAGGCATTCGCCGCCGTCCGCGAGGCAGCCCGGCGCACGCTCGGTCAGCGGCACTTCGACGTGCAGATCATGGGCGGCGCGGCGCTTCATCTCGGCAACATCGCCGAGATGAAGACCGGTGAGGGCAAGACGCTGGTCTCCACTCTGCCCGCGTATCTGAACGCCCTGTCCGGCAAGGGCGTGCACATCGTCACGGTCAACGACTACCTCGCCCAGCGAGACGCCGAGAACATGGGGCGCGTCCACCGTTTCCTCGGGCTCACCGTGGGGGTGATCCACCCACAGATGCCGCCCCCGGTGCGTCGCGCCCAGTATGCCTGCGACATCATCTACGGCACGAACAACGAGTTCGGGTTCGACTATCTGCGCGACAACATGGCCTGGGGCGCGGACGAGCTGGTCCAGCGCGGCCATAACTTCGCAGTGGTCGACGAGGTCGACTCCATCCTTATCGACGAGGCCCGTACGCCGCTGATCATCAGTGGCCCGGCGGACCACCCGACCCGCTGGTACACGGAGTTCGCCCGGATCTCCCCCCTGCTGGAGCGGGACGTCGACTACGAGGTCGAAGAGGGCAAGCGGACGGTGGCCATCACCGAGTCCGGCGTCGAGAAGGTCGAGGACCAGCTCGGCATCGAGAATCTCTACGAGTCGGTGAACACCCCGCTCGTCGGCTACCTGAACAACTCGCTGAAGGCCAAGGAGCTCTACAAGCGGGACAAGGATTACATCGTCACCGACGGCGAGGTCCTCATCGTCGATGAGTTCACCGGTCGCGTGCTGCACGGCCGGCGCTACAGCGAGGGAATGCACCAGGCGATCGAGGCCAAGGAAAAGGTCGAGATCAAGCAGGAGAACCAGACTCTCGCGACGATCACCCTGCAGAACTACTTCCGGCTCTACGACAAGCTTTCTGGCATGACCGGTACCGCCATGACCGAGGCGGCCGAGTTCCACCAGATCTACTCGCTCGGCGTGGTGCCGATCCCGACGAACAAGCCGATGATCCGAAACGATCAGCCGGACGTCGTCTATAAGACCGAGATCGCGAAGTTCGACGCTGTGGTCGAGGACATCGCCGAGCGGCACGAGAGGGGCCAGCCGGTCCTGGTCGGCACCACGAGCGTGGAGAAGTCCGAGTACCTGTCCAAGCAGCTGACCAAGCGGGGCGTGCCGCACGAGGTCCTCAACGCCAAGCACCACGAGCGGGAGGCGACCATCATCGCCGAGGCGGGCAGCAAGGGCGCCGTCACGGTGGCGACGAACATGGCCGGTCGAGGTACCGACATCATGCTCGGCGGGAACCCGGAGTTCCTCGCCCAGGCCGAGCTGCGCCAGCGTGGACTGTCGCCCATCGAGACTCCCGAGGACTACGAGGCCGCCTGGCAGGAGGCGCTGGAGAAGGCCGGGCAGTCGGTGAAGACCAAGCACGAGGATGTCGTGGAGGCCGGCGGCCTGTATGTCCTCGGCACCGAGCGGCACGAATCCCGGCGTATCGACAACCAGCTGCGCGGTCGCGCCGGCCGGCAGGGCGATCACGGCGAGTCGCGCTTCTACCTCTCCCTCGGTGACGACCTCATGCGGCTGTTCAACGCCGCCGCCGTCGAGGGGATCATGGATCGCCTCAACATCCCCGAGGACGTCCCGATCGAGTCGAAAATCGTGACGCGGGCGATCCGATCGGCCCAGACCCAGGTTGAGGGCCAGAACTTCGAGATCCGCAAGAACGTCCTCAAGTACGACGAGGTCATGAACAAGCAGCGCACCGTCATCTACGAGGAGCGTCGCAAGGTCCTCGATGGCGCTGACCTGCACGAGCAGGTTCGGCACTTCGTCGACGACACCGTCGAGGGTTACGTCCGCGGCGCCACCGCGGACGGCTACCCGGAGGAGTGGGACCTCGACACCCTGTGGACCGCTCTCGGCCAGCTCTACCCCGTCGGGGTGGAAGCACCCGACACCAATGATCGTGACGGGCTCACCCCCGACCACCTGCTGGAGGACGTCCAGGCCGACGCGCAGGAGGCGTACGACCGCCGCGAGCTCGACCTCGGCGAAGGCGCCGACGACGAGCCGATCATGCGGGAGCTGGAGCGGCGGGTCGTCCTCGCCGTGCTGGACCGTAAGTGGCGTGAGCACCTCTACGAGATGGACTACCTGCAGGAGGGCATCGGCCTGCGGGCGATGGGGCAGCGTGACCCGCTGGTCGAATACCAGCGCGAGGGTTTCGACATGTTCCAGACGATGATGGAGGGCATCAGGGAGGAGTCCGTCCGCCTCCTGTTCAACGTCGAGGTCCAGATCGCCGGCCAGGAGACCGAGGCGGCCCCCGCGGAGACCGTCGCCGTCGCTCCCGCGCCTCCGGCGGGAGCCGCCGCCCTGCCCGCCGTGGTGGCGCCCCTGGCCCTGCCGGACGCCGCCGCGGGCGACCAGGCGGCCGCGCGTCGGACTCCGCCGCAGGCCCCGGCCCCGCCGGCGCCGCCTGCCGCGCCGCCGGTCTTTGTCAAGGGCCTGGAACCGCGCCGCCCGAGCGGCGGGCTTCGCTACACCGCGCCGTCGGTCGACGGCGGTTCCGGACCGGTCACCACCCTGGCCTCGGGCGCCGAGTCGCCGGTCGGTGGCGGCGCCGCCGGCGGATCGGCGACGGGGGCGAGTGCCCGCCCCGCCCGCAACGCCCCCTGCCCGTGCGGCTCGGGACGCAAGTACAAGCGGTGCCACGGCGATCCCGCGCGGCGCAACGCCGAGTAGCGCCGCACCACCTGCACCGCTTGAGACCACCTGGGCTCTGCGCTCCCGGTCGCCGGACGACGGGTGACCCCGCCGTCCGGCGACCGGGAAGCAGGCGCCTGGCTCCGTTCAGGGTCAGCCGACCTGCAGGGTCGTGACTCGCCAACGGCCGCCGGCGGCCTCCATCCGCAACGCCCGCGCCGCGGCTCGCGCGCCCTGGGTGATCATCGCCGACACCTCGGCCACGCCCGGTCGCGGCTCGCTTACCCGTACGCTGCGTACCTGCCCGCGGCGGCGGTCGCTGAGCTGCGCGGCGATACGTTCGAGGTCGCTCTGAAGCCTGGGCGTCGTCCAACCGACGAGGTGGGACACGAGACGGACGCCGCCGAGTGCCTCGACGATCGCCCGAACGACGATCACAGCGGCCTCCCGTGCCGGCGCGACCGGCCTGCCGACTGCGGGGCCATGGGACGGCCGGCGTCCCGGCGCGGGCGGGTCGTCCGACAGCGGCCGTCCCGCCTCGCTGAACACCTGCTCCGGCACGGCCAGGCGCCGGGGTGAGCGGTCCACGGTGACCGTGTCGCCGCCGGCCCGCTGCTCGCCGCGGCGATGGCCGCCCCCGGCGGGAGCGGCCGCGGGCCGGCCTGACCGGTCGGCGGGGGCGCCGGCTCGCCGGGATGAGGGTCGGAGTCGAGCGTGGTCCGGCCGGCCGGTGTTGCTCGCGGCGGGATCGAGCTCGTCGTCGTAGGGGGGTTCGTTCGGGGTGACGGGGAGCAGCCGTATGCCGGGGACCGACTGTGGTCGCCGGGGCCGGGGCAGGGCACAGGTGGCGGTCACGGCAGGCTCCGATGGTGGCGGGCGGGGTCAGAGCGCGGATGGCGGGATGAGGCGTTGGCCGGGAAGGATCAAGTTCGGGTCGTGGCCGATGACGTCGGAGTTCGCGGCCCACCAGCGGTGCCATTCGACCGAGATCTGCTCGTGCGTGGCGGTGGGACCGAGATGGCGGGCGGCGATCGTCCACAGGCTGTCTCCGCGCAGGACGACGACCTCCTCGGCCTCGTCGGTGCGGGGCGACTGGCCGGTGCCCGCCGGGCTGGCCGCAACGCCCGTGCCGCGGTGCGAGGACGGGACAAGCGGGTCGTGTGCCGGCGCCGAGAACGAGGGTTTCGGTGCGGGCGCCGTCGAGGCACCGCCGGCGGGGGCCGGGCCGGTCGGTGCCGTCGACGGCGCCGCGGTGCGCGGCGGATCGGTGGCCGGGCGCTCGAGATCCGGCCAACTCACCGATGTGCGTGCCGCGGTGAGCCGGACGGGGGGGCCGGGGTCAGGGGCCGCCGGAGCGCCGCTTTGGGCGGCGTCCGGAGATGAGGGCGGCGTCGACGAGGTCGAGACCGCTGCGGTCGCGTGCAGGTCGACGACGGGGACGGCGTCGCCCAGACCCGGCACCGAGATCGTCGGATTGGCACCCGCGTCCGCGGTGGCGGCCGGGGTGGCGGCCGGGCGGTCGAGGTCCGGCAGCCCGGCCGCGCCGAGCACCGCCGTTGCTGGCCGGTCGAGGTCGAGAGACGTCGCCGACGCCGCGACGGCGATCCCGGGGCCAGGGTGGGTGCCGACGGCCACGGCGGGCATCGCCGCCATCACCGGGGCGACGCCGGCGACCAGGGTGACGCCGAGGCCGAGCTCGATCAGCCTGCGCATCGCGCGAGGCAGGATCAGGCGGGCCAGCGCCGCGCTGAGCCGGCCGCCGGCGCCGGGGACGGCGGCGGCCACGCCGAGCAGGACGCCAAGGCACAGCCAGAGCAGGCACAGCCAGGCCACCGCGCCGACGACAGTGACGAGGGCCTGCTCGGGCGCCGCGGTGAACCAGCCCGGCACGTCGCCGACGCTGCCCGGCAGGTCCGCCAGCTGGGGGCCGAAGACGATCAATATGATCGCCGTGCCCACGGCTCCGGCCGCGCCGGTGAACAGCGCCAGCGTCCGCCGCGCCGCTCCCGCGATCATCTTCGCTGCCCCTGTCTGCCGGATGTGGTCGAACGACTTCGTTTGCCTATGTTTGGTTGTGTAAACCTCTGGAGCCACACTGTCAATCCCGCTTGCGTCGTGCGTGAGGATTTGAGCCGCCTGGTGTGCAGCGGAACGTACCCGTACGGGAGGAGAACCGATGCGTTGGGAGGACCTGTTCGCGGACCTTGAGCTGCAGTGGGAGGCGAACGAGGCCGCCGAGCTTGCCGACCGCAGCCGCCGGGAGGCCGCCTACCTGCGGCTGATCGACCGCCTGCGGCCGGTCGTGGGCCACCCGGCGCGCTGCCGGGTGCTGGGCGGGCAGTTGGCCCCGCAGACGTTGCACGGCACGCTGTCCGCGCTGGGGGTGGACTGGTTCCTGCTCGCGGAGCCCGGCGCGACGGAGGTGCTGGTGCCGATGCGATCGCTGCTCGCGGTCGAGAACCTGCCCGTCGTCTCCGCTCAGCCGGGTCACGAGGGACCGCTGGCCGCGAAACTGGACCTGCGCTATGTGCTGCGCGGACTCGTGCGCGACCGTTCCGCGTGCACGCTGCTGCTCGTGGACGGAACAAGCCTGCACGGAATGCCGGTGCGGGTGGGGGCGGACTTCCTCGAGGTCGCCGAGCACGCGGTGGGCGAGTTCGCCCGCCGTGGGCGGGTCCGGGCGGGGTGGACGATGCCGCTGGACGCGATCGCCTACGTGCGCCGCGTCCCCTGACCGGCCCCGGCTCGATCAGAGACCCCGGGTCGATCGGGGGGCCGGGGGCGGTCAGTCAGTCAGTCCTCCGGCAGGGCCTCGTTGCGGCTCATCGGATTGGCCGCGGCGAAGGCTCGGGTCTGCTCGTAGGCGCGCTGGATGTATGCCTCCAGCTCCGCGCGCTCCACCCGCCACTGGCCCCGGCCGCCGATCTTGATGGCGGGGAGCTCGCCCGAGCGGACGAGGGCGTAGGTCTGGCTGGACGAGATGTTGAGGATGTCCGCCACATCGCTCAGTTGAAGGAAGCGGTCGTTCATCAAAGTCCTCCTGATGAGGGCGGATGTCTCTCCTCACGTGTGTATCAGAGATTCCACCGCTCATCGCGTCCAGATGCATCAGCTTGTGGATAACTACGCGCGGACGTGGCCGAAAGCCCTCGCTCGCCGATGTTCTTGTCCGCTTCCACCCGAGCCCGCCGTCGCTGGCCGGCCTCCGGCCCCGCCGAGCCACTGACCTGCATCGCTACCGGCGTGCGGCGCCACAGGACAGTACGGCGGCCGACATGGGTGACGCGAAAATCGTGTGGCTTCGTCCCGATCGCGCGTCGCTCCGGGCCGGCTGCGCGTCCAACCGGGTGAGCTCAGGACACCCGGGACGTTGCTACGCACGGCCGTCGGCGAACACCGATTGTCGACGGTGGCGTTCCGCAGCGGAATCCTCGCTGGTTTCGGTGGGTTCGGGGCCTTCGACCGCGTACGCTCTGCGACCGGAAGGTGTGAACATGCACCAATGGTCCGGCCAGGAGAAAAGGGAGGTCTCCCGGTGACCGAGCTCGCCGCGGCACCGGTCCGTTCCGAGGCGCCCCCGCCGCCTGGCTCGCCTCCCGCCCGCCGGCTGACCCGGCGGCGGTGGCGGGACTCCCGGCTGCTCATCGGGGTGCTGCTCGTGCTCGTCTCGGTCGTCGTGGGGGCGCGGCTGTTCGCGCTGGCGGACTCGACCCGGCAGTGGGTGGTGGCGAAGTCGGCCCTGCCCGCCGGGCACGTCGTCGTGGCGGGGGACCTGACCACGGTGTCCGCCCGCCTCGATGACGCGACGTCCGACCGCTACTACCCCGGCGACCGCCTGCGGGACCTGACCGGCGCCACCCTCGCCCGGCCCGTCGACGCCGGGGAGCTCGTCAGCGGAGCCGACTTCGCCGGACGGAACACGCAGTCCACCAGGCTGGTCCCCGTCATCGTCAAGGCGGGTCGGTTGCCGGCCCTCGAGCCCGGCGCTCACGTCGACGTCTACGTGTTCTCCGCCGGGGCCGCGGCGGCCACCGGCTCCGGGGACCAGGCCGGCGACCAGCCGAATCAGCCGAATCAGCCGGCGCCGGCCGCGGGGGCCGGTGCCGAGTCGCTGGTCCTGCACGACGTCGAGTTCGTCGGGCTGGAGAAGCTGGCCAGCGGCGACCGTTCGCTGACGCTGCGGGTGCCGGTCGACAACGCGATCCAGGCGGTGGCGGCGTCACAGAGCGAGCGGGTCGACGTCGTGAAGCTCGAACGGGACTCCCGCGGCGGCGTCGGCTCGACCGGACCGACCACCGTGGCGGGGTTCGGCCGGTGAGCCTGCCGATCCTGACCGCGGTGACCGACTCCGAGGTCGAGGCCGGCCTGGTCTCGGCCTTCGATCGCCGCGATCTTGGCGTCACCGTGGTCCGCCGCTGCGTCGACCTGCCGGATCTGTTCGCCGCGGCGACGACCGGTGCGGCCCGGGCGGCACTGCTGTCGGCCGATCTGCGCCGGCTGGACCGCGATGCGCTGACCCGGCTGGCGATGGCCGGCATCGCCGTGGTCGGCCTGATCGCGCCCGGGGACGAGGACGCGGACCGCCGGCTGCGCCAGCTCGGGGTGGCCGCGGTCATCCCCGCCGATGCCACCGCCGAGGTGGTCGCCGGCGCCGTCGTGGAAGCCTCCCGCGCGCTGGCGTCGCACACCGCCGCCCCGACGAACTGGCCGGCCGCCGCCTCCTCTTACAGCGAGCCGTTGCTGGGATTCGGGCAGCTCGCCCCGGCCGGCGCCGGCACCGATGGCCTCGGCCTCGGCGAGTCCGGCGGCGGCCGGGTGATCGCGGTCTGGGGGCCGGCCGGAGCGCCCGGGCGCACGACGATCGCGCTCTGCCTCGCCGCCGAGATCGCCGCGCTGGGGACCTCGACGCTGCTGGTGGACGCCGACTCCTACGGCGGGGCGATCGGCCAGCTCGTCGGCCTGTTGGAGGAGGCACCGGGCCTCGCCGCCGCGGCCCGGTCCGCCAACCAGGGCCTGCTCGACGTGCCGCGGCTGGCGCTGCTATGCCGAGACCTGGGCGAGGGCCTGCGGGTGCTGCCGGGCATCTCCCGGCCGTCGCGGTGGCCCGAGCTGCGCCCGGCGTCCATCGAGACGGTGCTGTCGATGGCCCGGCGGCTGGCGTCGTACGTGGTGGTGGACTGTGGTTTCTGCCTGGAGGCGGACGAGGAGCTGTCGTTCGACACCGCGGCGCCGCGGCGCAACGGCGCGACGCTCGCGGTGCTGGAAGCGGCCGACGTCGTCCTCGCGGTCACCTCGGCGGAACCGGTCGGTCTGGTCCGGTTCGTCCGCGGGCTGGCCGATCTGCGGGAGACCGTCCCGGCGGCAGATCCGCTCGTGGTGGTCAACCGGCTGCGGGCCTCGGTCGTCGGCGGCGACCCGGCGCGGGAGGTCAGCCGGGCGATCCTGCGCCACACGGGGACCGAGCCGGTCGCGCTCGTGCCCTACGACCTCGCAGGGCTGGATGCCGCGCAGGTCGCGTGCCAGCTCCTGCGGGACATCGCGCCCACGTCGCCCGCCCGGCTGGCGATCCGGGACCTGGCCACCCGTCTGGCCGGGCGGCCCGGGGTCGTCCGCCGGCGCCGCGGCGGGTTCCGGCGGCAGTCTCGGTAGGCGATCACCGACCGCGCCGTTCGCCTCCTGTCTGCCTCCACGAGCCTTCCGTTCATGCTGCGTTCGCCTTGCGGGCACCCCCGTTCCCTTGCCCCGGTTGGGGGTGTGCGCGGCTCGCTGGACCGGGCGATGGCGACTCACTGTTACGCTCTTGGCGTAACGGTGATATAAAGTATTCGTCTTGTCATGGATGTGTAGCGGGCGCGGTTACGGCGAGCGATTCGCGGGCATCGCTGTGTCGAACGGTTTTGGTCAAGAAGTGAAGGGGATCTTACTTAAAGCTATCGGTGACATGAGATCGGTGACGTTTTAATGTCGATCTCATGCGCTGCGAAGCGAAGGGACGAATAAAGATGCGGCCATGCTGCAGAACGTGATGCAATGTATGTCTGCGTAAGAATCCCCTTTCGGCAACGTTACGTTAGTGTTGAGCAGGCCTCGGAGGTGCCATCCGGAGCACGGTCGCAACCGCGACCGGCGATCCGGGCGGCACGGGGATGCTCGGGCGAGACGGCTTGGGGGTGTGTCGGGTGAGCCGGGAGTACGCGAAGGCGGTGGGCGCCCGCCTACGGGCGATTCGGATACAGCAGGGGCTGTCGCTCCAGGGGGTCGAGCAGAAGTCGCGCGGCCGCTGGAAGACCGCCGCCGTCGGCTCCTACGAGCGTGGGGACCGCATGATCAGCGTCCACCAGCTCTCCGAACTCGCCGGGTTCTACGGCGTGCCGGTGTCGGCGCTGCTGCCCAGCGAGGACCAGCTGCCCCCGCGCGAGCGTCGCCCGCGCACGGTCCTGAACCTGGAGAAGCTCAGCGAGGCCCCACCCGACACCTCCGCACTCGTCCGGCGTTGGGTGGCACAGATCCAGCGCCAGCGCGACGACTACGCCGGGCATGTGCTGTCCATCCGCGACGGCGACGTGCGCGCCCTCGCCCTGCTGCACGACACCACGCCGCAGGAGTTCGCCGAGCGCCTGCGCAACTGGGGCGTCCTGGAGACGAGTTTCCCCGAGGAGAGCGAAGAGCCGCCGGAGTAGTCCGGTGTGCGTTCCAGGCGCGTCACGCGCCGCAGGTGACGAACGGTCGACGCGGACCGTGGACTGCGACTGGCCCATCTCCGGAAAGCCCCACGCGGCATAGCTGCTGTCGACGGCCGTCCGGTCCAGGTGCGACCGGGCGGGGCCCACACGGCAGCGGGCCGACCGGGGCGGCAGGTGCCCCAGCGCAGGGCGCATCCCCTTCCGGTCGTCGCGCCAGGAGGTGGACAATGACCAGAAGGCGGGTCGCGAGCAGCGGCCTGGTCCTCGGCGCAGGTGGAGTCCTAGGGTCCGCCTGGATGATCGGCGCCATGCGTGCCGTCGAAACCGAGACCGGCCGCGACCTGGGCAGTAGCGACCTGGTGGTCGGCACCTCGGCTGGTTCGGTCGTCGCGGCCCTGCTTGGCCTCGGCATCGGCATCGATGTGATGGCCAATTCCGAGCGCGGACTGTACGAGGCGGGCGGCCCCGTCCTCGACTACCGCGATCTCGGCGCGTCCCTCCCCCCGCGGCCCCGAATGCGGATGGGCTCCCCACGGCTGCTCACGGCCAGCGCGCTGCACCCCCGGCACGCCTCGCCGATGGTGACCCTGGCGGCGATCCTCCCGCAGGGCCGCGGCAAGATCTCCGCAGTGGGTGACCTGGTCGCGGCCGCGATGGACCGCAAGGGACTCGGCCCTGCCGACTGGCCCATCGCGACGGCCCTGCGGATCGTCGCGATGAACTTCGACACCGGCCACCGGGTGCTGTTCGGCGCGCCCGACGCACCCCGGGTGACGCTGCCCGAGGCTGTCATGGCGTCCTGCGCGATCCCCGGCTGGTACGCGCCGATCGAGTCCAGCGGCCAGCGCTTCGTCGACGGTGGGACCCGTTCACCCACGTCGGTCGACCTGCTCGCCGACGCCGGGCTCGCGGAGGTGCTCGTGCTCGCGCCGGCCTGCTCGCTGGCCGGCGATCGCCCTCGCGGCGCGGTGGCCATCGTCGAACGACAGGTCCGGCGCGCCGCGACCCGCCGCCTACTGCGGGAGGTCGAGCTGGTCGAGGCCGCGGGCACCCGGGTGACGGTGCTGTCCCCAGGACCGGAGGACCTGGCGGTCATGGGCGGCAACCTGATGGACCTGACCCGCCGGGCGGAGGTCTTCGAGACCAGCCTGCGAACCACACGCGCGGCCCTGCGGGCGAGCGCTCGCTCCCGGCCTCGCCCTCGACCGGCTCGCGCCGCCACGACTGCCGCCGTCGCCGGCCGTACCGGTGCGGTCACGGGTACCGGTGCGGTCACCGGCACCCGTGCGGTCACCAGCACCGGGTGGAGCGGCACCCGCGGCGGTGCCGGCGTCGAGGGGGGCGCCGGCACCCTCGCGGGCGCCGCTCCACCGGAAGACCGGCTCGGTTTG
>NZ_CADCWT010000112.1 GCF_902806485.1 Candidatus Frankia alpina | reverse complement strand
TGCCGGGAATGGCTCAGTACCGTCCCTCGGCCCTCCATCCACCGGTCTCACTCGCTCTGTGCGACCTCGCCGTCGCAACGTGCGTTCAGATCCTCCGAACCACGCTGGTCGCGCGACAGTCAAAACTGTCTGCATACGGAATAGATCTCCCGGATACGACCCCGCTCTCCCACACGATGCGCGGGCGGACGCTGCCCCACCACGACCCACCACGACCCACCACGATGGAACGACCCTCAATAGACGGCGTTCACCCGAACGGCAGGTCGCGCCGAGGCGGGTCAGCGGCGGCGGGGAGTCACGTAGCCCGGCTCCGCGAAACACCATGATCTCCAAGATCGGGGACGGGGCCGGTTGCGGGCCGGTTGCGGCGCGATGTGCACGGTCTGAGCCTGCGGACCGTGCACATCGCACCGCAAACGCTTCCTGCGCGCTTCCTGCGCGCCGCAACCGGTCGTTACCGGTGAAGGTTCGTGGTCCGAGGTTCGACTGCGAGACAGGTATGACGACACAACCGCTACTCGACGTTGATCTTCCGCAACCTCGAGTAGATAGGACTGACGCGGCTAGTCGCGGGGCGGGGGCTCGCTCGACAGCTCGGCGTGCAGCGTCGTCAGGAGCTGGCCGAGGCCGACCACGCACACCGCGAGCGTCGCGACCGCTGCCACGGTCCCGGCGACATCGGCCAGGCCGGGGACGATGCCGGACCCGCCAGCCCGAAGGCCGCGACGATGAGCCGGGTCGGCCGCTCGCCGACTGTCACCACGCCGATCTGCCCGAACCCGGCGTTACCGCCCCGCGCCCGGGTGTACTCCAGCAGCCCCAGCGCGCACCCCGCGGCGACGAGCAGACCGCCCGGCGCGCCGACGTACCACAGGGCGACCAGGTACAGCAGGTCGCCGCAGCGGTCGGCGACCGAGTCCAGCAGGTAGCCCCAGGCGCTCGCCCGATCGGTCAGTACGGCCACGGCCCCGTCGAGGCTGTCGGCCACGCCCCCGAGAAGCATCATCAGCACCGCCAGCAGCGGCCAGTGGCCCCCGGCCGCGGCGGCCGGCAACGCGAGCGCCGTGACGGCGACGCCCGCCGCGGTCACCGCCGACGGCGTTACCCGGCGGGCGGCCAGCGGGCTCGCGACCCGGTGGACGAGCGTCAACCAGGCACGCACCACCCACAGCCCGCCCAGCGGGTCATAGCCGCCGTGCAGGGCCGACCAGCGCGCGAGATAAGTGTCGCGATCGGGTACCGGGATGCGCACACCGTCCATCGTGCCCGGGACATAGAGTCGCGTGGTCCTCCACCGCGTGCCGCGCTCACCGCGCCCGGCCGGTGGGAGCGGATGGGCGAGGATCAGGTCGGCCCCGCCGCGGCGGGGATGACCCCAGAGGAGCGGGAGTGACGTGACCGAACAGGCAAGCGGAGTGGTGGAGAGCCTCGAGGACCTCGACCCGCAGGAGGTCTTCGCGCCGCACCGCCACCAGGTGATTCTGGCGGTGCGTATCACCCCGGTCTTCAACACCCTCGACCTCGGCCTCGTGGCCGCGGTGATCGACACGGCCAACGAGGCCGGGTTCGAGCTGGTGCGCGAGCAGACCTTCCGCGAGGAATGGCTGCTGTGCGTGTTCGACGCCTTCGACGATCTCGACTAGAGCGGTCCTGCCGCCTGGCGGCAGCTGCGGGAACGCGGACGTACCCGACGTCCGTCCTACCGGATCGCCTCGAAGATCTCCCGCGTGACACTGGATCGGTTGAGGGTGATGAAGTGCAGGCCTGGCGCTCCGCCGTCGAGCAGGCAGCGGGACAGCTCCATCGCCACCTCGAGGCCGACCGCGCGCACCGCCGCCGGGTCGTCCGCGACCGCCTGCAGCCGGGCGGCCAGCACGGGCGGGAAGTCGGCGCCGGACAGCTGCGCCATCCGGACAATCTGCGCCACGTTCGTCACCGGCATGATCCCGGGAATGATCGGCTTGTCGCAGCCCAGCGCGCGGACCCGGTCGACCAGCCGGAAGTAGTCGTCGGCACCGAAGAAGAACTGGGTGATGGCGTAATCGGCCCCGGCGTCGAACTTGCGCACCAGATACTGGGCGTCGGTGTCGAAGTCGGGCGAGCGGGGGTGCTTGTCCGGGAAGGCAGCCACCCCGACGCAGAAGTCCCCCACCGACTTCACCAGCCGCACGAGCTCGTCGGCGTGGCCCAGCCCCTGCGGGTGGGCCGTCCAGGTGCCCTGCGGGTCGCCAGGCGGGTCGCCGCGCAGCGCCACCACGTTGCGCACCCCCGCGCCCGCGTAGTTGCCGATCACCTGCCGCAGCTCGGCCACCGAGTGGTTGACCGCGGTGAGGTGGGCGATCGGAGTGAGAGTGGTATCGGTGGCGACCCGCTCGGTCACCCGGATCGTGCCCTCGCGGGTCGAGCCGCCCGCACCGTAGGTCACCGACACGAAGGAGGGGCGCAATGCCTCGATCCGGCGCAGGGCGGTCCACAGGTGACGCTCGCCCTCGGGGGTGCGGGGCGGGAAGAACTCGAAGGAGAACGAGAGCCGCCCGGAGGCGAGGAACTCACCCATCGTCGCCGGTTTCGCGCTCAGACCTCGGACCGCCGTCATGCAATGAGCCTAGACCGACGCGGACCACGCCAGGGGACATACCCCCGTGGTGGAAACACGCATGACCACCACGCGACAACAACGAGCAACATCAGATGGGCAGCGGCCCCAGCGGGGCGGTGTAGCCGATGCGCACCCGGCCGGCGACGGTGCGGGCCACCACCCGCCGGGTGGCGCCCGGCGACGGCGTCAACGCCACGTCAGCCGCGCTCGGATCGCCCGTCTCGACCTCGACCGCATACGCGGCGTCGGGGAGCATGACCGTCAGAAGTCCCGACTCGGTCTGCGCGTGGACGGCGTCCGGCAGCTGACTGAAGTGCAGGTTGACGTCCCCACCGAGGCTGCGGGCGGCGACCGGGCCGGCGCCGAGCTCGCGGCCGGCGATCGTGCCGTCGCGGGTGACCAGCGCCAGCTCCCCACGCACACCCCACAGGGTGATCTCGCCGGCGAGCACCTCGGCCCGCACCCGGGTGCGGGGTGGGACGGCCAGCCTGACCCGCATGTCGCTGCGCCGCCCGTCGACGCGCAACACCGTTGCGGCGGTGGTCAGCGCGGGGGTCGACCGGCCGGGCCGGCGCCGCACCGTGAGGTCGACGCGCACGTCGGAGCGGTCCTGTTCGGCGACCTCGACCCGGCCCGCGGCCACCATGACCTCGACGGCGTCGATACCGTCAGCGGTGTGAACCAGCTCGGCGGGTGGCATCCGCAACAGGGCCAGGCCGCCCACCGCGGCGGTCAGCAGCACGACGGCGATCACCATGATGGCGGTGTCGGACACGGGCACACCGCACGGTACCCCGGTCGCCGATGACCGATGTCCGCCCGCGGGTTTCCGCCGTGCTGCGCCGGTTCGCCGACGCCCGGGGGACGACGCTGCGCGACATCGACGCCGATCTCGCGCCGTTCCTTCGGGTCGCCGAGGACGTGCTGCTCAGCGGGGGCAAGCGGGTGCGACCCACGTTCTGCTACTGGGGCTGGCGGGGCGCCGGCGGGCCGGACTGCGACGAAATCGTGACGGCCGCCGCATCCCTGGAGGTGCTACACGCCTGTGCGCTGGTGCACGACGACGTGATGGACGGCTCGGAGCTGCGTCGCGGCGAGCCGAGCGCGCACCGTCGCCTGGCCCGCATGCACCGCCAGGCCCGCCTCGGCGGCGATCCGGACACCTTCGGCCACTCGGCGGCGATCCTGCTCGGCGACCTGTTCCTGACCTGGGCGGACGATCTGCTGATGGCCAGCGGGCTGACTCCCGGGGCGCTGGCGCGGGCCTGGCCGACGTACGCGCGGATGCGCGGCGAGCTCGTGGCCGGCCAGTACCTCGACCTCGCCAACCAGGTGGGGCCCTGCGGACGGACCGGCGGCCTCGACCCGGCGCGGGTCGCGCGGATCGCCCGATACAAGACCGCGGGCTACACGGTGATCCGACCGTTACAGCTCGGCGCCCTGCTCGCCGGGACCCGCCCGGGCCTGCTGGAGACGTACGCGGCGTTCGGCCGACCGCTCGGGGAGGCGTTCCAGTTGCGCGACGACATCCTCGGGGTGTTCGGCGACCCGGCGGTGACCGGCAAGCCGGCCGGGGACGACCTGCGCGACGGGCGGCCCAACGCGCTGCTGGCGCTGGCCCTGCGCGAGGCGCGGCCGACGGCGGCGGCCCGGCTGCGCGACCTCGTCGGTTCGCCGCAACGGCCCGCAGCGCTCGAGGAGGCGCGCGCGCTGATCGCGGCCAGCGGCGCGCCGGCCGCGGCCGAGCACCTGATCTCCGCGCACACCGCGCAGGCCCTGGCCGTTCTGGAACGCTCCGACCTTGACGACGCCACCCGTGGCGCGCTGATGGAACTCGCGACCGCGGCCACGGCACGGGCACAGTGAACGCGTACAACCGGGTAGATCGACCAGAGCGGGGAGAGGGGGCGGGCGCCGGATGCGCACGGTGGAGGGCCCGACGGATCACGTCGTCATCGTCGGTGCGGGATTCGCGGGGCTGTCGGCCGCGCTGCGCCTGACGGGTGCCGGGCGCCGTGTGACGGTACTGGAGCGCGAGGCGGTGCCGGGCGGGCGAGCCGG
The DNA here is from genome assembly GCF_902806485.1 of Candidatus Frankia alpina. GTDB lineage: Bacteria > Actinomycetota > Actinomycetes > Frankiales > Frankiaceae > Frankia > Frankia alpina. The sequence goes on along the minus strand of NZ_CADCWT010000112.1, from coordinate 10,269 downwards.
GCTGCTCACCCTCGGCGACTACCGGTTCGACACCGGCCCGACCGTGCTCACCATGCCCGAGCTGCTCACCGACGCCTTGGACTGCGTCGGTGAGGACCTCGACCGCTGGCTGACGCTGACCCGGCTCGACCCGATGTACCGGGGGTTCTTCGCCGACGGCTCGTCACTGGACGTCCGCGCCGACCCGGCCGACACCGCGGCGGAGATCCGGGCGCTGTGCGGCCCGGCGGAGGCCGCCGGCTTCGAGCGGTTCGTCACCCTGGTCACGGAGATGTTCCACGCGCAACTGCGGCACTTCATCGACGCCCAGGTGGACTCGCCGCTGTCGCTGCTGCGCCCGCAGCTCGCCCGGCTCGCGGCGCTGGGCGGTTTCCGCCGGCTCGACGCGGTCGTCGGCCGCCACCTGCGCGACCCGCGGACCCGGCGGATGTTCTCCTTCCAGGCGATGTATGCCGGGCTCGCCCCGCACGACGCCCTCGCCCTCTATGCCGTCATCTCGTACATGGACTCCGTCGCCGGGGTTTATCACCCGGCCGGCGGCATGCATGCCGTCGCCGAGGCGATGACCGCCGCGGCGGTCAAGCACGGGGCGACGGTGCGCTACGACACGACGGTGAGCCGGGTGGAGGTGCGTGGCGGTCGGGCGGTGGCGGTGCACACCACCGCCGGCGAGCGCATCGGCGCAGACGTGGTGGTCCTCAACCCGGACCTGCCGATCGCCTACGCCGAGCTGCTGCCGCCGGCGGCGGCGGCGCCGGCCCGGTTGCGCCGGCTGCGCTACTCGCCGTCGTGCTTCCTGTTGCTGGCCGGCGCGCGGGTGGAGTACCCGCACACCGCGCACCACACCATCCATTTCGGCCAGGCCTGGCGGCAGACGTTCACCGAGATCATCGACCGCGGTGAGCTGATGAGCGACCCATCGTTCCTCGTCTCCACGCCGTCGCGCAGCGAACCGGCGATGGCACCGGCCGGCGGGCACGCCTACTACGTGCTCTTCCCGACACCGAACCTCACCGCGCCGCTGGACTGGTCGGTGCTGCGCTCGCGCTACCGCGACGAGGTCGTCGCCACCTGTGAGCGGCGCGGCTACTCCGGATTCGGCGACGCCATCGAGGTGGAGCAGGTGACCACCCCAGCCGACTGGCGGGCCCGCGGGATGGCGGCGGGCGCGCCGTTCGCCGCCGCCCACACCTTCCGCCAGACCGGCCCGTTCCGCCCGGCGAACATGGCGCCGGGGCTGGCGAACGTGGTGTTCGCCGGCAGCGGCACCCGGCCCGGCGTCGGCGTGCCGATGGTGCTCATCTCGGGGCGGCTGGCGGCGGAGCGGATCCTCGGCGCCGATCGCGGTTACCGCTCACGTGCGCTGCGTTCCGGCCCGCCGACCTGAGCGAAAAGTTCCTGAACAGGGGCTTAGAAGACGCTTGCGACCGAGCCGTGCCGAGTCCATTGGCGCCCCATTCCGCCGTGGGGCTGGGAGAATACCGGCATGGACGATGGGCAGAGCCCGGCCGGCCTCGCCGCCCCGGACACCACCTCGGACACGGCGTTGCTCGAGCGCGCCCTGTTCGAGATCAAGAAGGTAATCGTCGGGCAGGACCGCATGGTCGAACGCATGCTCGTCGCGCTGCTGGCCCGCGGGCACTGCCTGCTCGAGGGCGTGCCCGGGGTGGCCAAAACGCTGGCGGTGCAGACCCTGGCCACCGTGGTCGGCGGCTCGTTCGTCCGGATCCAGTTCACCAACGACCTGGTTCCCTCGGACATCGTGGGCGCCCGCATCTACCGGGCCAGCCAGGAGGCGTTCGACGTCGAGCTCGGGCCGGTCTTCGCGAACTTCGTGCTGGCCGACGAAATCAACCGGGCCCCCGCAAAGGTGCAGTCGGCGTTGCTGGAGGTCATGTCGGAAAAGCAGGTCTCCCTCGGCGGGGCCACCCACCGGCTCCCCCGGCCGTTCCTGGTGCTGGCCACGCAGAACCCGATCGAGTCCGAGGGCGTCTACCCGCTGCCCGAGGCCCAGCGCGACCGGTTCCTCATGAAGGTCAACGTGCCTTACCCCAGCCCCGCCGAGGAGCTGGAGATCGTCCGGCGGATGGGTGTGTCACCCCCGGTGCCCGAGCAGGTCCTCGGCCCGCGGGTGCTGGAGCGACTGCAGGAGCGGGCCGACACCGTGTTCGTCCACCACGCCATCATCGAGTTCGCGGTGCGCCTCGTGCTCGCCACCCGGGCGCCGGGCGAGGCCGGGCTGCCGGAGCTGGCCGGCCACCTCGCCTATGGCGCCTCGCCGCGCGCCTCCCTCGGCCTGGTCGCCGCCGCCCGGGCGCTCGCGCTGCTGCGCGGGCGCGACTACGCCGTCCCGGACGACGTGGTCGCCGTCGCCCTCGATGTGCTGCCCCACCGGCTGGTGCTGTCCTACGAGGCGCTGGCCGAGGGGCTGACCACGGACGCGATCGCCGCCCGCATCCTGGAGGTCGTCCAGCAACCGCAGGTGGCGCCGCGCCAGCAGGCCCCCTACCCCACCGGGCCCATCGGGCCGAACACCGGCGGCTGGGGCACCAACCCGCGCTCAGGCTTCCCCGAGTACCTTGACCGGGGTCCCCTGTCGTGACGCCGGACGCGGGCCGCCCCGGCCCGGCCGCCGCCGCGCCGGCCGCCGACCCGGCGGTGGAGCGGACGCTGCGCCGCCTGGAGCTCACCGTGCTGCGCCGCCTCGACGGGATGCTGCTCGGCGACCACCTGGGGCTGCTCCCCGGCCAGGGCAGCGAGAAGGCGGAGAGCCGCGAGTACTCCATCGGCGACGACGTGCGCCGGATGGACTGGGCCGTCACCGCCCGCACCACCGTCCCCCACGTCCACGACCTGATCGCCGACCGGGAGCTGGAGACCTGGGCCCTGGTCGACCTCAGCGCCAGCAGCGAGTTCGGCAGCGGCGCCTGGGAGAAGCGGGACCTCGCCGTCGCCGCCACCGCCGCGGTCGGTTTCCTCACCGCCCGCACCGGCAACCGGATGGGCGCGGTGGCACTCACCCAGGCCGGGACGAGGCCGATCCCGGCCCGGCCTGGCCGTAACGGTCTGCGGGCGTTGCTGCATGACCTGCTCATGCTGCCCCTCACCGCACACGACCGGCCACAGCGCCGGCCCGACCCGGCGGCTGCCACCGACCTCGCCGCGGCCGTGCAGGGCCTGCTGCGCCCGCCGCGCCGACGCGGCCTCGCCATCGTCATCTCCGACTTCCAGTCCACCGATCTCGGTTGGGAACGCCCGTTGCGGGTGCTCGCCGCCCGCCACCAGGTGCTCGCCATCGAGATCATCGACCCGCTGGAGCTGGCCCTGCCCGCGGTCGGCCTGCTGCCCGTCGTCGACGCCGAGACCGGGGCGATGCTGGAGGTGCCGACCTCGTCGCGCAAGTTCCGGGAGCGATACGCCGCGGCCGCCGCGGCGCACCGCCGGGAGGTGTCGCTGGCCCTGCGGCGCGTCGGCGCCGACCATCTCGTGCTTCGCACCGACTCCGACTGGCTCGTCGACATCGTCCGCTTCGCCTCGGCGAACCGCCGCGGCCGCGGCGCCGGGCGCCGCGCGCCGATCGGTGGCGCCGGCCCGGCGGCAGCCGGCCGCCCGCCAGCCTGGGCGGCCTGGGCGGCCTGGGCGGGTAACCGGTGAGCTTCCTCGCCGGCCACTGGCTGTGGCTGTATCTGCTCGTCGCCGCGCTGCTCGTCGCCTACATCGTCGTCTCCGCGCGGCGGCGGGTGTACGCGGCCCGCCTGTCGTCCACCTCGGTGCTGGCGTCGGTGCTGCCGCGGCGCCCGCAGTGGTGGCGCCGCCACGTCCCGGCCGCGCTGCTGCTGCTCACCCTCGCCGGCCTGGTGCTCTCGCTGGCCCGCCCGGCCCGCGTCGAGCGGGTTCCCCGGGAGCGCGCGACGATCATCCTGGCCATCGACGTGTCGAACTCGATGGCGGCCACCGACATCGCCCCGAACCGGCTGGAGGCCGCCAAGCAGGGCGCCGAGGCGTTCGTCGACCAGCTCCCACCGCGTATCAACCTGGGCCTGGTCTCCTTCGCCGGCAGCGCGACGGTGCTCGTGCCCGCCTCCACCGACCGCGAGTCGGTCCGCGCCGGCATCCGCGGCCTGCAGCTCGGCCCGGCGACGGCCATCGGCGAGGGAATCTTCGCCTCGCTGCAGGCCATCAACACCGCGGGCAAGCGGTTCTCCGACGCCGGCCAGAGCCCGCCGCCCGCGGCCGTCGTCCTGCTCTCCGACGGCGAGACCACCCGCGGCCGGCCGAACATGCAGGCCACCGACGCCGCCCGGCAGGCGCACGTCCCCGTCGACACCATCGCCTACGGCACCAGCGACGGCACCCTCGACGTCGGCGGTCAGGAGGTGCCAGTGCCGGTCAACGAGCAGGCCCTCAACGAGATCGCCGACCAGACCGAGGGCTCCTACCACCGGGCCGCCACCGGCGACGAGCTGCGTTCGGTCTACAAGGGCCTGGGCAGCTCCATCGGATACCGCACCGAATACCGGGAGATCACCACCTGGTTCCTGGGCCTGTCCCTCGCACTGGGCTTCCTCGCCGCGGCGAGCTCGCTCGCCTTCGCCTCCCGCCTCCCCTGAGGACTCTCGCAGGCCAGGCCGGCCCTGCGCATGTGTGGCGGATCGGGACGATTCGGGGGTGCCGGTCGTGGCAGGATGTCGGCACCGGCACCCCGTGCGCGGGAAGCGTTGCCCCGGTTCGGACTCACCCGTCTAGTCTGAGCGGCGTGGGGGAGCTCGACGCGGCCGGGATCACCGATCCCCGGTTGCGCGCGTCCTACGCGCAGGCCCGCGCGCTCAACGCCGCCCACGGGCGCACGTACTACCTGGCGACCCTGCTGCTGCCGCAATGGAAACGCGCGCACGTGCACGCCCTGTACGGCTTCGCCCGCCACGCCGACGACATCGTCGACGACCTCGACTCGATGCTGACCGGCGACGAGCGGGCCGCCCGGCTGCGAGCCTGGGGCGGTCGGTTCCTCACCGCGCTGCGCGACGGCGTGCCCGCCCACGCCGTCGATGCCCAGATAGCGGGTAGAGGTGCGGGCCAGAGCGGGCCGGCGGGCGAGGTGGCGGGCGAGGTGTCGGTGCTGCCGGCGGTCGTTGACACGATCCGCCGCTTCGCGCTCGACCCCGGCCACTTCGCCGTGTTCCTGTCCTCGATGGCGATGGACCTCACCGTCACCGAGTACGCGACGTGGGAGGATCTGCTGGTCTACATGCACGGCTCGGCCGCGGTGATCGGCCTGCAGATGGTGCCGCTACTCGAACCGGTCGACCACAGCGCGTTACCCTACGCTCGCGATCTGGGCCTCGCCTTCCAGCATGCCAACTTCATCCGCGACGTCGGGGAGGACCTGCGCCGCGGCCGGGTGTACCTGCCGCAGACGTCGCTAACGTTGTTCGGCGTCACCCGGGAGCACCTGGCCGCCGGGGTCGTCGACGGGCCGGTCCGCCGGCTGCTGGCGTTCGAGGTCAGCCGGGCGCGGGAGCTGTTCCGCGCGGCGCAGCCCGGCATCCGGCTGCTGCACCCCACTTCACGGGACTGCGTGCAGACCGCATTCGTGCTCTACCGGGAGATCCTCGACGAGGTGGAGCGGGCGGACTACCGGGTGCTGGAACGCCGGGTTGCCGTCGGGCTGCCCCGACGCCTCGCGGTGGCCGGCCCGGCCCTGGTCCGGGCCGCGCGGGCGCGTCGCCGCCACCACGGCGGCGCTCAGATCAGCTCACGGCCGCCCAGGTAGGGCCGCAGCACCTCGGGGACGCGCACCGCATTGTCGGCGGTCTGGAAGTTCTCCAGCAGCGCCGCCAGCAGCCGGGGGGTGGCCACCGCGGTGTTGTTCAGCGTGTGGGCGAAGCGAATCGTGCCGTCGGAGTCGCGGTAGCGCAGGTTCGCCCGGCGGGCCTGCCAGTCGTGCAGCGTGGAGCAGCTGTGCGTCTCCCGGAAGCGGCCCAGTGACGGGAACCAGGTGTTGATGTCGTTCATCCGGAACTTGCCGACGCCCATGTCCCCGGTGGCGCATTCGACAACCTCGTAGCACAGCCCGAGGTCGGTCAGGATGCGCTCGGCGGTGGCGAGCAGCTCGGCGTGCCAGCGGGCCGACTCGGCCTCGTCGGCGACGCAGAGCACGAACTGCTCGACCTTCTCGAACTGGTGCACCCGCAGCAGGCCGCGGACGTCCCGGCTGGCGCTGCCGATCTCCCGGCGGAAGCACGGGGAGATGCCGGCGTAGCAAATCGGCAGCCGGGCGGCGTCGAGGATCTCCCCCGCGTGCAGCCCCACGAGCGCCACCTCGGCCGTCCCTGCCAGGTACAGGTCGTCCTCGGGGATCGCGTAGATCTCCTCCCGGGCCTTCGGCAGCATCCCGGTACCGATCAGCGGCTCCTCGCGGACGAGCGCGGGCACCGCTACCGGCGTGAAATCGCGGGTCCGCAGCAGGTCCAGCGCATACGAGTGCACCGCCCGCTCCAGCATCACCAGGTCGCCCACGAGGGCGTAGGCCCGCTCGCCGGCGACCTTGCGGGCGCGGGCGAACTCGGCCCAGCCGCGTTTCTCGGCGAGCTCGGTGTGATCCAGCGGGGTGAAGTCGAACTCCGGGGGCGTGCCGACGGTGCGCAGCACCACGTTGGCCGCCTCGTCCGGGCCCACCGGCGCCCCCGACCAGGGGATGTTCGGCGTCAGCAGCATCAGCTCGGACAGCCGCGCGCCCGTGCGGGCGAGCTGCTCGCGCAGGTCCTTGAGCTGGCGGTCGAACGCCTCGTGCTCGACCCGCAGCTCGGCCCGCCGGGCCTCGTCGGCCTTGGCGAACTGCTTGGCGAAGCTCTTGCGCCGGGCCTGCGCCTCGTCCACCTCGAACTGCAGCTTGCGATTGTCCTGGTCGAGCTGGAGCAGTTCGTCGACATCCAGGTCCAGGCCCTTGACCGCGACCGCGTCCTTCACGACCTGCGGATTCTCCCGGATAAAACGCTTATCGAGCATGAATCGCGTCAGCCCCTGATCGGTACCGCATCTCACTTTGCGGCAACGCTACCAGCCATCGTCGACGCCTCCCAGGCCGTGCCCGATCACCTGCGGGCGGGCGGGCACACAGCGGGCACACAGGCGGCTTCGGCATGCTCGGCGGAGGTACGCTGCCCAGCCGGCTGCCGCCGAGCGGTTACGGTGCACAGACCACCCGTGTCCGCCGCGGCGGGACGGACGGGACGCAGCAGCAGAGAACCTGCCAGGTTCGGGATGTGAGGAGGCCGGCGACGGTGACCAGTTCCAAGGAGCGACGGCAACGCGAGCTCGCCGAGGCCCGCGCGGCCCGGCAGGCCCAGCGGCGACGGGTCACCCACCGGCGCCGCCAGCAGCGGCTCGCGATCGTGGCCGGCTTCGTGACGATCGTCGTCGCGGCGTCGGCGATCGCCGCCATCCTGCTCACCGGCAAGGACGACAAGTCCGACGTCACCGCCGCCGACGCGGCCAGCACTGCGGCCCCCAGCGCCGCCGCGGCGGCCACCAGCAAGGTCGGCGCGTGCACGTACACCGCCACCGGGGAGAGCCCGGCCCGCGGCGCCACCCTGCCGAAGCCGGCCGCCGCCGTCGACACCTCCCCGGCCACCATGACCATCACCACCGACGCCGGGACGATGACGGCAGACCTGGACGCGCAGAAGGCGCCGTGCACCGTCCACGCCCTGCGCACGCTCGCCGACGCCAAGTACTACGACGACACGCTCTGCCACCGCCAGACCGGCGGTGGCGAGGCGGGCATCTCCGTGCTGCAGTGCGGCGACCCGACGGGCACCGGCAGCGGCAGCCCCGGCTACGGCTACGGCTACGAGAACACCACGGGCGTCACCTACGACCGCGGCGTGCTCGCGATGGCACACAGCTCCGCGCCGAACAGCAACAGCAGCCAGTTCTTCATCAACTACGCCAACCCCACGCAGGAGGGGGCGGCGGCGCTGGCCGGCGGCTACACCGTCTTCGGCAAAATCACCAAGGGGCTGGACGTCCTCGACAAGCTCACCAAGCCCGGCGTGCAGGGCGGCGGTTCCGACGGCGCCCCGGCCAGCAAGGCGAAGATCCTGTCGATCGCCATCTCACAGGGCGGCTGACGCCGCCGCTGGGCCGGCCGGGCAGCCGTCAGGCGGCCCAGCGGCGGACCGTGTCGATGCGGGCCTGCAACTGCGCGGCGCTGGCCTGCCCACTCGGCGGACCACCACAGGCCCGGCGCAGCTCGGCGTGAATCATCCCGTGCGGCTTGCCGGTGCGGTGGAAGTGCGCCCCGACCAGCCGGTTGAGCTCCTTGCGCAGCTCGGCGATGACCTCGTGGACCGGGCGGGTCGTCGACTGCGCGCCGTCGCGAGCGGCGGGCACCTCGGGCTGCTCGCCCCTCGGCTGGGCGGCGGCGCTGCGCCGCGCGGCGGCTTGCTGGGCGGCCTCCCGTTGGCGCAGCAGGGTCGCGACCTGGTCCGGCTCCAGCAGACCGGGCAGGCCGAGGAAGTCCTCCTCCTCGACCGAGCCGGGTGCCGCGGGCGTGCCGAACTCGCCACCGTCGAAGATCACCCGATCGAGATGGGCCGAGGAGCCCAACGCCGTGAACAGCGTGTCAGGCTGGTCGGGGGTGTCCTTGCGCCGGTTGGCGTCGCGCAGCGCCTCGTCGTCGAAGGCGTCCGGGTCGCGCGGCTGCTTCTCCAACGCGTGGTCGCGCTGGACCTCCATCTCCCCGGCGAGGGCGAGCAGGGAGGGCACGCTCGGCAGGAACACCGAGGCGGTCTCGCCCCGGCCCCGCCCTCGGACGAACCGGCCGACGGCCTGGGCGAAGTACAGCGGGGTCGAGGCCGAGGTCGCGTAGACCCCGACGGCGAGGCGGGGCACGTCAACGCCCTCGCTCACCATCCGCACGGCCACCATCCACCGGTCCGCGGACTGCCGAAAGTTGACGATCTTCGCCGAGGCGGTCGGGTCGTCGGACAGGATGAGCACCGGCGAGGAACCGGTGATCCGGGCGAGCAGCCCCGCGTACGCCCTGGCGGTGGCGTGGTCGGTGGCGATGACGAGCCCGCCCGCATCGGGCATGCCGCCGGCGCGCACCTGGGACAGCCGGGTGTCCGCCGAGGCGAGGACCGCCGGCATCCAGTCCCCGCCCGGGTCCAGGGCGGTGCGCCAGGCGGCGGCGGTCTGCTCGCCGGTCAGGGGTTCGCCGAGCCGGGCCGACAGCTCCGCGCCGGCGCTGGTCCGCCAGGACATCTCGCCGGAGTAGGCCAGGAAGAGCACCGGGCGCACCACGCCGTCGCGCAGCGCCTCAGCGTAGCCGTAGGAGGAGTCCGCGATGCTGCGCAGCACGCCGTCCGGTCCCGGCAGGTAGGTGACGAACGGGATCGGGTTGACGTCGGAACGGAACGGCGTCCCGGTCAGGGCGAGGCGCCGTGCCGCCGGGGTGAACGCCTCCCGGGTCGCTTCCCCCCAGGACAGCGCATCGCCCGCATGGTGGATCTCGTCGAGGATGACCAGGGTGCGCCGGGCGGCGGTCCGCGCCCGGTGCAGCGCCGGGTGGGCCGCGACCTGGGCGTAGGTCACCGCGACGCCGGTGTAGTCCGCCGAGATCGCGCCGGCGGAGTTGCGGAAGTCCGGGTCGAGATCCACCCCGACCTCGGCGGCCGCCGCCGCCCACTGCCGCTTGAGATGCTCGGTGGGCGCGACGACGGTGATTCGGCTGATCTCGCCGGCGCCCAGCAGGTCGCTCGCAACCTGCAGGGCGAAGGTGGTCTTGCCGGCGCCCGGCGTCGCCACGGCGAGGAAGTCCCGGGCTCCGGACGACGAGCGGGACCGGTAGATGTCGAGTGCCGCCCGCTGCCACGCACGCAGCGGACGGGTCGGGGCGCCGGATCCTGGCGGTCGAGGACGTCGGTCGAGGGGGCCGGCTCTCACGCTCATACTCTAGAAGGCGGCGTCCATGAACGGGTAGCAGGCCTCCCGCGCGCCAGGAGGACCACTGTTTCCCCCCGACTGGTCTTCAAGGGACCACAGACCGGCATGACCGTCTTAATCTCACTGAGGGTTAAGCTCCAGGAGTCAACCGATTGACTTCGGAGGCCCCGATGCAGCTCACGACCGGTCCCTCGGCAGCTTCCCGGGTGCCTGCAGTCTCCGGATCATCACCTGAGGTGCCGAAGCCCAACCGTGGTTCCGCGACCCGTACGGCGAACGCCCGGCTGCGGCTGAGCCGGGAGGAGCGGGGCTGGTCGCAGG
>NZ_CADCWT010000111.1 GCF_902806485.1 Candidatus Frankia alpina | reverse complement strand
TCCTGGGATACCCCGAGAACCTTTAGAGACTGCGTACAGATTCGGCGAACCACGGGTATGGAGATCTCATCGCGAGGCAATGACAGGCTAACTTTGATCTCCATGCCGGCTGGTGTACCCCCCTCGGGCAACGTCAATCGAACCTGCTAGACCAACGTTTGCGGAAGTGCGTCACACCGTCGCCGATCAGCGGAGTCGCTCGGCGAGCGCCCGGCCCAACCCGGTGCCCGAAAGCCAGGCACTTTCGATCTTCGGACGGCCCCACCCGTCGCCCGCCAGGCCGATTCGATTGTCGGACAGGTGGAACGGCTGCTCGTGCGGGCGGTCCGGCCGGGCGAACGTCCACTGCTGGACGTGCACCCACCGCGGCTGTTCCGGGATGGCGAGCAGCCGTCGCAGCGATGCGATCAGCGCGGGTCCTGCCGCCGGCGGCTCGGCCAGCCGTGGCCGGGCGAACCCGGCGGTCGAGTGCGCCACCAGGACGGGCGCGTTGTCGCCGCGACGGCGACCGTCGTCGGCGATCCACTCGATCGTGTCGTCGTCGTGGACGAAAGCGCCGTCCATCGGCGCCCAGCAGCGGTGCGACCAACCCGCGAGCAGCGCCAGCGCGGGCGACCAGGACCGGTCGGCGACTAGGGCCCGCTCCTCGGTGAAGGCCTCGTCGAGATGGCGCAGTGCCTGCGGGTCGGGCATGGCCAGCACCACCGCGTCCGCCGGCTCCCCGTCGACGAACGGGCCCGGGGTGATCCGTGCGATCGGGGCGGACTGCGCCACGCTGACCCCGGCCCGGGACGCGAGGTCCGCGACCAGCGACCGCAGCCCGCGGGGCGCGGCGTAGCGCAGCGGCCTCGGTTCGGCGGCGGTCAACGTCCCACTCGGTCCGTCGATCACCGAAATCCGCCGGGTCCACGGGCGGGCCATCCCCCGGGCCATCCAGTCGTCCACGACTTCGGCGAACTCGGGCGAGGTGACGGTGAAATAGGAAGCGCCGGAGTCCACGATCCGCGCGTCAATCCACCGCGAGGCCATCCGGCCACCGATCACCCGGCCGCGGTCCCGGACCTCCGCCGTGATTCCCTTTGCTTGCAGCGCATTGGCGCAGGCGATTCCCGCAATTCCCCCGCCGGCGACGATGACCTTTGCCACCAATTCCCCCGTTGACTCGACGTCGATGCCGGCCGGCGCGCGTCAAACCACCATTCCTCACCCCGGGACGCTGTTTTCGTTCCGATCCCGTGGCCCGACCGGGCGGCTGCGTGCGAGCCGGACGCGGCGATCATCTCCGCGCCTGCGCCAGGGTCGACCCGGCGGGCAGGCACCATCATCGTGCCTGTCATTACCATCTCTCGTGTGCGGCTGGTGTCGACCCGGCGGGATAACCCCCAGGATGGTTGGGGGTTATCCCGGAATGCCCCCGCGGGGTGCGGCCGCGGCGCCCGGCGTCCTCGCCTCGCGTGGCCCATGGCCTAGCCTTACCCCGAATCCAGCCGTACCCAGCCGATGTCCACGACCGTGCGTGACGGTCATGACCCCAGGAGCCCGTGATCGCACGTCGACCCGCATCCCAGCGTCCGGGTACCCGCCCCTCCCGCGTCGCGGCCGGTTCGCCCGCCGCCGCCCGTCGCCGTCCCGTCGAGCCGGGAGCCGACGGCGCGACCGGCGCGACTGGCGTAGTCGGGCCGCGGGAGCCCTGCCCCTGCGGCTCCGGGCGCCGCTACAAGGCGTGCCACGGCGAGCGGACCAGGCCGGCTCCGGTGCTAAGGCCCTTCCTCGGCCGCCGCGACGAGCCCGACCTGGTCGCGTTGCGTGAGTTGGTGCCGAGCGCGACCGCCCCGCTGATCCTCGCGGCCGACCACCTCGCCAAGCATCCCGAGCATGCCGACCGACGCATCACGCTCTGCACGATGCTGCCGCAGGCGGCGCCGGCGCTGGTCCGGGAGGACGGGGAGATCCTCGTCGCCATGCAGACCGCGCTGCCCGGGTTGGACGCGTCCCGCGACATCGCCGGGGCGCTGCTCGCCGCCCTCGACGCCGAACCGGGCAACGTGATGGACGCACCGGCCGCCTCGTCCCCGCGCCTGGTCGAGCAGCGGCCGGATGGGCTGGCCGGGCTGCCCCGGCTCACCGATCTGCTCGATCCCGCCCCCCTGGAGATCACTGTCCACCCCGGCTTCGGCTGGTGGCTGCCGTCATCGGACGACGACAGCGGGCCCAATCAGGAGGTGGCGGCGATGCTGGAGCGCGCCAACGCCACCGTGGTGCCCACGGTGCGGCTGTCCGCCGTGCCGGCCGCCTACTGGTGCCACCCCAGCGACAGGTGGCATCTGCGTTGGGCGCTGCCGCTGGCCGCGCCGGCCGGAACCGCCATGGACGCGCCCGCCGCCGATGCCGCCGCCGACGTCGCCCGTTCGGAGGAGGCGTTGCTGGACGCCCTCGCCCGGTTGGCCGCGGCCGAGCGGCTCACCGTCGGCCCGGGATCTCGGTTCGTCGGCTTCTTCCGAGCCGATGGCCTCGCCGTACCGGTCTGGGATCTCGCCGCGGACACCGAGGCGGAGCGTTGCGAGGAGCCGGCCGCCGCGCTGTGGCTCGCCTACCGGGCGGCACTCGCGGACCCCACGCCGCTCAACGCGCAGGAGCGCCGGGTCCGGGCCGGTCTCGTCGGCCGCAGCCTCACCCTGCGCTGACCGGGCCGGGGCCACCGAGCGGGGCCCCCACGACGAGCCGGCCGCCGTCCGGTGGAACGGGTGCAGGCGGGCCGATGGCCCGACAGGGAGGGATTGCGGTGGGCGCGATCGACACGCCGGACAGCACCTTCGACGTCATCGTCGTCGGGGCGGGCCCCGCCGGGGGCAGCGCGGCGCGGGCGGCGGCGGCCGCCGGGGCCCGTGTCTGCGTCCTTGAACGGTCGTCGATGCCGCGGTACAAGACCTGCGGCGGCGGGCTGGTGGGCCTGTCGACCGATCACGTCGGCATCGACCTGGCGGGCCTCGTCCGTGCCACGGCCAGCTCGCTGACCATGACCTGGGACGGTCGATACACGGTCAGCCGGGGCCGGCCGGATGCCCGGCCCTGGCTTGCCATGGTGATGCGGACCGACCTGGACGCCGCGCTGCTGGCCGCAGCCCAGACGGCCGGGGCGATCGTGCGCACCGGCGTGCAGGTGCTGGGCCTGCCCGAGCCGGGTGGCGACCCGGCGGACCGGCCGGCAGGCGCCGTGGCGCCCGGGGCGGACGACGGCTGGGTGACCGTGCGGGTGCGCGGTGGCGCCGAGCTGCGGGCCCGCGTCGTCATCGGGGCGGACGGCGCCTCGGGACGCTGCAGCACCCACGTCGGAGTCCGGTGCGATCAGGTCGACGTCGGCCTGGAGGGCGAGTTCGTCGTCGACGCCGCCCTCGCCGACCGGTGGGCCGGCCGCCTGCTACTCGACTGGGGCCCGGTGCCCGGCTCCTACGGCTGGCTGTTTCCCAAGGGACGGGTGCTGACCGTGGGGGTGATCGGCGACCGGGCCCAGGGCGCCGCCCTACGCGGGTACTACGAGCGGTTCGTCGAGCGGCTCGGGCTCACCGCCGCCCCGCGCCAGCACGATTCCGGCCACCTCACCCGGGTCCGGGCCGTCGACTCTCCGCTGCGCCGTGGCCGGGTCCTCGTCGCCGGGGACGCCGCCGGCCTGCTCGACCCGTGGACCCGGGAGGGCATCTCGTTCGCGCTGCGCTCGGGCCGGCTCGCCGGAGAGGCGGCCGCGGTCGGCGCCCCTGGTGCCGCCGGGTCCGTCGGTTCGGCCGCCCTGGACGCCTACCCCGACCGCGTCGAGGCGATTCTGGGCCCGGAGATGGCGGCGGGCCGGGAGGTGCTCGGCGCGTTCACCCGGCGACCGGGGGTGATGCACGCCCTTATGTCGGGCCCGGGCACCTTCGGCCTGTTCACCCGGCTCATCGAGGGTCGCACGACGGTCGCCCGCCAGCTGCGGCGCCCCGGCGTCCGGGCGGCGGTGGCGGCGCTGAGCCGCTGAGTCGGTCGTCAGCCGGACGGGTGCCCGCGCTGCGGCGGCCGGGCGTCCTGGGGCAGCCGCTCAGTGGGGCCGGCTGCCGCGCTCCTCGCCGAAGCGCTCGGCCACGGCGCCCGCGATCTCCCGATAAGCCGTTTGGGTCTCTCGCTTCAGGTCCGACAGCACGATCCGCCCGCCGTCGGCCAGGTGCGGGTCGAAGGGGACCTGCACCACCCGGCGGGTCCGCGCCTCGAAGTGACGGGCGAGGGCGTCGACGTCGACCCGTTCGCCCTGCGTCGGAAACATCGAGATCACCGTGACCGCCTCGCGGACGTGCTCGGCGTACCCGTGCGCGTCCAGCCAGTCCAGCGTGGCGCTCGCGCTGGTGCCGCCGTCCGCGGTCGCGCTGCTCACGATCACAAGCGTGTCGGCGAGCTGCAGCACCCCGTGCATGGCGCTGTGCAGGATGCCCGTTCCGCAGTCGGTCAGCAGGATCGAATAATGCCGTTGGAGCAGATCGTCCACGGCTCGGTAGTCCTCGGCGCCGAAGGTGTCGGACAGCTCCGGATCGTTGGCCGAGGCCAGCACCTCCAGCCGGGAGTCGGCCTGGGACAGGTACTTGCGGACGTCCACGTAGCGGTGCAGGCGGTGCGCATCCTCCAGCAGCTCCCGCACGGTGTGCGCGGAGGTGCGCGGCACCTTGGAGCCGAGTGTCCCGCGGTCGGGGTTGGCGTCGATCGCCACCACTCGATCGCCACGCAGGCTGGCCAGGGTCGAACCGACCGCCACGGTGGTCGTGGTCTTGCCGACCCCGCCCTTGAGGGACAGGACCGCGACGCGGTGGCAGTCCAGCAACGGGGTGCGGATCCGGGCGATCTGCCGGCGATCGCGGACCTCGTCGGGCGACGGCCCGGGGTTCACCGCGCCGGCGGACACCTGGTAGACGAGCTTGCGCCAGCCACGGGACGCCGTCTGCGGCGGCGGGGGCAGCAGCGCGCTGGTGAGCAGCCCGGCGCGGCTGCCCGCCTCGCGTGGACCCGGCTGCGCGGGGGGCGGCCGGCCCGTCCCACCCGGCCCCGCCCCCGCGGACGGGCGATCATCGGACGGGTACGGTTCGGATCCTTTTCCGTTTGCCGGCGGTCGCCGGGTGCGGTCGACACGGGCGGCGCCGTCCGGATACAGGGCATACGGATCGGCGGAGAGCGATGGCCCGTCGTCCGGGTAGGGGCCGTAGTCCTGCCGTGATCCACGGCCGAGGCGTGGCCCGCCGTCCTGGCGGGCGCTGTGGTCGACCTGGCGGTGCCCGAGGCCCTGGCGAAGCCCTTGATCCTGGACGGGCATGTCATCCCGGGAGAAGTGACGACGATCATGCAGGGGGCCGCGATCCTGCTGGGATTCGTGGTCGTTACGGGCGCCGCGGTGGCGTCCGGATCCGGTACCTCGCGCAGAGTGCTGCCGGTCGGCGTCCGAGGGGCTGCCGGACCGGCCGTCCGGGCCGTCGTCGGGGTGCGGGGCCGGTCCCGCCGGCGGTCCGAGTGGAACCCGGCTGGCGTGGCCGTCGGCCCACCGCGCACCGTCGGTGGGCGGTGGGCCGGGAAGGACGCCGCCGCGGCCGGGTGCCTCCTGCCGGATGCCCCGCTGGTGACTGCCCTCGCTTGGCCTCGGGCGGGGCGCGCCGCGGTCGATCCCAGCAGCGGGCCGGCCCTGATAGGCCCGGCCCGGGTGGGGCGGCTGGGCGGCTAGGCGGTGCTGGCGCGTCTCGTCCGGGTACAGGGCATCGGGTGCCGGGGCGCGACGGCGGGGGTCGGGGGCGAGACCGCGGCTGCCCCATCCCGCCGCGGCCGGGGGGCTCGTCGGAGCCGGCTCGTGGCGAGCCGGTGACACGGTGGGTTCGCGCAGCCAGGAAGGGACGTGCCCGTTCGGGGCAGGAGTCGGCGGCGGCCCGGCGAGTGGGCCACCGAGAGCGATCTCGCCGGTCGCCGCGCTGCCGGACGGCGGCGGGGCCGGGTACGCGGTCGAGGGGCGGTACTCGTCGAAGCGCTCGCCGTGGGCGGCGCCGGCCAGGGGCATCGGCATGGTCGACCGAGGATCGGCCGGGGCCGCCGCAGCCGCCCACCGCGGGTCCTCCGGCTGCTGCCGCGCGGCGCCGTGCGGCTGTGCCGGGGGGCCGGGCGGCGGTTGCTGTCGGGGCGCGACCACCGGGGGGCTGGACGGGAGCGGGTTCGCCGGCCAGGCGCGGGTCTCCGCCGGCGGGGTGGGCGGGCACGGCTGACCGAACGCCCTGCCCGGGGCCAGCGGGAACTGATCGAGCAGCGGGTCGAACGTGCGGGTCTCGACCGGGAGCATCCGGCCGTTGCCGCTGGTCCAGCCGGGCTCGGCGACGGGATCTGGGGCCGGGCCGGGATCGAACTGCCGGATCGACGGCCAGGTGTCGGAGGTGGGCGGCGGCGCCGCATGGTCGGCCCGTTCGGCCCGCGGAGCGTTCGTGTGGCCTCGCGGGGCAGCGTCGACCCTCCAGCCCTGGCCGACGGCGGGACCGGGGCCGGCGGCGTCCGCCGCGGGCCAGCCGGCATCGGGCTGGCCCGCGGCCGAGCCGTGGCCGGGCGACGGTGCCCGCCAGGTCTCGTTGACGACCCGCTCGGTGTCCGTCACATCGCCGACCCGGATGGCGCCGAGCTCCCGCCCGTCGCCGTTCACGGACGGGCTCCCCGGGTACCGGGGCCCCGGGCTGGATCTTCCGATCCGGGCTTTCCCTCCGCGATGTCCAAGGGTCTCCCCTCCGATCGGGCGAGCCGAGCCATGCGGCCGGGGCTGTCTGACGCCCGTGCGAGGGGGACAGCCCGCCGGCCCGCTGCGGGCGGAACCGGACCTTCCGTTGCAGGACGTGGTCTGCCGGACCGGTCCGGCAGGTTGGACCAGAATGACATGCGTTGGGGCGGACCGCACGGGCCGGCTATCCGAAATGCCGTGGCCCGCCCGTGTCGCCTGACGAACATCTGGCTCGTGCGGTTCCGTGGCCGGGCGCAGGCTGGGATAAGCCGAGCGAAATGGGCAGGGACACGACGATGCCATCGGGTACCCGTGGACTTCGCCGGGGCGCGCAGGCCGCGATCC
This sequence comes from Candidatus Frankia alpina, assembly GCF_902806485.1. GTDB lineage: Bacteria > Actinomycetota > Actinomycetes > Frankiales > Frankiaceae > Frankia > Frankia alpina. The sequence goes on along the minus strand of NZ_CADCWT010000111.1, from coordinate 7,887 downwards.
TGGGGTTCGTGGTGCTCGCGGTCATGGTCGACGCTGCCTGGTCGCCGGTGCTGGACGACGACGCCGACGTCGCGGCGGCGCTGGGCCGGCTGGCGGCCACCACGGGATGGCTGGTGACCGCGCTGCGGTGGGTGAGCGCGGTCTTCCACCTGACGGTCTTGCGAGCGATCGCGGTGGTCGGTGCCGCCGCGCTGTGGTGGCGTTCCCGCCGCGGGGGCGTCGGCCGAGCCGATCCGGCCGCCACCCGCCTGCTGGCACTGTTCACCCTGGTGACGGTCGGTGGTGGGGGGCTGCTGGCCACGGGGTTCAAGGAGCTGATCGGGCGGGCCCGGCCGTCGTTCACCAATCCGGTGGCGCACGCTGCCGGGCTCAGTTTCCCCTCCGGGCATGCGCTTGGCGCGATGGTTGCCGCGGTCGTCTGCCTCGTCGCGGTCCGGGCCGTCACCGGTCGCCGGGCGCGATGGCCCTGGTGGGTCGGGTCGGGGGTGGTCGTCGCGGTGACCGGTTTCGCCCGGCTCGGGCTCGGAGTGCACTTCCTGTCCGACGTCCTCGGCGGCTACCTGCTCGGCGTCGGCTGGGCGTTGGGGATGGCGGCCCTGCTGCGTCCCTGGCAGCCGGGCGACTCGCAGCCGGGCGAGCGGGCTCACCGGTACGGCGACCAGCGTGCGTCGCCGTCGCGGTGGCGCAGGCTGTCGATCCGGGTCCGGAACTGAGCGGCGACGCTTCGCGCTGCTGGCCAGCACCGGCAGGACGCTGGTGACCAGTTTCAGCTCGGGCACGGCCCGCAGGACGGCGAAGCCCTCCCACGCGGTGACATCGAAGCCGTAGCCACGGGCCAGGTCACGATGAGCCTGCGGGTCATAGCCGAATCGCGCCCGGCCGACCGCGACGGGGACGAGGTCCCATTCGGCCGGGCCGACGCTCGTGGCGTCGAAGTCGAACATCAGTACCCGACCGTCCGCTGCCCGGATCAGGTTGCCCAGGTGGGCGTCGCCGTGAACGACGACGGTCGGCAGCGCGTAGCGGATGGTACCGAGCGCCGCGGCGACGTGATCGGTCATCCGTTCCAGGAATCGGCGGTCGGCGTCGGGTAACGCCTCCGCGTCGGATAATCGCCGCCGGACGTTGTCGAGGGGGTCCCAGCGGGGCAGCGGTGGCCTCGGCGGGTCGAGAGTGTGCAGGGCGTGCAGCAGGGCGGCGAGGTCCCCGGTGCGTGGCGTCGGGCCGGCGGGTGATGTCCCGGTGGGCGTCGCGTCGACCCAGATGGTCGCGACGAAGCCACCAGCCGCGATCGGAGCGGGCACGCCGGGCATGAGGCGGACGGCGGGGACGCGTCGATCGGCCAGCCAGCCGGCCACCCTGACGACCTTCGCCACCCGGTGCGTCATCGCGGCGGAGCCGGTGATGCGCACGATCGCGCCCGCGCGGGGTAATCGGTATACGGCGTTGACCGTCCGTTTGACCAGGACCGCACCCGCGTCGTCGAGGTCGGCGCGAGCGGCGATCTCGGCGACGGCGCGGCGGGTGGCCGCCGCCGTCAGACGGACCCGACCCGGCGGATCGGGGCGACCCGGCGGGCCGGGGGAATCCTGGCGAGCGGGACTGTCGTCGGCCATCGCAGCGGTCCTCCCGATCGAGGAGCGGTCCAGCTCAGACGGCCAGCCCCGGCGCGGTGACCGCACCCGGCCCGGGGCGTTGGCCGGCGGCGGAGCGTTGCCATTCCCGGACGAGCAGCGCGAGCTCCCGGACCTCGCGCACCTCGCTGTGCGGGCGGGTCGCGGCCAGCAGCTGGTCGGCGCGCCCGGAGACGGAGGCAACCGTGCGTCCCCAGGAGATTTCGATCGCCTTGGTGGCCAGGTCGCAGACCCGTTCGAGCTCCAGGCGGCCCTGGCGGGCGAGGGCGAGGGCGAGGTCCAGCCGGATCACCGAGCGGAAGCCGGGGGCGTTCATCGCGTCGAGCTTCGGCAGCGCGAGCTCGGCGTGCTCCTGCGCCGCCTGCGGCCGGCCGAGCAGGCACAGCGCGGTGGTGGCGTTGTAGGAGACCTCGACCGGGTTGAAGTTCTCGAAGCTCGGCCCCGGCCGCCCCCACTGGTCCGGGGGGATCAGATCTGCCAGGTCATAGGCCTGATCCAACGCCTGGGCGGCGCCGCGCACGTCGCCGAGGGCGGCCAGGGCGCGAGCCACCTGGCAGATGAGCCGGGCGCGCACCGGCCCGTCGCCGACATGGGTCAGTCCGTCGCGGGCGAGGCGGAGAGCTTCGTCGGGGTGGCCGGCGTAGAACTCGTTGACGGCGGCGACTTCTCGGGCGGAGCCCAGCAGCGGTCCCTCGCCGGCGAGCCCCCCGGCCTGGAAGCCGAGGGTGGTCAGCGCCCGGGCGGTCTCGATGTCACCGAGTTTGAAGGCCGCGTCGGCGCCGAGGACCGCGACCCGCCCGGTGAGCACATCGCGGCGACGGGCGTCGCCGGCCGGCATCGAGCGACGGCCGAGCCGTTCCAGCCCCCGGCGCAGTCGGGCGGTCTGAGCGAAGATATGCGCGGGCGGGGTCGCCTCGTGGGCATCGAGAAGGTCGCCGAGCATGTCGTCGGCTCGCTCCAGCGCGAGCTGGATGGGGCTGGCCGCGAGGACGTCGGAGACCTCCATGATCTGGCCCTCGGCGAGGATCGCGGTCATCATCGCCGCTCCGGCGTACCGGTGGAACTGGCGCCGGTCGGAGCCGCCGAACATCGTCAACGTCAGGGCGGCGGGGTGCGTCGAGGGCACCGCGCACGACGGGTACGGGCCGCTCGGCGACCACCCGGACCTGATCGGGCCCTCGGATCTGATCGGGCCCTCGGGCCCGAGCGGCTCCTGCGTGAACAGGGCCGAGGAGCGGGCCAGGTCCGCGAGGTCGTCCGTGGCCCAGAGCTGCTGGGCGGACGGGGCGCTGATGGGGCCGAGGTCGCACCGGTCGACTGGCGGCGGGGGCGGCTCCGGTGGGTAGTCCTCAGGATGATCGTCCGGCGGGGTGCGGGCCGGCGGGATGCTGATCGCCTCGCTCGTCGCTTGCCGGACTGGGAGAGGGCCGGATCGACCGGTCGGGCCCGTGGATCCGTGATCGGAGCCGCGACCCGGTGAAGATCCGCTCGACTGCGGCATGCCGCGCGTCCTTCCTTCCGAAAACACCACGGTCAGCGACCGTGCCGACAAGGTAGCGAGAGGCGAGGCTCGCTGCGAGGGGCGACCCGTCGGAAGCGCACGGTAAGACCACGCGACCTGGCGGTTCCGTGACCGCCGGCGGCTCCGGCGGCGGTCCGGTTCTGTTCCGATGGCCGGCGGCTCCGGCTGTCGCCTGGCGGCGACGCTGCCACCGGCCGGTTAACCCGGTCGTGTTGACCGGGTTCTACCGGTTCCTCATCTCGATACTAGAAGGGCGGCCGTGTCGGATGGTGACAATCGCGCCGTCGCAATGTGGCTTCCACCGTGGCTCTACGTGGTGTTTCTTCAAGGTTTCCGCAACTGATCTTGTTATTGTCGGCTGTTCTCGATCGCTTGGTGGGGTTGGGGCGAGACCGGTTTCGACGGCCGCGGGAGAAGGAACTCACGTCCTGACCGGACCGAACGGAGAAGGATTGTGCAGGCGCCGTCGGAATCCGCCGGCCTTGCGCGGTGGAGCCGGATCGGCCGTCGACGGCAACCGACCGTCGGTCTGCGCCAGAATGGGAACGAGGCCGCAATGGTGGCGAAATTATGACATTCGGTCATGGTTGCCGCTGCTGGGCCGGGTACGGCGGTGGTGCCGGTTCGACCGGTGCCGCCGACCATCGACGCCATCGGGTCGGTAGCCTCGGCACGATGGCGGATGCGGCCCAGCAGTACTCCCACTCCCGCAGGTCGTGCCGTGGGCGCGGACCTGCCCGGTCGACCGGGGTGCGCCATGCGAGGTGACCAGGCGGCGCCCGACCCGCCGGACTCGTTGGTCGGCCCGCGGGCCGACCTGCCCCCCGACGAGGCGTCCCTGGCCCGCGAGCTCGAGGCCGTGGCCAACCGGGCCTGGCCGCCACTGCGGCAGATCGAGATCGGCGGTTGGACCCTGCGGGCCTCCGCCGGGGCGTCCCGCCGCGGGAACTCGGTGTGGGCCCACGGCGGCGTCCCCGATGTGCGGGCCGCGCTTGCCGCGGTCAACGACTTCTACACCGCCGAGGGCCTGCCGCCGACCTTTCAGCTGACTCCCGTCGCCCGGCCGGAGCAGCTCGGCGCCGCGCTCGACGACGCCGGCTACGACGACACCGGACCCACCGACGTCTGCGTGGCGCCGCTCGGGGCGCTGGCGTCGGTGCCGCCCTCACCGTCGAGGTCCGTGCCGGCGCCGGCGTCCGTCGGGGTGGCCACGGCAGACGTGCCGGGGGATGAGTGGCTGCGGGTCGCCGGGCAGATGTTCACCGTCTTCGGCGTGCAGCGGGCCGGCACTCTCGCCGTGCTCTCGGCGCTGCGCCTGCCCACCGTCTATGTGACGCTGACCGTCGACGGTGTGCCGGCGGCGGTGGGCCGTGGCGTCGCGGATGATCGCTGGCTGGGCATCTACAGCATGGCGACGCTGCCGGCGGCCCGCGGCCGAGGCGCGGCCCGGTGGGTTGTCGCCGCACTCGCGCAATGGGCGGGGGCACGCGGCGCCACGCACGCATATCTCCAGGTTGAGGAGGTCAGCACCGTGGCCAGGGGGCTGTACACCGATCTCGGCTTCCGGCCGGTCTACCGGTATTCCTACCGCCGGGCGCCGCTGTCGGCGGTCCGGGCCGCCGCGGTCTCGCGGGGCGGCGGCCCGGCCGGAGTGGGTGTGGTGTGAGCATGTCGGTCGATGATCTTCTCGAGCCGAGTGACCTCACCAAGGTGATGGGCGTCGTCAACGTCACGCCCGACTCGTTCTCGGACGGCGGCACGTTCCTCGACCCGGTGGACGCGGTGCGGGCCGGGCTGCGGATGGTGGACGAGGGTGCCGATCTCATCGACGTCGGCGGCGAGTCGACCCGCCCGGGCGCGTCCCGGGTCGTCGCCTCGGAGGAAATGCGCCGGGTGCTGCCGGTCGTGGCCGAGCTTGCCGCGGCCGGGGTGCGGGTCAGCGTCGACACCAGCCGGGTCTCGGTGGCGGCCGCCGCCGTCGACGCGGGGGCGGTGTTGGTCAACGACGTCTCCGGTGGCTGCGACCCGAACCTGCTCGCCCTGGTCGCCGATCGCGGCGTCCACTACGTGCTCATGCACGCCCGTGGGCCCAGCGTGGACATGTCCAGCCGGGCCGTCTACGGGGACGTCGTCTCGGAGGTCATCGCCGAGCTCGAAGCGCGGCTGGAGACGGTCATCGCCGCCGGAGTTTCGGCGGACCGGGTGATTCTCGACCCCGGGATCGGCTTCGCCAAGACGGCGGCGCACAACTGGGCGCTGCTCAACAACATCGACGCGCTCGCTGCTCTCGGCCGGCCGCTGCTCGTGGGCACGTCGCGCAAGTCCTTCCTCGGCTCGGTCCTGGCCGCCGGGAGTGCCCGACCGCGGCCCAGCGACGAGCGCGACGACGCCACGCAGGCGACCACCGTGCTGCTGGCCGTCGCCGGGGTGTGGGCCGTGCGCGTGCACGCGGTGCGGCCGGCGGCCGATGCGGTGCGCGTCGTGCGGGCGTGGCGGCAGGGCGGCGCCGCGGACGTGGCGACCACCACGAGCTTGCCGGTGGTGGTGCCCGCGGGCCCCGGTCGCCGGAACCGTCCCACGGCCGCGCCCGGCTGCGCGGGAGAGCAGGAGGTGCCGTGGTCAGCCCGGTGACGGGTGGGTTGGGCGGGTCCGGGCTCGGCGACGTGCCGCTGGACCGGATCACCCTGACCGGTCTGCGGGTCCGCGGCCGTCACGGGGTGCTGGCGGCCGAACGGGAACTCGGCCAGGAGTTCGTCGTCGACGTCGTCATCTGGCTGGACGTGTCCGAGGCGGCGCGCGACGACGACGTCACGCGCACCGTCCACTACGGCGAGCTCGCCGAGGCGCTCGCCGGCATCGTCGGCGGCCCCCCGGTGGATCTGATCGAGACCCTGGCGCATCGTCTCGTCGCCGCCTGCCTGCGCGCGGATCGGGTCATGCGCGCCGAGGTGACCGTGCACAAGCCGGCCGCGCCGATCCCGCTCCCCTTCGGCGACGTCGCCGTCACCGTCACCCGGGACCGGCCCACCGACCCGGCGCCCCCCGCGCCCGATGGCCGGTGACCGGATGACCGGGGCCGCCCACGCGGTGCTGGCGCTCGGCTCCAACCTCGGCGACCGCTGGGCGCTGCTGCGGGCCGCCGTGCGCCAGCTCGACGATCTCCTCGGCGTCACGGCGTGCTCACCGGTGTACGAGACCGCCCCCGTGGGCGGTCCCCAGCAGGACGACTACCTCAACGCGATCGTGCTGGCGGCACCGGCGTCGGCGCGGGAGCTGCTGACTGCCGCGCGCGCCGTGGAGGAGCGGGCGCGGCGGACGCGAACCGTGCGGTGGGGGCCGCGCACGCTCGACGTGGATGTCATCGCCGTCGGCGCACTGCGTAGCGACGACCCGGAGATCCTCATCCCCCACCCGCGGGCGCACCTGCGGGCCTTCGTCTGCGTGCCCTGGCTGGATGTCGACCCGGAGGCGACCCTGCCGGGTCATGGCCGGGTCGCCGACCTGGTCGCCCGGATGACGGATGCCGGGGAGCTCGTCGGCCTGCGGCGGATCGCCGGGCGGCTGCGTGACTGCGCCCCGGCCGGGGAGACCGGCGAAGGCGGGGCGTCGGCGTGAAATCCACCCGGCCGCGTGACCTTGTCCTGGCTGCGGTCCTGTTCGGGATCCTCGGCTACCTGCTGCTGTGGTGGGCCTACCGGTTCATTCCGACGCTGCCCCGCACCGCGTCGCTGTCGGTGGTCGTGATCGGGGTCATCGAGCTTCAGGTCGCCACCCAGACACGGCGCCGGTTGGAGGGTCGGCCGGGCACCCGGCCGATTCTGCCGCTCACCGTCGCCCGGTTGGCGGCGCTCGCGAAGGCAAGCTCGGTCGTGGGGGCGGCGCTCGCGGGTGCCTGGGCGGGTGCGCTCGGGTACACCGCGCCGCGGACGGACGAGTTTCCGACTGCGGGCGGCGACGCGATCACCGCGGGGTTCGGCCTGGCCGCCGCGGTTGTGCTTCTCGTCGGCGGGCTGGTCCTGGAACGGGTGTGCCGGGTCAAGAAGTCATAGGGCGGACGGGCCCGGCCCGCAGCTTGTCGGCCGACGCCGTCTCCTGAATTTCCCGACTGCCGCGGTGTGCCCGCCCCCGCCCGAACGAGCGGGCCATCCCCGGTGCTCGCGGTGGGCGGATCGGGGCCGGTCACAGCCGGCGAGCTGGTCGTCGGGCGGGCTGGCGCCGGAGCTACTCTGGGGTGAATCGCCGCATGTGACCCTGATCGGTGTCAGGGTCGTCCCTATTAGGCGCACCCTGTGGCGATTGGCGAAGTTTTCGCCACCGGTCGGTGGATATCGCGGTGGCGAGACGCAGAGGCGGGAAGGTGCGGGCGGTGGTCGTTGAGGGCCGGAACCGTGATGGGTCGCGGGGTCTACCCGTCGGACGCCGTCCGGCGGGTTCCGGAGCCGGCGCCGGACGGTGATCCAGCCGGGCGCTCCCAGCCCGGCGGCGGCCGGATTGTCGCGTTCGGGACCCTGCCTGCGCGCCCGGCCGTCCCCGCGGTGCCCGAGGGAGCGGCGGTGCCCGAAGGAGCGGCGAGGGGCCGGACGAGTCAGACGTTCCGCGCCGTAGCCTTCGGTAATCCCACGGCCGGCGGCGCCGAGGTGGTGGTGGCCGATCCCGCGGACGTACGTCCGCCGGCCCCGAGGCGGCCCGATTCGCACCCGACCGGCTTTCGTGCTGACGCCCCGCCGGGGC
>NZ_CADCWT010000110.1 GCF_902806485.1 Candidatus Frankia alpina | reverse complement strand
CCTGGATGCCCGCAACCAGCTAACCCAAGATCAAACAAATACCTGACCAGTTACGATCGTTCTACCCCGACGACTTCGACATCTACCCGCTACGCCTCGGTCGCCCCGGCGGCGCGCCATCTCGGCTTCGGCCACGGCCTCCACTACTGCCTCGGCGCTCCCCTTGCCCGCCTGGAAGCCGAGATCATGCTGACCTGACCGCCCCGGGTGCAGGACGAGCGGACGCCCTGTCTCAGGTGGTCGACCGCGATGGCGGCGGGAGTGCGATGGCCGTGGTGCGGTTCCGCGGAACACCATGATTGCTGGGGCTGCACCTGCTGCCTGGCGGGGAATCTCGATGCGGTGTTCATGGCGAAAGAGGGGACTGGGTGCTGGTCGTCGATCGGATCCCGCTCACCAAGGTGGGCAAGGTGTTCGAACCGGTGCTGCGGGTCGACGCCGCCCGCGTCCGGGATCTCCTCGGCCACTACGCGTTCACCACCCCGGACGTGCTGTGACGGCGCCGGTGGTCGTCGTCGGCGCGGGCCCGGTCGGGTTGACCGCCGCGCTGCTGCTGGCCCGCCGCGGCATCGAATGCGTGGTGCTGGACCGCCACCGGGCGCCCTACTCGCTCCCGCGTGCCGTGCATCTCGACGGCGAGGTGGTGCGCATCCTGCAGGAAGCGGGGCTGGCGGAGGAGTTCCGCTCACCCTGGACCTGGTCGACGCGGGCTCGACCGGACCCCGCATCGTCGCGGTGAGTCCGGCGAGCGAGGTGGGCCGATGGCTGACCGGAGTCCGGATCCGTGCCGTGCTCGTCCGCCCCGATCGGGTGGTCTGCGCGACCGCGCGGCGCACCACCGACATCGCCCGGTTGCTCGCGCATGCGACGAGCCAGCGGGCGTTCGCCGCCTGAGAATGCGGTCTTGCCTTTGACGTCTGAGTGACGCCATAATGGCGTCATGGACCTCGCGCCGTATGTCGAGAACCTTCGCCGGGAGCTCGCCCTCGCCGCGCAGGCGGGGGGTGCGGACGCGCTCGCGCTGGTCGGGCCACTGGAGTCGGCTGCCAGGCTTGCCCTGTTGGAGGCGCTGTCGGCGGCCGCGGATGAGATCACCCGCGAGCTGGCGCCGGGCTCGGTCGACGTGCGGCTGCGCGGCCGCGACCCCGACTTCGTCGTGACGCCGCCGCCGACGCTTCCGTCGGCCGAAAGTGACGTCATTCGTGACGTCAACCGTTCCGTCGGGGTTGGGCCGGCGGGTGGTCTGCCCGCCGAGTCCTCGCCCGGCGTCGTGGCACCGCCGCCCGTCGTGCCGGAGGGCGACGAGGGACGTACGTCGCGGCTCACGCTGCGCGTCCCCGAGCATCTCAGGCCACGCATCGACGAGGCGGCCGACCGCGAGGGATTGTCCGTCAACGCCTGGCTCGTGCGCGCCGTCGGCGCCGCGCTCGACCCCGGCGCCGTGCCCGGGAACCCCGCGTGCGGGGATCCCGGCAGCAGGGGCGGCGTTACAGCGGCTGGGTCCGCTAGAGCGGTGTGATCCGACTTTCCAGAACCCGGGCCGGCCAGTCAAAAAGGAGATGGACCATGCCGAGTTTCGACACCCCCGAACCGATCCTCGCCGTCATCGAACTGGGCGCCGGCGGCCTGCAGATCCGGGCGGGCGATCGCGCCGACACGGTCGTGCAGGTGCACCCGGCCGAGCCGTCCAGCGACGACGACGTGCAGGCTGCCCGGGAGACCACCGTCGAGTACTCCGACGGCCGGCCGACGATCCGGGCGCCGAGGAGGCGCCTGCGGTCCCTGTTCGGGTCCGGCGAGGCGGTCGAGGTGACGGTCGACCTGCCCGCGGGCTCGCGGGTCGACGCGACCGCCCCGGGAATCCGGGCGGCGGGCCGCCTGGGCGACTGCGCGGTGCAGGCCGCGCTCGGCGGCGTCGACCTTGACGAGACCGGCGACCTGCGGCTGAGAACCGCCGGCGGGGACGTCCGCGTCGGCCGCTGCCGGGGGCACGCCGACGTCGGGACCGCCAAGAGCGCGATCCGGATCCGGCGGCTCGACGGCACGGCGGTGATCCAGGCCGCGCGCAGCGACATCACCATCGGCGAGACGGCGGCGCCGGTGCGGCTGGCCAGCGGCGCCGGGTCCATCGACATCGACCGGGCGGGGGCGAGCGTCGATGCCACTTCCGGCTCGGCCGACATCCGCATCGGCGAGGTGGCGCGGGGCACGGTCAGCCTCGTGACCGGATCCGGCCGGCTCGACATCGGCGTGCGCGAGGGCCCGCTGCCCTGCTGGACCTCCGTACGGGCGACGGCACCGCGCGCAGCGACATGGACGCCGTCGACCGCCCCGCCCCGTCCGACGAGACCGTCGAGATCCGTGCCGTCTCCGGCCACGGCGACATCCTGGTCCACCGTGCCCAGCCCGGCCCCGTCCTCGGCGCCGGCGAAGTAGGCGGGACGGCCGGGCGGTGGTGCAGGTCAGCGCCGGGGGAAGGTTATGAGGGGGTGACACCACGGCGTCGCAGCGCCTTCGTCTGTTTGCCTCATCTTCCTCAGCACAGTACTGACCGTGGTCGGTCGGACCTCTAACCTGACGTGGATCTTCAGCGAGGGCTCGCGCTGATTCTTCTCCCGGCACCGGAGGTCTCACCTTGTCCGTTCTCACCCGTGTCCGGCGTCCGCGCCTGGCGCTGGGCTCCCTCGGCGCGGCCAGCCTGGCGGCAGCCCTGTTCGGAGTGTGGGTCGCCGCCCCCGCGCAGGCCGCGAGCCTGCCGACGCCCGACCACGTCGTCGTGGTGGTGCTCGAGAACCATGCCTACTCGCAGGTCATCGGATCCTCCAGCGCGCCGTACATCAACTCGCTGAAAAGTGGCGGCGCGAACCTCACCGCCTCCTATACGCTCACCCACCCCAGCCAGCCCAACTACGTCGCGCTGTTCTCCGGCGGCACCCAGGGCGTCACCGACGACAGCTGCTACACCCCGGGATTCAGCAGCGCCGCCAACCTCGGCTCCGGACTGATCGCCGCCGGCAAGACGTTCGGCAGCTACAACGAGGGCCTGCCGTCGGCCGGGTCGACGGTCTGCACGAACAGCTCCACCAAGTACGCCCGCAAGCACAACCCGTGGTTCGCCTTCAGTAACGTGCCGACGAGCACCGCGAAAACCTTCACGCAGTTCCCGACCGACTACTCGACGCTGCCGAAGGTCTCGTTCGTCGTCCCGAACCTGTGCAACGACATGCACGACTGCTCGGTCGCCACGGGCGACACCTGGCTGCAGAACAACCTCGGCGCCTACGCCACCTGGGCGAAGACCCACAACAGCGTGCTCGTGGTGACCTTCGACGAGGACAACAAGCAGAGCGGCAACCGGATCCCCACGGTGTTCTACGGCCAGCACGTCACCGCGGGCAGCAGCTCGTCGACGACCTACAACCACTACAACCTGCTGCGCACCCTGGAGGATCTCGGCGGCCTGACGACACACGCCGGCAACGCCTCGAGCGCTGTCGACATCACCGGCATCTGGAGCTAGCCACCCGTGTACGTCGCGGACGCCCGCACCATCCCACGCCGGCAGACCCGGGCACCGCCCCGGGCCTGCCGGCCCTGCCGAGTGCCGCCCTGCTGACCGCCGTGGCCCGGCCGTCGGTGCGGATCGCGCGGCGGGCCGTGCCCGCGACCGTGCTGGTCCTCGGCGCGGTCAGCCTCATCACCGACATCTCCGCCGAGATGGTCACCGCCGTGCTGCCGTTGTATCTGGTGACCGAGCTGGGGCTGTCCCCGCTCGGCTTCGGTCTGCTCGACGGCATCTACAACGGCGCCAGCGCCCTGGTCCGCCTCGTCGGCGGCCACCTCGCCGACCGCGGCCGGCGCTACAAGGCCATGGCGGCCGTCGGCTACGGGCTGTCCGCGCTGTGCAAGCCGGCGCTGCTGGTCGTGCACAGCCTGGCGGGGATCGGTGCGGTCCTGGCGGTGGACCGCACCGGCAAGGGCCTGCGCACGGCCCCGCGGGACGCGATGATCTCACTGGCCGCCCCGCCGGACGCCCAGGGCCGATCCTTCGGCGTGCACCGGGCTATGGACACCGCGGGCGCCCTGCTCGGGCCGGTCGTCGCGGTCGTGGTGATGCGTGCGGCCGCCGACGGGTTCGACGCGGTGTTCACCGTCAGTTGTTGCGTCGCGGCGATCGGGGTCGTCGTGCTGCTGCTGTTCGTACCCGGCCGCGCGGCTGAACCCACGGCGCCCTCGACGGCCGAAGCCGCGACGGCCGAAGCGAGCACGGGGCTGCGTCCCTGCCCGCCGCCGTGTCCCTGCGTGCCGCCGTGAGCCTGCTGGGCGACCGTGAGCTGCGCCGCCTCACCCTGTGCGCGCTGCTGCTGGGGCTCGCCACCGTCAGCGACTCGTTCCTCTATCTGATCTTGCAACGCGACCTGGACCTGTCTGACGAGTGGTTTCCCCTGCTGCCGCTGGGCACGTCCGCCTCGTTCCTGCTGCTGGCCGTCCCCCTGGGACGCGCCGCCGACCGGATCGGCCGCTGGGGGGGGTGTTTCTCGCCGGGCACGCCGGCCTGTTCGTGGCGTACGGGCTGCTGCTCGCCCCGGCGCGGGGCGCGGCGGTGGGCGTCGTCGTGCTCGTCCTGCACGGCGCCTTCTACGCGGCGACCGACGGGGTGCTCATGGCGGCCGCGGCCGGTTCGGTGCCGGCGCGGCTGCGGTCCAGCGGGCTGGCCCTGGTCCAGACGGGGCAGGCGGGCGCCCGCTTCGCCTGCTCGCTGCTGTTCGGCGCCGCCTGGACCGCCTGGGGTGCCCACACCGCCCTCGCCGCCGCCACCGCGGCGCTCGCGGGCTGCACCGTCGCCGTCGTCGCGGTGCGTCCCGGTCAGGTGGCGCGGTGAGCGTTCGCGCCCGTCTCGCCGTTCTCGCCGCGGTCGTGATGGTGCTGGCCGGGGTCGCCACCGCGGCCGTGGTGCACGCCGCCGGCCGGGCGGCGCAACGCGACCAGCAGCAGGCCGGCGGGCCCGTGATCCGGCCCGGCCGGGTCGTGCTCACCGCCCCGGCGAGCCCGCCGACGTCGGCGCCGACGTCCGGGGGGCGGCTGGTGTTTCGTTCGATGGTGTGGGGTCCGCACCGCGACGAGCTGGTCTCGGTGCCGGCCGCGGACCCGGCGGGGCCCCGCACCGCTTCCGGCGTGGACTGCCTGCGCTTCCACGCCGCCGGCGGCACCGGCATCTGCCTGCGCCGGGTGCCGGGCGTGGTGGGGGACAGCTTCCGGGCGGTGGTGCTCGACGCCGACCTGCGCGAGCGGCGCCACTACCCGCTCCACCCGGTCGCGGGTCTCGCCGAGCGGACGCATGGTGGCCTGGACCGTGTTCGTCAGCGGCGATTCGTACGCGGGCACCGCGTTCTCCACCCGCACGTCCATCCTCGACACGGGCACCTGGCGGCTGGACGGGAGCCTGGAGGACTACCGGATCGTCCGGGACGGCCGGACCTACCGCAGCCCGGACGTGAACTTCTGGGGGGTGACGTTCGCCGACGACGCCCACTTCTACGCCACGCTCGCCACCGGCGGGCAGACCTACCTCGTGCGCGGCGACGTCGCCGCCCGCATGGTCACCACCGTGCGGGCGAACGTCGAATGCCCGTCGCTGTCGCCGGACGGCACCCGGCTGGCGTTCAAGAAGCGGGTGGCGGGCCTGCCCGCGGACGCCCCCTGGCGGCTGACCGTTCTCGACCTGCGGACCATGCGCGAGACCGCGCTGACCGAGCGGCGCAGCGTCGATGACCAGGCGGTCTGGCTCGACGGCGGTACCCTCGCCTATTCGCTGCCCGGCGACTACGGCGGCGATCTGTGGGCCGTGCTCGCCGACGGCGGCGGCAGCCCGCGGCTGCTGACCACGGCGGCGCTGGCCCCCGCCGTGGTCAGCTGAGCGGACCGCCGGTTCAGGTGGACTTGCGGGGCAGGCTCCAGTAGTCGCGGTTGACGGCGATCTGGCCCTCGCGCAGCGAGCCGAAGGAGGATCCGCGGATGCCCGCCGGCTGCATGACCCACTCGATGGCGTAGGTGGCCCCGTCGGACAGGGTGGTCACGACGTCGTAGGTGGTGCCCGCCGTCTGGCTCAGCGCGTTGTCGATGAACGCCCGGGCCGCGTCGGTCCCGGTGGCGCCGTGGCCGGTCGGGACGTCCTCCAGCACGACGTCCGGGGTCAGGGTGGCCAGGATGGCGTCGGTGTCCTGCTTGTTCCAGCCGGCGAAGTAGTCGTCGATGACGGTGGTGTCGCTCATGTGCGTGACTCCTCTGTGAGGGCGGGCCGCGCCTGGCCCGCCGGGTCGATCCGGTCGGCGACGGGCGGCGCCGCCGGCACCGTCGCCAGCACCCGGCGCAGGGCGCGTTCGAGCGTCGAGAGGTCGTCCAGGCCCGGCCCGGTCATGCCCGCGGCGGCCAGGCTCGGATGCGTGCCCCCCGCCGCCATCAGACCCCGGGCCGCGAGCCAGCCGGTGAACAGCAGGTAGGTGGCGGTGAACAGCTCGACCGCCGCGGGTTCCGGCAGGCCGGCGCCACCCAGGATCGACAGCGCCGTGCCGGTCAGCCGGCCCGCTGCGGCGGAGGGCCGCGAGGCTGTCAGCGCCCGTATCCCCGTGCCGGGGTAGCGCCGGAACGCCTCGTCCATCGCCGTGACGAGCCCGACGTACTGGTCCACCCAGGGCGCGGCCGGATCGATCTCGATGCGGATGTCGGCGGCGACCGCCTCGACGACCCGGTCGGCCAGGTCCTCGCCGCCGCGCAGGTGGTAGTGCACCGCGGGCGGGGTGACGCCGAGCTCGTCGGCGACCGCGCGCACGGTCAGCCGGTCGAGCCCGCCGCGTTCCACCACGCGCAGCGCGGCGTCGAGCACGTCGCGCTGGGTCAGCGGCGCCGGCTGCGTCCCGCCGCGCCTGCGTGCCACCGGCCGCCTGCCTCTGGTTCGGATTCGTGGACCGTCTCGGACCTGTGGACCGCCCCGGGCTTCATTATGCCATAGTAAATCATTGCGGTCATGACCTGAGGGAGGCCGGAATGGACAGTGACGTCGTCGTCATCGGGGGCGGGGTGGGCGGCTGCGCGCTCGCGGCCCGCCTCCCGTGCCCGGAGCCCCGGGGATCATCGGCGTGGGCCATCCGGAGCTGCGCGAGGCGCTGGCCACGGCGGCGGCGAAGGCCGGCGCGACGGTCGTGCGCGGTGTCGGGCGTTCCACGGTGGACCCGGGGCCGGCACCGTCGGTCACCTACGAGCTCGACGGGGCGCACCACACCCTGCGCGCCCGGCTCGTCGTCGTCGCCGACGGCAAGAACTCCGCCACCCGCACGGCACTCGGCATCCCGATTGTGGTGACCACCCCGCGGGTGATGCTCACCGGGCTGCTGGTCGACGACGGCGGCGCGTGGGACCGGGCCGAGACGACACTCGACGTTGACGGGCGTAACCAGTACGTCGTCGTGCCCCGCGGCGCCGACCTGATCCAGCTCTACATCGCCCGGCACGCGGACGACCCCGAGCGGTTCAACGGGCCCGAGCGGGTGGCCCGCTTCCTGGCGGCCTACCGCTCGCTGGCGCTGCCGTGCCCCGACGCACTCGCCGAGGCCACCCCGGCCGGGCCGTGCGCGACCTTCCCCATGACCGACGCCTGGACCGACAACCCGCTGCGGCCCGGGATCGCGCTGCTCGGCGACGCCGCCGGCTGGAGCAACCCGGTCACCGCCCAGGGGCTGAGCATCACCCTGCGCGACACCCGGGTGCTCGCCGAGGCACTGCTCGACACCCCCACCTGGACCCCGCAGACGTTGCGCGGCTACGCCGAGGAACGCGGCGAGCGGATGGCCCGGCTGCGTTTCGCCACCGCGCTGACCGATCTGCTGTCCGCGTTCGGCCTGCCCGACCGGGCGGCGAAGCGCCGGCGGATGACGAGACTGCTGCGCCAGCAGCCGGAACTCGGCGCCGCCCTCGGCGCCGTCCACGCCGGTCCCTGGACGCCACCCGCCGAGGCGTTCTCCCCGGACATCCTCACTACCCTCGCCCTCGCCTGACCCGCTCGGGGACTCAGCCGGTCGGGGAACTCAGCCGGTCGGGCGGGCGCCTGCGGCCAGGCGGCGCAGGAACTCCTCGACCACGTCGATGAGCTCCCCGACCACCTCGCCGGGCACGTCCGGGTTGAGCACGGCCGGCAGCTCGCTTTCGGCCGCGTCGGCGAAGCTGCGGGTGCTCAACCGGACCATCGACTCGAACATCGGGACCCCCAGGCTGGCGGCCTGCTGGATGTGGGGCCGCAGGAAGCTGGTCGGCTGCCCGCGGTAGTACTGGACCATCATGAGCACGACGCCGAGCACGTGCGGCTCGAGGCGTTTTGCCGCGGGATGCACGCCGGACTGCAGGTCCGCAACCCGGTTGTACTCCCAGACGTAGCGGCGCAGCTTGCCGAGCAGATGCTCGATGCCGAGCGCGGAGAAGTTGTCCGGGCGGGCCGGGATGAGCACGTGGTCGCAGGCGGCTATCGCGGCGCGCGTCATCACCCCGAAGTGCGGCGGGCAGTCGATGAGGACCAGGTCGTAGTCCTGCATCCCGGGGGAGGCGAGCCCGGTGGCGAGGCGTTGGTAGACGTCGAAGTAGTGGCGGGTGGACCGGTGCGCCTGCGCGCCGCCGAGGTGGGCGGCGAGGTTCATCTCGATGTCCCCGAGAGACAGGTGCGAGGCGAGCAGGTCCAGCGTGCCGCCGCGTTCGGCGACGGCGGCGGCCGGCGGGTTGGTCACGTAACTCGCCAGCGGCGGCGCCATGGTCTCCGGCCGCCACGACTCGAACCAGGCCTTGACGGTCCGGCGGTGCTCAGCAAGCTCGGTGCGCCAGACCTCCGGCTGGTAGAAGGAGAAGGTGAGGTTCGCCTGCGGATCCAGGTCGATCAGCAGGACGCGGCGGCCCAGCCGGGCGATGGCGGCGCCGATGTTCGCGGTGAGCGTCGTCTTGCCCACCCCGCCCTTGTAGCTGGCGATCGCCACCACCTTCACCGCGTCCTCGCTCCCGGTCGTGCGTCCCGCCCGACCGCGCGGTGACGTCTGCTCGTGCGTCGTCGGACCCGGCAGTGCTCCGTGTTCGGCCCACACGCAGACTACGGCTGTCGCGGAATCGTCTCCGTGGCCCGGGAAAAACAGTGCCGCGCCGGCCCGGGCGCCGGTCCGTCCCGGCCGGCGGGGTGGCCGAATCGGGCGATGCGGCCGCCGCCCGCGGGGGCGGCGTCGAGGCGCTCGCGAGGCCATCCGGGGGGCGTCGGGCGCCGCGCGCGACGACCCGTCCCGGCGGTGTGGAACCGGCGTAGACAGGCCCCTTACGGCCGGTGGGCCGGCCGGATCGGGCACCCCTACGCCGGTCGATCACGGCTCCCGATCGTCACCACGGCCATCCAGACAGCGGGAAAGCCAGTCGGCCGCCACGCGGAACTCGTGGTCCGACACCTGCGAGCGCACGGACCCGGCCACGCCGTCGGCCCGTGGATACGACCCGAGGAACCGCACCTTCGGGCAGATCCGGTACAGCCCCATCAGGGCCTCACCGACCCGGCGATCGCTGGCATGCCCCTCCGCGTCGATGGAGAAGCAGTACTGGCCGAGGCCCTCCCCGGTGGGCCGGGACTCGATCCGCATCAGGTTGACCCCGCGCACGGCCCACTCCTGCAGCAGCTCCAGCAGCGCGCCCGGGTGGTTCTCGGTCAGCCACGCCACCGCGGACGTCTTGTCCGCCCTGGTCGGTGCGGCGATGTGGCCCGGGCGGCGGAGCAGGACGAAGCGGGTTGTGGCGTCGGCGGCGTCGTTGATGTCGGTCACCAGCGCCTCCAGGCCGTAGAGGCGTCCGGCGAACTCTCCGGCGAAGGCGCAGTCGAAGCGTCCGTCGCGCACCAGGCGGGCCCCTTCGGCGTTGGAGGCGGCCGACTCCCACTCGGCGTGCGGCAGGTGCGTCGCGAGCCAGCGGCGCACCTGGGCCTGCGCAACCGGATGGCCGGTGACCGTCTTGACGTCCTCCAGGGTGGTGCCCGGCCGCACGAGCAGGGCGAAGCTGATCGGCAGCAGCACCTCCCGGTAGATCATCAAGGGGTGTCCGGTGGCGAGCTCGTCGAGCGTGGTGGTCACGGCGCCCTCGACGGAGTTCTCGATCGGCACCAGCGCGCCGGCCGCGTCGCCGCTGCGCACCGCGTCCAACGCCGCCGTCACGGAGGCGGAGGGCACCAGCTCGGCGCTCGCCGCCTCCGGCAGCGTCTGGAGCGCGACCTCGCTGAAGGTCCCCTCGGGGCCGAGGTAGGTGTAGCGGGCCTGGGCAGGCAAGTCAGGCCTCCTAGGACCGGATCGGGTGTTGCGGGCGGGGGTGCTCAGAGGTGGCGCAGCAGCGGGGTGGGGTCCTCGACGGCGTCGGCGACGAAGCGCAGGAACGCGCCGGCGGTGGCGCCATCGCAGACCCGGTGGTCGAAGGTGAACGACAGCTGCACGACGCTGCGCACGGCCAGCGCGCCGTCCACCACCCAGGGCCGGGAGACGATCCGGCCGACGCCGAGCATCGCCACCTGCGGGTGGGCGATGATCGGGGTGGAGCCGTCGACGCCGAAGACGCCGTAGTTGTTCAGCGTGAACGTGCCGCCGGTCAGCTCGGCCGGGGTGAGCCGGCCGACGCGGGCGGCCGCGGTCAGCCGGGTGAGCTCGGCGGACAGCCGGGCCGTGGTCATGTCCTCGGCGTGATGCACCACGGGCACGGCCAGGCCGCGCGGGGTCTGCGCGGCGAACCCCAGGTGGACGCCGTCGTGGCGGCGCACGCCGGTGGCGCGGCCGTCGGCGTTGGTGACGACGGAGGAGTTCAGCTCGGGCGCGCGCAGCAGGGCGGCGACGCAGACGCGGGCCAGGATGGCCAGCAGCCCGATCCGTGGCTCGGCGCCGCCGGCGTTGAGGGCGTCGCGGGCAGCGAGCAGGCCGGTGGCGTCGGCGTCGACCCAGCAGGTGGCGTCGGGAACCTCGCGCCGGCTGCGGGTGAACATCTCCGCCGCCCGCCGCCCGATCGCGTCCAGGGAGACGATGGTCGCGTCGGACTCGGCGAGGTGCGGCGCGGGGGCCTGCGGGTCCCCGACGGCGGCCTCGACGTCGCGGCGCATGATCAACCCGTCGGGGCCGGTGCCGGACAGCGTCTGCAGGTCGACGCCGTTGTCGCGGGCGAGGCGGCGCACGAGGGGTGACACGACCGCGACCGCGGTCCGCGAGGCCGACCCCGCCGACCCCGCCGGCTCGGATGAGCCTGCCAGGCCGGACGTTCCCGCCAGGCCGGACGTTCCTGCCAGCCCGGATGATCGGGACGGCCCGGAGGGCATCGCCGGGCGCGGGGTCGGGATGGTGGCGCCGACCCGTCGGCGGCGCGGCCGGGCAGGC
Source organism: Candidatus Frankia alpina (assembly GCF_902806485.1). Classification (GTDB taxonomy): domain Bacteria; phylum Actinomycetota; class Actinomycetes; order Frankiales; family Frankiaceae; genus Frankia; species Frankia alpina. The sequence continues at coordinate 3,596 of NZ_CADCWT010000110.1, read as the reverse complement.
TCGGTACTGACGCCGTAGCCGACGAGGATGTTGCCCGAGCCTGACCTGGCGCCCGCGGCCGACGCCGGGGTCGATCCGGCGGCCGGCGGGGAGCCGGAACCGGCGGCTGAGGCGACCGGTGCCTGGTCGTCGACGGCGACCGTGATCAGCGCGGCGCCGACGGGGACGCTGGTGCCGGCGGGGCCGGCCAGCGAGGTGACGACCCCGGCGTAGGGGCAGGGGACCTCGACGACGGCCTTGGCCGTCTCCACCTCGGCGACGGGCTGGTCGACGGTGATGACGTCCCCGACGTCGACGAACCAGCGGACCACTTCGGCGGAGGTCAGACCCTCGCCGAGATCGGGAAGGGCGAAGGCGCGTACCGCGGCCACGGGCTCACTGCTCCCACTGGAGTCGGGCGACGGCGTCGAGGATGCGGTCGACGCTGGGCAGGTGGTGCTTTTCGAGCATGGGTGGGGGATAGGGGATGTCGTAGCCGGTGACCCGCAGCACGGGCGCGGCGAGGTGGTGGAAGCACCGCTCGGTGACCCGGGCGGCGATCTCCGCGCCGACGCCGGCGAAGCCCGCGGCCTCGTGGACGACGACGGCGCGGCCGGTGGCGCGCACCGCCGTGCAGACCGTCTCGTCGTCGAACGGCACCAGCGAGCGTAGGTCGACGACCGCGAGATCCCAGCCTTCGGACCGCGCGGCGGCCGCCGCCTCCAGGCAGACGGGCAGCGACGGGCCGTAGGTCAGCAGGGTCGCCGAGGTGCCCGGTCGGCGCACCATGGCCCGGCCGATCGGTGGCACCTGGGCCGTCGAGACCTCGGCCGGCGAGAAGTCCACCGCTGACCAGTAGAGCCGCTTGGGTTCCAGGAAGACCACGGGGTCGTCGGAGGCGATCGCCGAACGCAGCAGCCCGTAGCTGTCAGCGACGGTGGCCGGCGTGACGACGTGCAGGCCGGGGGTGTGTGCGTAGTACGCCTCGCTGGAGTCGCTGTGATGCTCCACGCCGCCGACGCCGCCGCCGTAGGGCACCCGGATGGTGATCGGCAGGCCCATCTGCCCACCCGTGCGGTTGCGCATCTTCGCCACGTGCGAGAAGACCTGCTCGAACGCCGGATAGGCGAAGGCGTCGAACTGCATCTCCACGACCGGCCGCAATCCGTACATCGCCATGCCGACGGCGGTGCCGAGGATGCCCGCCTCGGCCAGCGGCGTGTCCAGGCAGCGTTGCCTCCCGAACTCGGCGGCCAGCCCATCGGTGACCCGGAACACCCCGCCGAGCGCGCCGACGTCCTCGCCGAGGACGTGGACGTTGGCGTCCGCGCGCAGCGAGTCGCGCAGCGCCGCGTTGAGGGCGGCCACCATGGTCGTGCTCATCGGGCCTCGTCCTCGTCCTCGTCCTCGGCGGCGTCGGCGTACGCGTCCGCGTCGCGGCGCGCCGCGAGCTCCGCGGCCTGCTCGCGCAGCTGGCTGGTCGGCGTGGCATAGACGTGGGTGAACAGGGAGTCGGGGTCGGGATCCGGCGGGTTGTCGAACTGGGCGCGGATCTCGGTGGCGAGGTCCTCGGCCGCCCGCGCGGTGGCAGCCACACCCGCGTCGTCGAGCAGCCCGGCGGCGCGTAGATGCCGCTCCAGCAGCGTCAACGGGTCGCGGGCCCGCCAGGCGTCGACTTCGGCCGCGCTGCGGTAGCGGGTCGCGTCGTCGGCGTTGGTGTGCGCGTCCAACCGGTAGGTGATGGCCTCGACGAGCACCGGCCCGCGTCCCGACCGGGCGTGTTCGACCGCCGCGGACAGGACGCTGTGCATCGCCAGCGCGTCGTTGCCGTCGACCAGGCGGCCGACGATGCCGTAGCCGACCGCCTTGTGGGCGAGCGTCGGCGCCGCGGACTGGCTGGCCAGCGGCACGGAGATCGCGTAGCCGTTGTTCTGGACCAGGAACACCACCGGCGCGCCCAGGACCCCGGCGAAGTTCAGCGCCTCGTGGAAGTCGCCCTCGCTGGTGCCGCCGTCGCCGACCAGGGCGAGCGCGACCAGTTCCTCGGCCGTCTCGGGATCCGCCGCCGCGCGCAGACGGGCGGCATGGGCCAGGCCCACCGCGTGGGAAGCCTGGGTGGCCAGCGGTGTCGACAGCGGCGCGATCCGGTGCTCGTACGGGTCGTAGCCGCTGTGGGCGTGCCCGCGCATCAGCGTCAGCGCGTCCACCGGCCGGACGCCCCGGGCGACCACCGCGAGGGTGTCGCGGTAGCTCGGGAACAGCCAGTCCTGCTCCCGCAGCACCATCGACGCGGTGATCTGGCAGGCCTCCTGGCCGGTGGACGCCGGGTACACGGCGAGCCGGCCCTGCCGGGTCAGCGTCGTGGCCTGCTGGTTGAAACGGCGGCCGAGGACCAGCCGGCGGTACAGCTCGCGCTGCAGTTCGGTGTCGAACATCTTCGCCGCCGGTGTGCCGAGGATGCGCACCGGCTCGGGATCGGGCAGTAACGGCGCGGGGTCACGGCGCGGGCCGTGGGAGTTCGGGGGCCCGACGAGGCCGGGTGCGGTGCTGTCGTCGAGGACGGTCATGGGCCACCTTCGGGACTCGGTGGTGGAATGGGGGTGACGGCGGCCTGCCTCGAGCCGGCCCCGCCCCGGGTGGGCCCGCCCGAACGCCCCGCGTCGCGGTGGTGGTGACCGCGGCGAATCCCGGCGGGAACCTCAGCGGCGGCCGGGCGGCACCGGGACGCCGATTCCCACCGCTGGGAGGCGGTCGCGGGCAGCCACGATCATTCCGATCGCAGCGGTGTCGGCGGCCGCTGCTGGTGCGTCTCGGCCTGGGCCTGGACCTCGGCCTGGGCCTGGGCCTGCGTCACGGTGTGCGGTCCGGCCCGAGGTGCTCCGGTTCGCCGGCAGGCCCGGGTCGGGCGCCGTCGGTGGTCACGATCCGTCTCCGCTCACCTACTTCACTCTGGGTGGGCTCCGGCGCATTGCCGGAGTCCGTATCCACGCTGTGGCCGCCTCTGCGATCGATTTTCCACCGCCCGCCGCCACTTGGATCGTGGCGATAATCACCTTGGGTTGACTGTGGGGCGGGATTTGTTGCGCGACCAACCTTCTACGTCGTGTAGAAATGAGGTTGCCGGCTTGGCCGCTGCTGCCGAGATGGGGGCGGATCGGCAATTACGGTGGCTGACGACCGAGCCCTCGAAGAGGTTAGATTCCCAGGTGTCAGCGGAACGCTGGTTTAAATCCACCGGTCATTGACGTGGACGGGAGATAGCCGCTTCGTGGCCCCGAACCGCCACCGGGCATGAGGCAGGAATGCGGCCACATCCAGTTTGTCGTCGGCGCACCCGCGGCGCCGGGCGGAATCAGCCGAGCGCGCCGGTCTGTTGCAGCAGCGTCAGCGCGTCGGCGAGGGACCAGCGCTCGAACATCAGCCCATCCCGGTAACGGGTGAGGTCCATGACGGCGAATTCGACCGGCTTACCGGACGGGGGCACACCGAACCATTCGCCGGTGTGCCGGCCGCGGAAAACCTTGTGGGTGGAGACGAGGTCTCCCTCGCCGAGGCAGTGGAGCCGAGGCAGTGAGCCTTTCCCGGTAACGTTTCGTCGCTTTGCGTGACATCAATGT
>NZ_CADCWT010000109.1 GCF_902806485.1 Candidatus Frankia alpina | reverse complement strand
GTCACCCTCGGACTGGAGGCCGCGGTGCTGCGGTCGCTGGACACCGGCGGCTTCGCCGCCCGCGGCGTCGTCGGCCTGGTTCTCATGCTCACCACGATCTCCATCGTCTGGTCGACCGTGTCCATCGCCCACCTGCTGAAGGGGACGCCGGCGGCGTATCTCGCCGGCGGGGTGTTCGACCTTGCCTGGTGCGCGGCGTTGGGGATGGCGTTCATGGTCCGGTTCCGCCCGGACCGGCGGACGGTGGTCGACCGGGTCGGTTGGGCGCTGCTCGCGGTGACCGTGACTGCAATCGGTGTGGAGGGCTACCGGTCCGGTGGCCTGGCCATGGCCTGCATTGGCGCGTCGGTCAGCATCGCCGCCAAATCCTTGTGGTGGACGTTGGGCAGGGTCACTCGGCCGGAACTGTCTCCGGGCGACGCGCAGTGGGTCGCCGCGCAGATTTCCACGGCCAGCGCGCAGTTGGCCGTTGCGTCGGTCCGCCGCCAGGTTGCCTGTGCTCAGGACCGGGCTGCGGCCGAGCTGCTGGCGATGGAAGCGGCCCGTCGGCCGCCGCGCGGCACCACCACCGCCGGCGTGCTCGGCGCCCCGGTTGCCATCACCGTTCCTGAAGTGTTCCCCGCGCTGGTGGTGGCCGCCGCCGGGGAGGTGGCTCCCGGCCTCCCCGAGATGACTCCTGTGGCTGCACCCGATCAGGCGCCCGAGAGAACAGCCGCTGACCTGCGGAAACGGCTATCCCCGGGGCACCCCGGGGCACCCCGGGGCACGCCCAAACCGGGGTGTCACCGTCCCGTCCGCTGCCCGTGCAGCAGCCGCCCCGGGGCGGTTGGACACCGAGCTGCTTGATGCGCTCGACACGCTCGGCGGGGCAGTCGCTGGCCTGTCGATCCGCGGTGCCGCGAACCATCTGGGAGTCGGGCAGGTTCGCGCGAAGCGGCTGCTGGCCGAGCATGCGGCGCGCCGGCAGGCGCCGCTGTCACTGGTCCGTGGCGACGACCGGGGGGTGACGGCGTGACCGGGCTTCCTGGCGACGACATGGCGACCCCGGTAGGTGGCAAGGTGTTGCCCGGTCCGTGGACCGCGCGGGTCGTCCCCGACCGGCGCGCCCCTGACCGCGGCGTCGTCGGCCCGCCGGCCGCCGAGCTAGCCGACGGCGCGACCTCGGCTGGGGTGGTGCTGGAGGGTGACGTCCTCGGTTCGGCGGGGGTGGAGCTCTACCGCCCCCGCGCGCTGGTGGTGTCCCGGGCCGCGGTGTCGCGGACGTGGGTCGTGGTGACCGGGGTGCGTGCGGTCGCCTCGCACCCGCAGACCAAGGCCGGCGCGAAGCTGGTCGCCCGCAATCTGTGGTATCCGGTCGCCGGGGTCGGGGTGGCCTGCGGCAGGTGGCGGGACAGTCATGGGGCGTCGCGGTATGAGCGGCAGATGCGCCGTGCGGAGATCGCGGGGGATCAGGAGAGCTTGCGGGAGTGGGAGGCGCGTGACGTCGCGGAGAAGGCGCGTCGCCATGCCCGCGTCATGGACTGGGTGCGTTCGCCTGTCGACCTGCTGCGGGCCGTCGCGGCGGGGCTGGCCGGGTTCGCCGCGCTGCTGCTCGCGCTCGGTGTGGTCCTGGCGTTGGGCCACCACGACCCCGGCTACGTCCTGGCCCCGCTCGTCGGGGTGATCGGCCTGGTCACGTTCGTGTGCTGGTTTCTCGCCGTCTACGGCGCCGCCCTCCTGCTCGTTGCCACCGGTGGGGCCGCGGCATGGCTGTGGCATCTGGGCCGTTCCCGTTCCGAGCTACCTGCCTGGGTGTCTGCGCCGCCAGCCGGCGACGCCGGCGCCGGCCGGGACGTGGTCCCGGACGAGCGGGCGATCACGAACGCGCTGCGGAACCTGAACATGCCGGCGCTGAACCGCAAGTTCCGCGAGGGGTGGACGCCGCGGTGGATCGATCCGCCCGTCCACGACGGCAAGGGCTGGCACTCCCGGCTCCTGCTCCCCGAAGGCGTCACCGTGGAGATGATCGTCAACAGCAAGCCCGTACTCGCCCACAACCTGCTCCGGCTGCCGGTGGAGGTGTGGCCGACCGAGCCTCGCGACGCCCCCGGCGTGCTGGACCTGTGGGTCGCCGACCAGGGCAGCCTGACCAAGCCGGTCGCGCCGTGGCCACTACTCACCACCGGCGTCGCGGACTACTTCAAAGGTGTGCCGGTCGGGGTCGACCCGCGTGGGAACATCGTGCTCGGCCGGCTGTTCCAAGCCAACTGGGGTGTCGCCGGGATGATGGGCTCCGGCAAATCAACGCTGATCATCACCGGTCTGTTGGGTGCGATCCTCGACCCGCTCGTGGAGATCGATGTCTACTGCATGGCCGTCAACGCCGACTACGACCCGCTGCGGCCTCGGCTGCGGACCTTGTTCGTCTCCGATGACCCGGACGAGATCCCGACCGTGCTAGCCGCCCTCAAGCAGCTCATGTCCGAGCTGTCCGACCGTGGCCGGAAGCTCTCGGCGGCCGGCGAGCCGAAACTTACCCGTGCCCTGGCCGAAGCCGACCCGGGCATGCGGCCCCGGATTGTGGTGATCGACGAATGTCAGGAGCTGTTTGTCTCCGACGTCGGAGACGAGGCCGCCGAACTGGTCGAGAAGATCGTGGCTAAGGCCCGTAAGTACGGCGTCACCCTGATCTTCGCCACACCCGTCCCGTCGGCCGACTCGCTGCCACGCAAGGTCGCCAAGGTGCTGTCCAACCGGGCGTGTTTCGCCATCGCCGATCATCAGGGCAACGACGCCATCCTGGGCACCGGCAAGCACCGCGCCGGGATCTCTGCCACGACCCTGCGGCCGATGACCGTCGCCGCGGACGGCGCGGTGGACCTCGGTGATCTCGGCACCGCGATGGCATCCGGGTTCACGCCCACCGACGGGCTGCTGCGCTGTTTCTACGTCCGACGTGGCGACGGCGTTGACGACGTCACCCCCGTCGTCGAGCGGGCCATGGCCATGCTCGACACCCCACCAGCCGTCGCCCCCGCCGACGAGGCAGAGCCGGCCGAGCACGTCGACTACCTCGCTGACATTCGAACCGTCATCCGCGCCGCCGGCGGGCTGGACCCGATCATGCGCACCCAGGAAGTCCTGGCCGGCCTCGCCGCGTTGCGCCCTCAGCTCTACCGGGGGTGGACGTTCGAACGGCTCCGCAAGGAGCTCCCAGACTCCGCTCGCCCCTACAAGACTCGCGGCCAGATGTGCGTCAACGCCGACCGCGTCACCGCCGGTTCGTTCGTTCCAACGCAGCAGTCGTTCTTCGGTGGGCGAAGAGCTTCACGTTCGCGGTGATCGTTGGCGTGGTGAGCACTCTGCTCTCTGCCCTGATCCTGGCTTAGCCGCCGTCGGTGGGGCGTCGAACGGCCAGACGCTCCACCGACGGCTCCGGCGCCAGGTTCACTTCCCAGCACGGACGGTCCACCGTCCGTGCGTTGAAAACGTGCGTTTTAACTCTGTGAGGTTGTCGCGAGTCGGAGGATGGGAGTGTCGGGAAACGATCGTCTGCCGACAAGATCATCTAAGGTTCCCCGAAGCCTTCCCGGAGCGTCGACAACCCTGTCGGCAATCAACGTCGGAAAACCTGCCAGGTGGGCTATTTTCGACGGCATGCTGATCGGATACGCGCGGGTGTCCACCCCCGACCAGAAGCCTGACCACCAGATCGACGCCCTGGTGCGCGCCGGCGTCGCCCTGGGCAACATTCACGTTGACATCGCGTCCGGCGCGAAGGCGTCACGGCCCGAGCTCGACCTCGTGATGAAGCTGTTGCGCGACGGGGACACGGTGAAGGTCACCCGCCTGGACCGACTCGGCCGATCCCTGCTGCACCTGGTGACCCTCGGCGCCGTCCTCGCCGAGCGCGGTGTCGGCCTGCATGTCGTCGAACAGGGCATCGACACCACCACCGCCGAGGGCCGCGCCATGTTCGGCATGCTCTCCGTCCTCGCCGAATACCAGCGCGAGCTCATCGTCGCCAACACCCGCGACGGCCTCGCCGCCGCCCGCGCCCGCGGCCGCGTCGGCGGCCCCGCCTCACCGTCGAGCAGGCCGCGCGCGCCCAGCAGCTCTACGACGCCGGCACCCACACCGTCGCGGCGATCGCCGCCCTGTTCGACGTGCCCCGCTCCACCGTGTACGGCCACCTCGACCCCGACCGCATCGGCGACCGGCACGCCGGCGCGGGCCGCGTCTGCCACCCCGAGGGTGATCGGCTCGCTGATGAGGGTCATGAGTCCTTTACCTAGAGCTCGGACGCATGGCGGCGCGGGACGAACGGGGCGCCGGTGGTCAGCTCGACGAAGTCGTGGTCGGGGAAATCGGCGAGGACTGCCTCCCACGAGGTGAACTCCCCGAGGTGCTGGGTGGTGCCGACGAGTGGCTCACGGATGCGCGTTCCGGTGAGGGAGTACCCCAGGTTGCCGGCGTCGTCGAGCTGGACGTGCTCTACCTGGATGATCTCCGCGAAGGGGGTGGGCATTCTGCTCCTTGTGGTGTTCGCGGTGCACGGTCGGCTGTCAGTCCTCTACTGGCTGCGTCAGGTCCGCGTCGATCCACTGGGAGCCTCGTCCGGAGATCGGCTGGATCTGGAGCTGCGGCCGCCCGTAGGACATGCGGGCGTCGTGGACGTGGATGCCGATGAGCACCTTGCCGGTGCCGGGGGCGAGCCACAGCCGGTCGGTGCCGATCAGGGTGCGGGCCTCGGTGAGGGTCACGATGCTGTCTCCTGGTGGGTGCGGGCCAGGTAGTCGGTCGGCGCGTAGGCATCGGCGCGCTGAGGATTACGCGCCGTCGATATCGGTGTCGGTGGGCTGGTAGATGCCCATCGCGGCGACGTCCAGCCGCGCGGGCAGGCTCCGGACGAACTGGTCCAGGACCATCTGCGGGGCCTCATATTCGCTGTGGTCCACGAAGGTGAGGTCACCCGTCTTCAGGGCGTCGTCGGTGACGACGTCGTCGGGTAGGCCGTGGCTGCGGGTGTAGGACAGCAGGATTTGGCGGATGCCGTCGTATTCGTCGTCGTCCCCCCGCCACGGGAGTAGGCCACCTCGGCGGCGGAGACGCCGAGGGCGTTCACCGTGTAGCGGGTCTCGTCGGCTGTGGGCGGCTCCCCGACGTAGGTGGTGGGAGAAAGGCCAAGGCCGACGTATTCGTCGTCATCGTCGTCGGCCAGGTGCTGCAGGAGGGCGCTCAGGGTGGCGATCTGCTGTTCGTCGGTCCCGGGGTCCTGGGTGGCTGGCGGTGGGTGGCCTGCTGCTCGGGGTCGGCGGCGCTCATCATGAGGCTCGCCATTTGGGCCTGGACGAGCTCGAGGGTCGCGACGGTGGCGGTGAGCTGGGTGTCGAGGTCGGACTGGTACTGCTCGGCGGCCGCGGCGACGGCGGTGTAGCGGCGGTGGACCTGACGGACCTGGTACGCCTTGGGACCGTCGGCCTGGAGCCGGGCGATGTCGCGGGCGAGGGACTCCAGATCGGCCTGAGCCTTGGCGTCGAACGCACCGTCGACCATGCTGCGCATCTCGCCGGCGTCGGGCAGCGGCACCCGGGTCAGCTCTGCGCCGAGACGTCGGGCCAGTTCGCGCAGGGCGGCCAGGGCGTCGGTGTGACGGTGGTGCACAAAGTAGACGCCGGCGTGGATCCGCACCCCGGCGAGCTGCTGCTCCACGTAGTCGCGCAGCAGTTTGCGCAGCCGGTCCGCCCCGACGTACTGGCTGCGATCGGCGAAGTCGGCCTCCACCGCAGCGAGCAGCTCGGTGATGGTGGTCTGCTCGGCAACGTCCAGCCCTGCGACGGTGTCGGTCTCGGCGGTGAGCGTCATCGTCCCGGACCCCTCGGGCACGGCCGGGCCGGTCAGGCGGACGAACTCGGCGACCGCGACCCGCACCTCGTAGCTCAGCGTCTCGTCGGCGTGGTCGGCGAGCTCGCGTACCAGGTGACGGACCATCCGGGTCTCGTCACGGGCGACGTTGCGCATCATCAGCGAGACGGTCTGGCCGGTGCTGGCGTGGCCGCGGCCACGGCCGCCGAGCGGGTAGCGGGCCCGGGCGCTCGACGTCGCCTTCTCGAACGCGGCGTCGGCACGCGGCGGGCCCGCCAGGTAGGCCTCGGACAGACCCAGCTCCTCGAACCAGGTCCGCAGCTCGTCCGGGGTGGCCTTCTCGACCCCGGTCACGTTGTAGATCACCAGGTGGCCCAGCAGTCCCGGGCCGCCGTCCCCCTCGCTCCCGCCGGTCAGGCCGCGCAGGTAGGTGTTGAACGACGCATCACCGGTGATCACATCCGGGGTGTCGGCGGGCATGTGCAGGGCTCCCATCACGGCCAAAAACGCACGTTTCAGTAACTGTTGGTGGGGGGTCAGATGGTGCGGAACAGGTCGGCGGTGGTGTGGGTGTCGGCGAGGTCGGTGACGGCGCGGACGTCGTCGCAGATGCGGTGCAGCTCCTCGGGGTCCTCCGCCCAGTCGCCGATGGTGACCGCGAAGACCCGGAACCCCAGCCGCCGGCGGCGCTCCCGCCAGGCGTCGACCCAGGTGTCGTCCAGCTCGGCGGACCCATCGGTAATGATCACAATGTCGGCGCGGGCCCGGCCGGTGGTGTTGTACTCGGCGTCGAGCGCGGGGGCGAACTCGGTGCCCCCACCGGGAAAGAAACCGGCGAACTCGCCCTTACGGGCGAGGTCGGCGGGCTGGTCGGCGGGGACCTGGTAGGGGTCGTGGGGGACCTCGGAGAACGGGATCGCGGCGCGCGCCTGGTCGAGTAGCGCCAGCGCCAGCGCCTTGGCGTAGGCCTCGCCGGTGACCGTCGGCCCGGCGGAGTAGTCGTAGTTGTTCATCGAGCTGGAGCAGTCGACCACGGCGATGATCGACCCTTGAGCCTCGTGTTCGACACCGCGCTGGTCGTAGATCTGGAGCTGCCGGTCGGCGTAGCGGATGGCCCACTGGGCGCGCAGCGCCGGCACGGCGAGCGCCACCAGCTCGTCGGGCACCAGCCCGGTCAGCTCGTCGCCGAGGGTCACCCCCACGTACTCGCCCTTCGCGTGTTCGACGCGGCGGGACCGCTGGGCGGCGGCCATCTGGCGGAACCGGCCGATGAGCTCGGCGAGCCGGGCCAGCGCGATGCGCTCGTCGGGGTCCATCCGTTGCAGCTCCACCGGCTCGCTGCCCCAGCCGGTGGCCGCGGTGGCGTCGGCGGTGAGCTGCTCCTCGGCGGCCGCGGCCCGCACGACCATCACGTCCCCGCCCGGTTCGCCGCCGCCGGCCTCGGCGGCGGCGAGATCCGCCTGGGTCGCCGCCGAGTCGGCGACGGCGCGTTGCACGTCCACCGTGCGGGGCCGGCTGACCTCCCCATCCGGGTCGCCGCCGGCGTCCTGCTCGGCGGCGTCGACGGCCTGGCGTAGCCGTTCGACGGCGCGGGCGTGCTCCCGGTGGGCGCGCCGCCCGTCGCGGCGGCCGGCGGCGGTGTCAAGGTCGGTGAGCATCTGGCGGATCCGCGGCCCCTGGGCCAGCAGCGCCATCGCCGCCGCATACGGATCGCCCACCGTGACACGGCGCAGCTCGTCATGCTCGGGGGTGTCGAGCTGGGCGGCGGCCATCCACAACGCGGACGCCAGCCCGACCGCGCCGTGCTGACCGGCGAGTTCGGCGTCCAGCTCGCCGAGCGCGGTGCAGTCGCCGGCGATCTGCTCCCACACCACCCGGTCGGCCCGCTCGGCGGAATCGACGATCCGCGGCGGGCGGGCCAGCAGCTCCCCCACCGCTGCCCGCACCTGCCCCAGCCCGGTCACCGCCGACCACCCAACATGGGGATCTTGTCCGGGGACACTCCCAGCGCCTCGGACAGCATCCGGGCGTAGACATGCTGGGCATGGTCGGCGGCGTCCCGGATCGACCCCAGCCGCTTCACCGTCGTGGCCATGGCGGTGTTCTGATCGATCGCCCAGTTCCGCAGCCGGCCGGCGTCGCCGGCCGCGACCAGCTTGTCCAGCTCGGCGGCGATCCGGTCAACCTCGTCACCGAGGTCGGCCAGGCGCCGGTCGTCCGGCGACAGATAGCCGCGCACCACCCGTTCCACCGTGCCGCGGTGCACCGGGGAGTCCCACAACACGTGGACGAGCACCGCCAGGTCGTCGACCGACACCATGGCACGCCCCGCCAGCCATGCAGCGGCCTGCAGCAGCCGCACCGCCTGCACCCACCGGCGATCCGAGCTGACGATCTCCCGGCCGCGCAGGTCCGCGCGCAGATCCCGCACCGCGTCGATCACCATGTCCGGCAGATCCACCACCGGGACCTCCACAGCGACGGCGTGCTGCACATCGGCCAGCGCCACCGTCGTTCGCCCCGCCGGCCGGCGCACGCCGGCCGCGCCGCGCAGCAGCCCCTCGAAGCTGCCCGGCTCGGACAGGTAGTCGACCTCCATGCGGATCAGCAACCGGTCGTAGAGGGCGGCGGTCGTGTCGTCCTCCGCCAGCTCGTTGCTGGCGCACACCGCGCTGATCAGCGGGCACCCGATCGGCGCCCCACCCGACTCCGGGTGGTAGATCCGCTCGTTCAGGAACGCCAGCATGCTGTTCAATGCGGCGGCGCTGCACTTGAAGATCTCGTCCAGGAAAGCGACGTGTGCCCGGGTTGCGTGGCCGTCCAGGACCTGCCGGTGCTCCCCCCGCGCCGTCAACGCCGCCAGATCCACCGGACCGAAGATCGCCGACGGTGAGATGAACTTGTGCAGCAAGATCTCCCAGTACACCCCCGCCTCGATCCGGCCCGTCAACTCCCGCACCCGCGCCGACTTCCCGGTCCCCGGTGGGCCCAGCAGCGTGTGCTGCCCCGCCAACACCCCCGTCACGATCATCCGGATCTCGGTGTCCCGCTCCTGAAACAGCCCGGCCACCTCGGCCATCACCGCCTCCAGCCCGGCCCGTAGCGCCGGCCCGCGTCCTGCGACCTGATCTCCCACTCCCACCCGTAATCCCCTGCCTCCCAAGCGAAACCTGTACCCGATCGGGTACAGACCCGACGCTAGACGATCACTTCGAAGATGTCAAAAACGAGCGTTTTCAACGTTCGGCTATCGATGTCGACCGTCCGGTTTGGCCACGTATGCGGTCACCGGATCTCCTTGATCGGGACGGTCAGATCAGAACGGGCTTTCGCGGGCGTACTCGAGCGGTCGCTCGGTAGGCCGACGGTGCAGCGACGCCAGGGCCTGCGCGACGGTGTCCCCGGTGCCGGTGCCGATCTCCCCACCAGACGGGTCCACCGCGGTAGCCAGCACGAGCGCCGGCTCGGGCTCCTCCACGATGTCGCCATCGGGGCCGCACAGGCCCTCCACCCCGGGGTCGTAGGTCAGGGTGATGGTGGCGCCCTCGCGCAGCAGCTCGTCGACGTCCAGGCGCTCCCCGGGAGGCACACCGATCACCCGGTCCGCGGTCATCAGCGCCGCCACCGCCGTGTAGTGACGGTGCAGCAGCTGCGGGGTACCGCCGTGAGCGGCGCGCACCAGGCCGGCGAGTTTCGGGCGGGCCGCCGACACCTGATGCACCGGCAGCATCTCCTGCGACTCGTACAGCTCGGCCAGGGGCACCAGCACCGCCCACGCCCACCCCGACCGCTCATGCGTAATCAACGTCGGCGACCCGGACTCGGCCAACGTGACCAACTCCGCCCAGCGCTTACGCGCCTCTTCCACCCCGACCGGCTGACCCCACCGGCCCACAGCGTCTACCAGCCCCGCGGGCCAGGTCCGATTCCACTCCACGGACACGCCTTACGGGAGTTTGTAAGGTCATGTCTGGCGGCCGACAATCCCCGCGCATCCCAGGCACCAGCATGATCCAATGAGCAATTCTTTACTCAAAAAATCTTGCAAAAGTAGGCGGCCGTCGGGGGGCCGCCAGCAGTCCCGGGTCACCGCTCGTGGAGCTGGGCGGCGGCCACGACGCTCTCGCCGAGACTCGTGATCTGGCCGCTGCGATCGTCCGCCCCCTCTGGTGCGACGTCTCGCACATGTGCGAGACGTGCTACGTGCCCTGGAGACGCTCCCGGGCCTCGGCTTGGTGCTCCAGGGCGACGGCGAGCAGAGCGGCCAGGACCGCGTGCTTCGGCTGCCGGGTCGCGTAGTGCAGGTCGTCGACGGCGGCGGCCAGGGCGGCCGCACTCTCGGCCGGCATGTACCAGGAGCGCCGGTCCATCGCCGCGGCCCCCCGCCGCGCCGCGGCGGGGGGCGGGGCCGGCTGTGGATCCCGTTGGGCGGGCGGATCCGTGGTCGGGTCGGTGCCGCCGCCGGCGGATGCCCGCCGTCTGCTGCGCAGGAGCTCGGTGAGGTCGGGCCCGGTCGGGGGCGGCAACTCCTTCTTGGGGCTCACGCGGATGCCTGCAGGAGCACGGCGGCGAGTTCCCGGTAGACGACGGCGTGCTCGGAGTCGGGCGCGTAGGTGGCGATGGTCTGGCCCATCCGCCATGCCTCGGTGACGACTACCGCCAAGGGGACCGTGCCGAGTAGTGGCAGGTCCTCAAGATGGTCGAGCTGTTCGAGGACCGTCCGGGCCAACGTGGTCAGCGGCCGGCGCACGAGGGAGGCGACCATGCCATGAAGGTGCAGCGGTGTCTCTCGCAGGTCGGCGTCGACTGCGGCGACCTGCGAGAGCAGGAGTCGGAGGGCCCGCAGGCTGGAGTCCTCGGCCTGGACGGGGACGAGTAAACCATCGACCGCTGTCAGGGCGTTGTCGGTGATGATGTCGAGGCTGGGCGGGCAGTCGATGAGGACCTGGTCGTAGTCGCCGACGCCGGCGAGGATCCGGGCGAGGCGATGCTCCCGGGCCCGCATCTGGTCAAGCGTGCGACTGACGGTGAACATCTCCAGCGCGGTCGGTACGACGTCGAGCGCCCCGCCGGCGGCCGTCGTCGAGTGGCCGACGATCAGTTCTGGCGTCTTGCCGGTCCACTCCCCCGTCAGCGCAGCCGCGAGCGTCGCCGGCCCGGTCGCCTCCTGCACCTTCAACGCGTCGGTCAGGTGGCCCTGCGGGTCCAGGTCGACCACGAGCGCCCGCCCGCCGGCGGCAGCGATCGCGCCGGCGACGTGGGCGACCGTCGCCGTCTTCCCGACGCCGCCCTTCTGGTTCACGACCGCTGTGATCGGCATACCGGGCACCGTAGCGCCTGGTACGAGACGTGCGATAGGTGCGACACGGGAATCGCACCTATCGCACCAGTGCGTCTACTCGCACAGGTGCGAGACGAGATGGGTGGAGGAAGGCACGGATCCCCGGCGTGCCCCCAAAATCAGGAGGGGTACGGCTTCGCGGAGAGGCTGTAGACGTGGTGTCCCCCGGACACCCGCAGCCCGCGCACCTGCACGTCCCGTACGCCGTGGACGCCGGCCTGGGCTGCCGCGAGGAGGCCAACCTCCTCCACCCGTCTGACCAGGTTGCGGACATCTCCCAGAGGCAAGGTCCTGGCTGAGTAGCTACGTCCCCACCATCGCCGCCAGGTCACCCGCGCCCCGGTCGCTCCCTGAGTCACGGTCGTGCGTTTCGGTGACGGCACGGCCGCGGGAGCTTCTGCCCCGATCGGCTCCGGCGCCGTCCTGGGTGCCTTGTCCACGGCATCGCCCTTCGAGCTGGCGTTCGTGCGCACGCTGTACAGCGTCCCGGTCCAACCGACGTAGCAGGCAACCTCTGTGGTGTCCGGCAGGCCCAGAACGTCCGCGCCATCGACGAACTCACGGAGGTACCTGAACCGGAAAAAAGAGTCATCTACCGGCCTGGTCTGTTCGACACCCTGTGACACCTCATCACGATAGGCGTATGACCCGACACTCTGTGACCTGTTTCGTCCTACTCGCGGGCGGCGGCTTCAGTAACGGAAGTACGGGAGTCACAAACATGACGCGGCCCCCCCTGGCCGAGGACCAGTGGGGCCGCGAACACGAGCGATGGGCTGGGCTCAGGGCAGCTTGCGGGCGGTGAGCAGCAGGAACAGGGGGCGGCTGAAATTCCGATCCCACCAGGGGTCCTCGCGGCGCTGCTGCTCGCTCGGGTGGGGCTCGCCGATGCCGACCAAGGCTAGGCCGGCGGCCGCGAATGCGGCGGCGAAGTCCTCCAGGGGGCGGGTCCAGGCGACGACCGGGGCGGGGGAGACCTCACCGGCGACGTCGAAGTGCTGCTCGATCCGGCGGGGGCCGCCGAAGTAGGTGTCGCGGTCGACGGGCCGTCCCCGGGAGCCGTAGAAGCAGGGGTGCAGCAGCAGCGCGACCGTGAGGCCGCCGGGGCGCAGGACGCGGGCGAACTCGGCGATCGCCGGTGCTGGGTCCTCCAGGTCGTTGAGGACATGGTTGGCGACGACTAGGTCGATGGTGGCGTCGTCGAGGGGGAGGGCTGCAACGTCAGCGGTCTCGTAGCGGATGTCGAGCCCGTCGGCGGCGGCTTGGCCACGCGCGGCGTCGACCAGCTCGGAGCATAGATCGACGCCGACCACGGGGGAGGCGCCGCGGCCGGCGAGCAGACGAGCCAGGCCGCCCTCGCCGCATCCAGCGTCGCCGGCGGCGGCGAGCATCGCCGGGTTCGTCAGCCCGGTCCGGTACCGATCGAGGCCGTCACGGATGATCCGCGTCCAGTAGTCGGCGTTGAGGCTGTAGCTGGACGCGGGGCTGGTCGTGGTCATGAGACTCCCGTCGGAAGATGGCTGGTCAGGGTGTCGACGGAACGTCGCACGATGGGGTTGTCGAGGGTGTCGCGGCGCAGCAGCAGCGCGGTGTGCAGTTCGCCGGCGCGCAGTCCGAAGGTGGGGTCCTGGCTAAGGGCTAGCGGCAGATAGGTGCTGACCAAGTAGTGCAGGTAGCCCTCGCCGTAGGAGCCGATCTCGCGCAGGACCTCCGCAGCGGTCTGTCGGAGCAGGATCGACCCGGGCACGCTCATGTCCGCGCTCGGTCGGCAATCTCGCATCCAGGACGGAAACGCCCACTCTTCGACCATGCGCACGGCCGGCTCCGTTTCTACGAGCCGGTGGTACTGCTCGGCGGGCTCGATGTTGGCGGTGGCCGCCAGCGCGCCCATCGTGTTGCTGCGCAGCGTGAACGCCGCCCGCCGGTCGAGGTCACCGCTGACGTCGCCGAGGTCGGACGGCGCGCCGGTGACCTTGGCGACGTGATGGGCGAGGTGCGCTTGGGCCAGTGTCATGTTGAACGAGTACGAGCGGCTGGCCAGTCGCGGGATCAGCTCCGTAGCCGCGGTGAGCAGCGGGGCGACGTCGACGAGCAGACCGCCCTGGAACAGGGCCTCCAGCGCGTGCGCAACATACGGACGGGGGACCCCCGCCTGCTCGGACAGCCGGGCGGCCTGGACCAGGTCCACGGTCACGCCCTCAGCGGCGAGGCTGCGCACGAGCGACGCGAACCGGTCCCGTTGAGGGGCATCGGCGACGTACTCGGCTACCCCTGGCACGGCGGCGATCAGTGCCTGGAGGGTTCGTCCTCGGACTCGGTCGAGCCAGTCCGGTGTTGACCAGAGGCGGCTGATGGTGCTCTCGTCCACCCCGGCGAGCAGGGCGACGTCGGCGATGCCCAGCCCTGCCCGGTTGCCGAGCTGGGATAGGTGAGACGGCGGCACCAGCATCCCGTCACCCTCCTCCGCGGCGATCCATGCGGGTGATCGTCCGTGGCGTCCCCTGCACCGGTCAAGGCGGGATGCGTCCACGCAAGTCGCCTCCGCACGCACAGGGCGGTCCGCGTCACGCAAGCAGCAGTGACGGAATGTCTAGATACGATGACTATCTGACGCCATGAGGTATCTACCCGGCCAGGCTCACCGGGATTGTTGGCCACCGGGCACTCGCGTCCCGTTCCAGGTCCGTCAGGACCTCAACCCGGTCGCCCGGGATCACGCAGACGGTGACCTCGATCGGCTGCCCCCATCGTGCCGACGCCCCGATCCGGGCCAGCTCGGCCACCGGCAGCGCTGTCGAGATGCTGAGCAGCCGCGCCTCCTCGGCGGTGGGCACCCGGATACGGAGTCGCTCCGTCCACGTGATGGGGCCGTGGCCGGCCTCCTCCAGCCTGTCCAGGTAGCCGCCAGGGCCGGTGTCCGGCGCTCCAGCCTGCGGCGCATCCGCCACTCCGCCTGGGTGGATCCACGTGTCCGCGATTTGGAACGGCTCCTCGCCGGCCGGGGAGGTCACACGGCGGCGGCGCACTGCCGGGGTACCAGCGTCGATCCCGAGGATGTCCGCCACCGTCGGAGGCACGGGCAACGTCGTGGCCTGCGGCTGACCGTGGGTCTGCCAGGGCTCATCGGCTCCGGTGGCCGCCGGCATGATGTAGCCCCGCGTCGGATCTCGACGAACCAGCCGGCCCCGCAGGATCCGCCGGCGGGGCAGGGCTCGGACGTACGATCCCGAGCCCTGCCGGGTCACGACCAGACCCCGCTGGCGCAGGAGCCGGAGCGCCTCGCGCGCAATGGTGCTGCTGCACCGGTAGGTCGACTGGAGCTCGGGCAGCGTCGGCAGCCGGTCGCCCTCCGAGAGGGTGCCCGCCTCGATCTGGCGCCGTATGTCATCGGCGATCTGCGCGGTGAGCGTCGTGGTCTCGATGGGTCCGGTCACGCGGACCACTCTACGAGGTTTCCAAGATTCTGCGCGCAGAATCTTGTGCTCACCCACCGACACTCGTACGCTGCTCATCGCAACAACAATTCTGCGCGCAGAGCGGTAGACGCGCAGATACATACGGCCGCCGAACGGGACTCCACATCCCGCCCGACGGCCTGGACCTGCAGAGCCCCCGACAGCACCGGGAGGTACAGACCCATGTTCGATCCTGCCCCAACCCAGTCCGCCCAGGAGCACGCCGTCCGTTCGTGGCGGCACGATGCGGCCTGCCGCGACCTGGACAACGATCTGTTTTTCCCGAGGGCGACGCGGTCGCCGAGAGCGCCGCGCGGGCAATCTGCGCCGCCTGCCCGACCCGGGTGCAGTGCCTGCGTGAGGGTGTCCGCGAGCCCTGGGGGATCCGTGC
>NZ_CADCWT010000108.1 GCF_902806485.1 Candidatus Frankia alpina | reverse complement strand
TGTTCGCTGACCGTCACCCGAGTTTCGAAAGAATCAACCTGGCGGTTTCGGAATAGCTTCATGGAATGGGCGTTGGAGGAGATGCGCGGCGCCGCCGATCCGCGTGCGTTCCTCGACGCCAACTTCCGCCTTCACATGGCGATCGCCCGTAGTGCGCGCGTTCCGGTGCTCGCCGGCCTGTATCAAACGGTCGCGGCGATTCTGCAGAGTTCCCTGACCAGGGTGGAGGCGCTGCCGGAGCATGAGGAGATGCTGGCCAGGAACCTCGACGTACACACCGAGGTGGTCGCCGCGATCCGCAATCGGGATCGGGACATGCTCACCAAACTGATGACCCTGCACCGCCAGGATCTGGTGCGCGCCGTCGACCCCTCGCGTTCCCCGGCCGGACCGGAGCAGGTCTCCGGCGGCTGATCTCCTGCCGCATCCCGTCGCCGACGATCACACACCGCACCGACGCCGGGGCCACGCCGGTCGTCGGCCCCTCCCCACTGTTCGCGTTCACCGAGCGGCGTCCAATCAACCCGCGTCCACTAGCTCGACAGGTACCTCGACGTGGCGTGAACGCACGTACTCGGCCAGCCCCTTCGCCTGCGGGTCGGGGCGGGTCGCCGAGTAGGCCGACGACGACGAAGTTCACCGCCCGCAGGTTCGCGAGCTCGTAGCGGCGAACCTGCAGCCCCCGGGCCTCGGGCACCAGTTCGGCGAAGCGCCGCGCGGTCAGCTCGGCGGCGAGCCAGGTGTAGATCGCGGCGTCGCGGGCCCAGACGCCGACGTTGGCGTTGCCGCCCTTGTCCCCGGAGCGGGCACCCACCAGCAGACCCAGCGGGATCCGTACCGTGCCACCCGAAGCACTCGGGGCCGGCAGAGCACTCGGGGCCGACGTCACCGGCGCTGTCCGCGCAGAAGGCGCCGGGGCGGCCGGGGCCATCGGGCTGTGCGGGATGGCGATCCCGCGGCCATCGTCGAGGACGACGCGATGCTCCACCGCGTCCCGCCCGACGAGCGTCGGCCAGTACACGCCGTACGCGCTCTCGGCGGTCGGCGGGGTCGTCGTGTGGAAGCCGGCGTACCCGCCCAGGGCCAGCGCCATCGTTGTGTCCGAAAACGCCCGACCCACCCGCTTCGGATCACTGTCCTTCACCGTGATCCGAAGGTGCGCCGTCGCCAGGGCGTTGTCGTCGGCGTCGAACGCGTTCTCGCCGCCGAGCAGGTCGAACAGCTCGCGGCGGGCCCAGGCGGCCTTCGCCTCGATGTCGAGACCGGTCAGGACGAGCGTCATCGTGTTGCGGTAGCCCGCCCAGGTAGTTCATCGCGACCTTCAACGTGCCCGGCGGCGGGCTTCCCCGGGTGCCGGAGATCCGCACCCGGTGCGGACCGGCCTGGGTCAGGCTCACCGTGTCGAAGTGCGCGACCACGTCGGGGTTCGGGTAGGCGGGCTCGGTGATCTCGTAGAGCAGCTGTGCGGTGACCGTACCGACGGACACCAGTCCGCCGGTGTCGGCGTGCTTGGTGATGACGCTGGAGCCGTCGGCGGCGACCTCGGAGATCGGGAACCCCGGATACCGCCTGTCGGTGACCTCCGAGCCGAACGCGTAGTTTCCGCCGCAGGCCTGCGGTCCGCACTCGATGACGTGGCCGGCCGCGACCGCGCCGGCGAGCCGGTCCCAGTCGGTGCGCGCCCATCCATGCCACCAGGCCGCCGGGCCGACGACGAGGGACGCGTCGGTCACCCGAGGGGTGACGACGACGTCCGCTCCCGCCGCCAGGGCGGCGGCGATGCCCCAGCCGCCGAGGTAGGCGTTCGCGGTCACCGGTTCGACCCCGCTCGCGGCCAGCTCGGCGAACGGACGCCCGGTGTCCAGGTGCGTGAAGGACTCGCCGGCCGTCCGCAACGGCCCGATCCGGTCCGTCAGGTCGTCTCCGGTGACATGGGCGACCCGAGGCGCCAGGCCGAGCCCGGCGGCGACCTTGGTGACCTGTTCGGCCAGGCCCGCGGGGTTGAGGCCGCCCGCGTTGACGACGATGCGGATCCCCCGGTCCAGGCACGTGCCGAGCACCTGTTCGAGCTGGACGAGGAACGTCCGCGCGTAGCCCGCACCGGGGTCCCGTCGCCGGGCCTTCCGCAGGATCAGCATCGTCAGTTCGGCGAGATAGTCGCCGGTGAGCACGTCGATCGGGCCGCCGTCGACCATGAGTCGCGCGGCGTCGACCCGGTCGCCGTAGAAACCCGAGCAGTTGGCGATGCGGACCGGGCGCTGGACCGGACCGATGGCCCGCCCCTCCACGCGAGGGTGCTGGTCGGCGGCCATCAGCGCCCACTCCAGACCGGCCGGCGCTTCTCGCTGAACGCCCGCGGCCCCTCCTGGGCGTCGGCGCTGAGATAGATCGGCTCCCAGATCCGCTCCGCCTCGCGATACGCCTCGGACAGGGGAAGCTGGGCGAGCAGACCGACGGTGCGCTTCGCGGCCCGCACCGACAGCGGCGCGTTGGCCGCGATCGTCTCGGCGAGTTCCCGCACCCGACCGGCGAGGTCGGTTCCCGCGACGACCTCGTTGACGAGGCCGAGCTCGTAGGCGCGCCGGGCGGCCGAGCAGCATCTGCATCGCGATCCGGGGCGGCAGCAGGTAGGGCAGCGGCGCGGCCCAGGGCGCCCCGCGGCCGACCTTGACCTCGGTGATCGCGAATCTGGCGTGTTCGGCGGCGACGACCAGGTCGCAGCACTGTGTCAGGAGGAATCCACCGGCGTAGGCGACGCCGTTGACGGCGGCGACGACGGGTTTGTCGACCTCGATGTTCCGGCCGGGTTGGGGCACGTAGTCCGGCGGCGGTACCCCAAGCGCCTGTGTCGCCATCTCCTTCAGGTCGCCCCCGGCGCAGAACGCCCGATCGCCCGCGGCGGTGAGCACGAGAACGGACGCGTCCCCGTCCGCGTTGAACCTGGCGAAACCGTCCCACAGGCCCCGGCGGACCTCGGCGGACAGCGTGTTGCGGGCCTCCGGCCGGTCGATGGTCAGCCACGCGACCCGGTCGTCCCGCAGGTAGGTGACCGCGGGCGACGTCATAGCGCCGACCCCGGTGTGATGACGGCGAGGACGTGCCCGCCGTCGACGGTCTGGCCGGGACGCACGTCCAGCGCACTGAGGACGCCGTCGTGCGGCGCGGTCACCGCGTGTTCCATCTTCATCGCCTCCAGAACGAGCACGACTTCTCCGGCGGTCACGGCCGCACCCCGCTCGACGGCGACCCGGACCACGGTTCCCGGCATCGGAGCGGTCAGCGATCCCGTCGCGGCGCTCGCGCCCGGCTCGACGAACCGGGGCGTCTCCCGGGCCACCGTCGACCCGCCGCGACCGTCCAGGTAGACCTCCGGCCCGACGCGGTGGACCCGGACCGTCGAGCGAACGTTGTCCACGGTCAGATCCGCCTGCTCGCCGTCGAGGCGGTGCACCACCACCTCCCGGGCCCGGCCGTCGACGGTGACGTCGACCCGGTCTGCGCGCCAGCGGTACGACACCTCCACCTCGCGCCCGGACACACCGCGCCCGGACGATCCCGGGCCGGACAGCGCGAAAACGACACGCTGCGGGGAGGTCGGGACGTTGCGCCAGCCGGGCGGCGCGGTCGGGAGGATCCCGTTCGCCCGGCGCTCGGTCGCGGCGGTGAGCGCGGCCGCCACCAGGTGGGTCGCGAGGACGTCGGCAGACGTCGCGGGCGAGCCCATCGCGACCGCGTCGTGCCGGTCGAGGTAACCGGTGTCGATGTCGCCGGAGCGGAACGCCTCGTCGCGCAGAATCGCGACGAGCAGCTCCCGGTTGGTGGTCACCCCGTGCACGCGGGTGCCGGCCAGCGCGCGGGCGAGTCGGCGGATCGCCTCGTCACGCGTCGCGCCGTGCGCGATGACCTTGGCGAGCATCGGGTCGTAGTGGACGCCGACGACCGACCCGTCCGCGACCCCGCTGTCGACGCGAACGCCGTCAAACGCGGGCACGTCGAAACGGTGGATCGTCCCGGTCGCCGGGAGGAACCCGGCGGGCACGTCCTCGGCGTACAGGCGGGCCTCGACGGCGTGGCCGGTGATGCGGGCGTGGCGCAGCTCGGCCGGCAACGGCGCGCCCTGCGCCACCAGTAGCTGCGCCCGGACGAGGCCGAGCCCGGTCACCTGCTCGGTCACCGGGTGCTCGACCTGCAGCTGGGTGTTCACCTCGAGGAAGAAGAACCGGCCGCTGCGGTCGAGCACGAACTCGACGGTTCCGGCACCGACGTAGCCGATCGCCGCGGCGGCCGCGACGGCGGCGGAGCCGAGGCGCTCCCGCAGGTGTTCGTCGACCGCGACGGACGGTGCCTCCTCGATGATCTTCTGGTAGCGCCGCTGGATCGAGCACTCCCGTTCGAACAGGTGCACCACGTCGCCGTGCGCGTCGGCGAAGACCTGCACCTCGACGTGGCGGGGACGGGAGACGTAGTGCTCCAGGAACACCGTGCCGTCGCCGAACGCCGAGGCCGCCTCGCGCCGCGCACTCGCCACGGTGTCCGTGAGCGCCTCGAGGTCGCGCACGATGCGCATCCCGCGTCCACCCCCGCCGTAGACGGCCTTGACCAGCACGGGGAAGTCCAGCTCAGCCGCGGCCTTCACCAGCCGGTCGGGCTCGGCGAGCAGCTCGTCGTCGACGATCAGACCGGGCAGGACCGGCACGCCGGCCGCGCTCATCAGTTCCTTCGCCCGGGTCTTCGACCCCATGGCCTCGATGGCCTCCGGGGGCGGTCCGACGAACACGATCCCCGCATCCGCGCACGCCCGCGCGAAGTCGGCGTTCTCGGACAGGAAGCCGTAGCCGGGATGGACGGCGTCGGCCCCCACCCGCAGCGCGGCGTCGATCACCAGATCGCCGCGCAGGTACGTCTCAGCCGGCGTCGCCCCGGGCAGCCGGACCGCCTCGTCGGCCGCGGCGACGAACGGGGCGTCCACGTCGGGGTCGGAGAAGACCGCGACCGTGGCGATGTCCATCGCGTGCGCGGTCCGGATGATCCGGACGGCGATCTCGCCCCGGTTCGCGACCAGCAGTTTTGTGATCAAACGGCTCACGGGGCTCACATCCGGAAGACGCCGTAGCCACGGCGTCCCTCGATCGGGCCCGAGTGGGCGGCGGACAGGGCGATGCCGAGCACGGTGCGGGTGTCGCGCGGGTCGAGGACGCCGTCGTCGTAGAGCTTTCCGCTCATGAAGAAGGCGTGCGACTCGGCGCCGATCTGGCGTTCGATCTCCCCGCGGCGTCGGTCGTCGGCCGCGGTGTCGAACGGTCGGCCGGCGGCGTCGGCGGCGGCCCGGCCCACGATCGACAGCATCCCGGCCAGCTGGGTGGGCGCCCATGACGGCGAGCTTGGCGCCCACCCAGGCGAACATCAGCCGTGGGTCGTAGGCGCGCCCCGACATGCCGTAGTTGCCCGCGCCGAACGACGCCGCCATGTTGACGGTCAGATGCGGCACGGTGCTGTTCGTCACCGCGTTGATCATCTTGGCGCCATCCTTGATGATGCCGCCCTGCTCGTAGGCCGCACCCACCATGAAGCCCGTGGTGTTCTGCAGGAAGATCAGCGGCGTGTCCACCTGGTTGGCGAGCTGGATGAACTCGGCGCCCTTCTTCGCCTCCGCGCTGAACAGCACGCCGTTGGCGTTGGCGAGCACCCCGACCGGAAAGCCGTGGATCGAGGCCCAGCCGGTCACCAGGCTGACGCCGTAGTCGGGCTTGTACTCGCCGAACCGCGAGCCGTCGACGACCCGGGCGAGCACCTCGCGCGGGTCGAACGGCACCCGGATGTCCGCCGGCGCGATCCCCAGCAACTCGTCGGCGTCGTACACGGGCGGGTCGGCGGGCAGGCTCGGCCCGGGCCCGCGCTTACGCCAGTTGATCTCGGACAGGATCCGTCGGCCGATCCGGATCGCGTCGGGCTCGTCGACCGCGAAGTAGTCCGCGACTCCGGAGACCCGCGCGTGCATCGCCGCGCCGCCGAGATCCTCGTCGTCGGCCTCCTCGCCGGTCGCCATCTTGACCAGCGGTGGCCCGCCGAGGAACACCTTCGCCTGCCGGTCGACCAGCACCGCGTGGTCGCACATGCCCGGCACGTACGCCCCGCCCGCGGTGGAGTTGCCGAAGACCAGGGCGATGGTGGGGATGCCGTCGGCCGACAACGCGGACAGGTCGTGAAAGATCTTTCCGGCCTGGACGAACAGGTCGGACTGGTTCGGCAGATCGGCACCGCCGGACTCGACGAGGTTCACGACCGGCAGCCGGTTGCGCCTGGCAATGTCGAGGGCGCGCAGCGTCTTGCGCAACGAGTACGGGTTCATCGTGCCGCCGCGGACCGTCGGGTCGTGCCCGATGACGACGACCTCGACCCCGGACACCACCCCGATGCCGGTGACAACGCTCGCGCCGACAGTGAACTCCGTTCCCCAGGCCGCGAGCGGGGACAGTTCGAGGAACGCCGAATCCCGGTCGAGCAGCAGCTCGACGCGCTCGCGCACCAGCAGCCGGCCGCGCCGGCGGTGTCGGTAGCGCTCGCCGCCGCCGGCCCGCGCGATCTCCAGCTGCTCCGCGAGCTGCGCGAGGTTGGCGAGCTGGGCGGCGCGGTTCGTGCGGTACAACTCGGAGGCGGTGTCCAGGCGGGACCGCAGGACGGTGCCCTCGGCAGCCCGCGCATGCGGTGGCGGCCCGCCCGGCGCGGTCGCCCATCTCGTGGCGGAATACGTCATGGCTGTCTCCTCATTGCGGCCAAAGCTCCTCAGTGCGGCCGGAGCTCCTCAGTAGGAACGGGGAAGGCCGAGGGCATGCTGCGCGACGTAGTTCAGGATCATCTCCCGGTTGACCGGGGCGATCCGCAGCGTGCGCACCATCCCCCACAGCGGTATCAGGCCGTACTCGACGGCCATCCCGTTCCCGCCATGGGTCTGGATCGCCTGGTCCACGGCCGCGAGGGCGGCCTCCGCGGCGGCGTACTTCGCCATGTTTGACGGCTCCCCGGCGGGCAGGCCGTGGTCATGCGACCACGCGGCCTTCTGCGTCATCAGCGCGGCGAGCGACGTCTCGATCTTCGCCTTCGCCAGTGGGTGGGAGACGCCCTGGTGGGCACCGATCGGGACGTCCCACACCTGCCGGTGACGCGCGTAGTCGGCGGCCTTTCCCAGCGCATACCGGGAGATGCCGACGCAGATCGCGGCGCCGGTGATCCGTTCCGGGTTCAGGCCGTGGAACACCTGCCGGAAGCCGTCGCCCTCGACGCCGATCAGCGCGTCCGCCGGCACCCGGGCGTCGTCGAAGAACAGCGTGAACTGCTGTTCGGGCATCTGCGCGGCGACCGGCAGCGGGTGGGCGACCAGGCCCGGCGTGTCGGTCGGCACGACGAACAGCGACAGTCGCGCCCGCCCGGTGGCCTCGTCCACGCCGGTCCGGGCGACGACGAGGACGGCCGCGGCCTCGTCGAAGCCGGAGATGTAGTATTTCTGCCCGGTCAGCACCCAGTCGTCGCCGTCGCGGTCCGCCTTCGTCGCCAGCCGGTGGGTGTTCGACCCGGCGCCCGGCTCGGTGATCGCGAACACCACCTTGTGGCTGCCGTCGGCGAGGCCGGGCAGCCACCGCAGCTTCTGCCCCTCGCTGCCGAAACGGGAGATGACCTCGCCGGAGATCGCGGCGGAGACCACCAGGAGCAGCAGCGGGCAGCCCGCCGCGGCGGTCTCCTCGCAGACCGCCGCGAGCTCCACGATGCCGCCGCCACCGCCCCCGTAGGCCTCGGGGAGGTTCACCCCGAGGAAACCGGCCTCCGCGAGCGCCGCCCACACCTCGCTGGTCGGCTTGCGCGCGTGCGACCGCTCGGTGTAGTAGGCACCGCCGAACGGCTTCGCGATCGCGGCGACCGTCTCCCGCAGAGCCGTGAGCTCCACGTCCTCACCGAAGTCCACAACGCCTCCCAGCAATTGATCGTCTGTCGAACCGGA
Source organism: Candidatus Frankia alpina (assembly GCF_902806485.1). GTDB lineage: Bacteria > Actinomycetota > Actinomycetes > Frankiales > Frankiaceae > Frankia > Frankia alpina. The sequence goes on along the minus strand of NZ_CADCWT010000108.1, from coordinate 7,116 downwards.
TGCGGACCGCGCCGCTACACATACGGTGTGCCGGTGACCGCCCGGCTCACCAGCGAGCCGGGCGGGGCGAAGCGGGCGCCGTAGCGGTCGGCCAGCTCGCGGGCTCGGGCCACGAATCCCGCCGGGCCCCTGCCGTGCTCGTCGGCGTACTGGTTGATGTACTGGAACACCCCGCCCGTCCAGGGCGGGAAGCCGATGCCGAGCAACGAGCCCACGTTCGCGTCGGGCACCGACCCGACGACGCCCTCGTCCATCGCGTGAACGGCCTCGATCGACTCGGCGAACAGCAGCCGCTCGGTGAGGTCGGTGAGGTCGGCGGGCGAGCTGTCGCGGCCCGGCGTGCCGAACGCCGCCTGCAGACCCGGCCACAGGCCGCCGCGCCGGCCGGTGTCGTCGTATTCGTAGAAGCCGGCGCCGCCGGACCGCCCCGGCCGCCCGAACTCGTCGATCATCCGGTCGACGACCGCGTCCGCGGGATGGCCCCGCCAGACATCACCGACGGCCTCCGCCGCTGCCTGCGCCTCCTGCCGGATCTTTCGCGGCAGGGTCAGCGTCAGCTCGTCGAGAAGCGCAAGCGGTCCGGCCGGGTAGCCGGCCCGCAACGCTGCCGCCTCGACACTCGCCGGGTCGATGCCGTCCCCGACCGCCGCGATCGCCTCGTTGAGGAAGGCGATGATGACGCGGCTCGTGAAGAACCCGCGGCCGTCGTTCACGACGATCGGCGTCTTGCCGATCTGCCGGACGACGTCGAACACCTTCGCGAGCGTGGCGTCGGACGTGCTCCGGCCCCGGATGATCTCGACGAGCGGCATCCGGTCGACCGGGGAGAAGAAGTGGATGCCGATGAAGTCCTCGGGCCGCCGGACACTCTCGGCCAGCAGGGCGATGGGCAGCGTCGAGGTGTTCGAACCGAGCACCGCGGCCGGGTCGACGATCTCCTCGATCTCCTCGATTTCCCCGAAGACCTTGTGCTTCAGCTCGACGCTTTCGAAGACGGCCTCGACGACGACGTCGACCCCGGCGAAGTCGGCGGGGTCGACGGGGTCGGCGGTCGGGTGGATCCGGTCGAGCAACGCCGCCGACGCGCCCGGCGAGATGCGGCCCCGGGCCAGCGCCTTCGCCTCCAGCCTCTCGGCGTGGGCCTTGCCTCGCTGCGCCGCAGCGAGGCTGACGTCCTTGAGCACCACCTCGATGCCGGCCTGCGCGGCCACGTAGGCGATGCCCGCGCCCATCATCCCGGCCCCGAGAACACCGAGCCTGGTGGCCTGGAACCGGTCGAACCCGGGCGGGCGGCTGGCGCCGGCCCGAACGTGTCGCAGGTCGAGGAACGCCCGAATCTGGTTGCGCACCACCCGACCGGTCGTCGGACCGACCTGGGCGTGGCGGTTCGCGAGGACGCCGCGCAGTGCGGCGACGGCGTCCTCGGCGCGCAGCGGGCCGAGTGCGTCCCGAGCGCCGTGAACGTCGCCATGACCGCCACCGCCGCCCGGGGCCCGCCCCGCCGACGTCACGACGACGCCGGCGATCGAGTCCTTCTCCCGGTCGAGCCGGTCGACGACGTCCCGTAACGACGCGACGAGGTCGTGGTCGTCGGGCTCGGCCGACACCGGCGGATCGTCGACGGTCAGAATCAGGGTTCCCTCGGCGCCCCGGTTCCAGCCGATGACGCCGGCGGTGCTGACGTGCTCCATCGTTGATCCGTCCCTGTCTGTCGAGGGTCAGGAGGTCGGCGGCGTTCCCAGCACCAGGGCGAAGGCCGCCCGGTCCGCCAGCCCGCCGGACCGGGCGAGCGAGATGAACTTCTGCTCGGTGTAGGCGTCGAGCGCGTGGGGGCCGCCCTCGCGTCCCAGGCCGCTCTGCTTGAATCCGCCGAACGGGTAGTCCGGGTGGATGACGTGCCAGTCGTTGACGTACACCATGCCGGCGTCGAGCCGGCGGGCCACGGCCAGGGCGCGCTGCTCGTCCCGGCCCCACACGCCGGCCGACAGGCCGTAGTCGGTGTCGTTGGCGAGGGCGACCGCCTCGTCGACGGAGTCGTACGTCAGCACGGTGAGCACCGGGCCGAAGACCTCTTCGCGGGCGATCCGCGCCTCGTTGGTGACGTCGGTGACGATGGTGGGTTCGACCCAGTTCCCCACCTCGAACCCCGGTCCCTGCGGGGCGCCGCTGCCCAGGGCGATGGTGGCGCCGTCCTCGCGGGCCGACGCCAGGTAGCCCAGGATGCGGTCCTGCTGTCCGGCGCTGATCACCGGGCCGACGTCGGTCGCCGGATCCAGCGGATCGCCGAGCTTGAGGGTCTTCGCCCGCTCCACCAGCCGGGAGACGAACTCATCCTTCAGTACGCCCGGGACGAGCAGCCTGGTGCCCGCCTCGCAGGCCTGCCCGTTGTTCGAACAGCGCCCCGTCGACGGCGAGCGGCAGGTCCGCGTCATCGAGGATGATGTTCGGCCCCTTGCCGCCGAGCTCCAGCGTCACCCGCTTCACCGTGTCGGCGGACGCGCTCAGGATGGCCTTGCCGATCTCGGTCGAGCCGGTGAAGGCCACCTTGCGGACATCGGGATGGCTGCTGAGGCGGGCGCCGACCGGGTCACCGTCGCCGGTGACGACGTTGAGCACCCCCGGGGGCAGACCGGCCGCCTCGAACTCCTCGGCGAGTTCGAGGGCCAGCAGCGGCGCGTGCTCGTCGGGCTTGAGCACGGCGGTGTTCCCGGCGGCAAGCGCCGGCGCGACCTTCCAGATGATCACGAGAAGCGGGATGTTCCAGGGCACGATCGCGGCCACCACGCCGAGGGGCTCCCGGCGCACTACTCCCGCGGCCGGAATCGGACCGATCTCGGGTCCGGCCTTCTCGAACTCGTAGGACTCCGCGAGATCGGCAAGGTAATGGAGCTGACCGATCGACAGGCCGAGATGCAGGGCGCCGGTGACGCGGATCGTCGCGCCGTTCTCCCGGCTCTGCAGGGCCGCGAGCTCGGGCAGGCGCTGTTCGAGACGACCGGCGACCGCGTGCAGCAACGCCGAGCGCTCCTGCGGCGAGGTGTGCCGCCACCCGCCCGCCTTGTGTGCGGCCCTGGCCGCGGCGACCGCGCGGTCGACGTGCTCGACCCCGCCCTTCGCGACGGTCGCCACGAGTTCGTCCGTCGCGGGGCTTCTGATCTCGTACCGCTCGGCGGAATCGAGCCATTCCCCACCGATGAATAAGGGGTAGTGCGGTGCGGACACTTTCTCCTCCTTCTCTAAATGCGGTGAGATGTCAGTCCTGAGGCCGCAGGTGGCGGTACTCGCTGCGGTAGTACAGCAGCGGAGCGCCGCCTTCGCCGGCTCGCAGGGATTCCACGTGGCAGGTGACGATGTGATGGTCGCCGCCGTCGTGGACCTCGGCGATGCTCGCGCCGATGTGCGCGGCGGCGCGCTCCAGCGCGGGTGCGCCGTTCGACAGCGGCGTCCACGCGACGCCGGCGAACTTGTCCGCGCCGCTGCGCGCGAATCCGTTGCTGATCTCGTGCTGGTCCGCGCTGAGGATGTTGACGCACAACCGCCCGCAGGCCGCCAGCACCGGCCAGGACGTGGACGTCCGGGCGGGACAGAACAGGATCATCGGCGGGTCGAGGGACAGGGCGGTGAACGACTGGCAGGTCAGGCCCACCGGTCGGTCCCCGGCCATCGCCGTCACGATGACGACGCCGGTGGCGAAATGCGACAGGACGTCGCGGAAGGTGCCCGAGTCGACGAGCGTCGCCGGCGGCTCGGGCTGCTCTCCCGGCCCGGCCCGGCCCGGTCGGCGGTGCTCTGCGCAGTCATCCGATCTCCCGGCTGCGTCCGGCCCAGTACGGCGCGCGAATCGCCTTCTTGTCGACCTTGCCCGCGGGATTCACCGGGAGGCTGTCCCAGAACACGATCGACTTCGGCGCCGGCACGCTACCGAGCTCCCGTTTGACGTGGGCGATCAGGTCGCCTTCCTGCACCGTCTCGGAGGGCTTGGCGACCACGACCGCGAGCACGGTCTCGCCCCATTTCTCGTGCGGTACGCCGACCACCGCGGCCTGGGCCACCGCCGGGTGGGTCAACAGCACGTCCTCGACCTGACGTGGGAAGACGTTGAATCCACCGCTGACCACCATGTCCTTCTTGCGGTCGACGATGTAGAGGAAACCGCCGGAGTCCAGGAAGCCGATGTCGCCGGTGTGCACCCAGCCATCCCGTAACGCCTCGGCGTTGCGGGCGGGGTCGACGTAGGTCAGCATCTGCCCGAGCTGCCGCGAGCAGATCTCTCCCGGTTCGCCGACCGGGAGCGGCTGGTCCTTCTCGTTCTGGATGGTGACCTTCACGTACGGGATCGGCCGCCCGGCCGACGCCAGCCGTCGGACACCCTGCTCGGTGTCCACTCGGTGGTCCTCCTTGCGCAGACACGACACGTAGCCCGGTTCGGTCCCGGCGTAGGTCTGGACGAAGATCGGACCGAAGGTGTCGAGCGCCTCACGGAGGCGTTCCGGGGCGATCGGGGAGCCCGCATAGATCATCGTGTGCAGCGAGGAGAGGTCGAACGACGTCCGGCCGGGATGGTCGAGCAGGAGGTAGACGATCGTGGGGACCACGGCCGTGGCGGTCACCCGCTCCTTCTCGATCGTCTTGAGGAGAACGTCGACGTCGAGTCCCGGCAGCAGCACGTTCACCCCGCCGCGCAGGAACGTCGGCATCACGAAGATCTGCGTGAAGTGGGTGAGGGGAGCCCCGTGCGCGAAGATCTCACCCGGCCGGATGTCGGCGATCTCGAGTCCCGCCGTGATGCTGTAGTGCGCCCAGGTGAAGTGGGAGTTGACCACGCCTTTCGGTTCACCCGTGCTCCCGGAGGTGAACAGCACGTACGCGTCGTCGTCCTCGGACAGGGCTACCGACGGTTGCGAGTCCGGTTGCGAGTCGAAGAACGTCCGGTAGTCGAGAACCTCCGGGGCGTTGAGGACCGTTGTCTGCCCGGCCCCCCCGACCCCGCCGTGGGTATCGGCGGCGCCCCCATGGCCACCGGCCAGGCGGATGACCCGCTTGACGTCGGGCAGACCGTCGAGCAGCTCGGCGACGACCGCGTCGAACTGGGCGTGATAGATGAGGGTGGTGGCGCCGGCCTGCCCCAGGATGGTGCGATGACCGCCGACCGCCGACCGCCGACCGCTGACCGCGTCGGCATCTGCACCAGCACCGCCCCGGCCTTCCAGATTCCGTGCTGGGTCGGAATGAACTCCAGGATGTTGGGCAGCAGCAGGCCTACCCGATCGCCCTTCTCCACCCCCAGCACCCCGAGTCCGTTCGCCACTCGGTTGGCCCAGCTCTGCATCTGCCGGTAGGTGAGCCGGCGATCATCGTCGATGATCGCCGTCGAGTCCGCGTAGTACAGACACACCCGATCGAACACCTCTGGCAGGGTGCCCCACATGACTGCTGAACCTCCAGATCGAACTGCCGTCCACCGGCCCGCGGAAAACGGGACCTCACAACCGTTGCCGAACACCGACGAAGCGGCGAACGCCTTCGGGGCTTCAGCCCAGGAGCGAGGCGGGGTCGAAATCGGCGTCCCAGTAGTGCGGGGTGAGGACCGGCAGGCCGAGTTCCTGGAGTACCGGGGTGTCGTTCCAGTTGGTCAGCTCACGGTCGATCCGGCCGTCGGCATCGAACTGGTGCCAGGTCTGGCCGCGGGTGGACAGCGTCCGGCCGCCGACCGGCACTCCCCGAAAGCCCGCGAGGTGCTCACCGGTCCAACGCCAGAGGATCGTGACGGCGGGCGCCCCGTTACCCCCGGTGGTCTCGATGGCCTCGAGCACCTCGAAGTGATGGATCCCGACGCCGTTGCCGGTGTCGCCGTTCGCGTACGGGGCGAGGCGTTCGCGCAGCTCGGCCCGGTCGGTAGCGGTGTCGTAGACGTGGTCGACCGCCCGGCGGTCGTCGTAGAGCACCTCGTCCGCGTACAGGGCCACGGTGGCCTCGGTGTCCGTGGTGAGTGCCTGCGCCCAGCGCTGCGCGTGGTCGGTGGCCTTACTCATCGACGTGTTCCCTTCGCTTCGAGTCTCTGGGGCCTCAGACCGCGGCGGGCGCGGGGACCGGGGCGGCGACGCCACCGTGGATCGACACCGGCAGGCCCAGCGTGTGCAGTGGTGAGACGGCATCCCAGTAGGTCGACTCACGCGTGATGCGGCCGTCGGCGTCGTAGATGTGGAAGGTCTGACCGGAGGTGCTGAACGTCTTCCCGCCCGTGGGGACGCCGAGGAAGGCCGCCGAGCCCGCGGGCTCCCAGGTCCAGCGGATGATCCCGCTACGGGCATCACCGATGTACTCGTCGATCCGAAACAGGTTGATCCCGATACCGTTGTCCAGATCCTTGTTCGCGTACGGCGCGAAAACTCGGTGCAGATCCTCCTTGTCGGTGATCGACTGGTCCAGGATCAGATCCTCGAAGAGGAAGTCGTCGGCGTACAGGGCGCAGACCTTTTCCGCGCTTTCACGAAACGCCTTCAACCATAACACGGCGAACCGGTAGGACGACATTCTAGCCACGCTCCTTTGCGCCGGTGAGGAAAAGACCGTCGAGGGCCGGCGAACGGCCGGTGGGGATGGCCCAACGGTAAGGCTGGACGAGACAGGATGCGTCATCCCCCGGGGTTAAACACCTTGCCCCTTAGGGTGAGCCCCGAGCGGTCGGGGCCCGCCCCGGCGCCCGGCGGAGCGCCGAACCCCGGCGACGTGTCACCCCATCGAAGGGCAGAAGCTCTCCCGACGGGAGATTTCAACACAGCCTGTGCGGTCTACGTTCGCTAGTACGTGGTCATCAACAAAGAGGAGTGAACTTCGGCATGGGAAAACACGATGTGGAGATAACGCCGGCCGAACGGGCCGAGGTGCTTGAGGCGGCCCGTACGCTGGCGAAGGAGTTCGCGGTCGCCGGTCCGTCCGCCGACGCGGAGAACCGCTTTCCCACCGAACTCGTGCCACTCTACAAGGACAGCGGCCTACCCTCGATCGCGATCCCCAAGAAATACGGCGGCCTCGGCGCCGACATCGCGACCACGGCGGAAGTCTCCAGGGAGCTCGCGAAGGGCGACCCGGCGATCGCACTGAGCCATTCCCGGC
>NZ_CADCWT010000107.1 GCF_902806485.1 Candidatus Frankia alpina | reverse complement strand
CGCGACCCGCGACCCGCGACCCGCGACCCGCGACCCGCGACCCGCGACCCGCGACCCCCGACCCCCGACGCCGCGGCGAGTGCGTCGACCAGTCCGGCGGCGGTGAGCTGGGGCGAGGCCGCAGGACCAGGCGGACGCTCCGTGGAACACGTCGCCGGCGCCCTGCCTGTCCAGCGCGGCCGGTCGCGCTCGATCGACGCATCAGCAGATGCGGGGGAGTTGTTCGCCGAGCGGCCGGTCGACGATGCGGTTCCCGCCGAACGCCGTGCGGGCGACGACGACTCCCGGATGTTTCGCGGTGACGGAGCCGATCACGACGGCGTCGCGGCCCGCCGGGTGTGCGCGCATCGCGGCGAGCACCGCGTCGGCGTCGGCCGCGGCGACGAACGCGACGAGTCGGCCCTCGCAGGCCACATGCAGCGGGTCGAGGCCGAGGAAGCCGCAGGCCGCCTCGACCACGGGCGGTACCGGCACGGCGGACTCGGTGAACTCGATGCCGGCCCCGGCCGCGGCGGCGACCTCGCACAGCGCGGTCGCCAGCCCCCCGCGGGTCGGGTCGCGCAGCGCGTGCACCCCGGGGACGGCCGCGGCCAGCATGGCGGCGACCAGCCCGTGCAGCGCCGCGGTGTCGGAGTGGACGTCCCCGCCGAACTCCAGCCCCTCGCGCACGCTGAGCACCGCGATCCCGTGCTCGCCGATCGGTCCGGAGACGATGATCCGGTCCCCGGGCGCCGCCCGGTCGGGCCGGACGTCCACCCCGGGCGGGACGAGTCCGATGCCGCTGGTGTTGACGTACAGGCCGTCGGCCAGGCCGCGCTCGACGACCTTGGTGTCGCCGGTGGCCAGCCGCACCCCGGCCGCGGCGGCGGCGCGGCCCATCGCCTGCGCCACCCGGCCGAGGACGTCGAGCTCCAGCCCCTCTTCCAGGATGAACCCGGCCGACAGCGCCAGCGGGACCGCGCCGCGGCAGGCGAGGTCGTTGACGGTGCCGTGGACGGCGAGTTCGCCGATCGAACCGCCGGGGAAGAACAGCGGCCGCACGACGTAGGAGTCCGTCGTGAACGCCAGCCTGATCCCGCCGACGGCAAGGACCGCCGCGTCTGCCAGTGCCGCGTCTGCCAGTGCTGAGGTCGGATCGTGCCGCGTCATCGAGCCGCCGGCGGCGAACGCGGGCAGGAACAGATGTTCGATCAGCTCGCTGGTGAGTACGCCGCCGCCGCCGTGGCCCAGCACGATTCGCTGATAGTCGCGCAGCGGGGCTGGGCAGGCCCACCCGGTCATGTCTGCCATGTCCGTCACGTCTGCAGCCCGGCAGCCGGCCCGGGGAGCCCCAGGGTCGCAGCGGCGCCGGCCGGGGCGAGACGCCGGTACTGGAAGTAGGCGGCGCAGGCCCCCTCCGCCGAGACCATCGTCGCCCCCAGCGGGCGGCGCGGTGTGCAGGACGTGCCGAACGCCGCGCAGTCCGGCGGCCGGATCAGCCCCTGCAGCACCGCGCCGCTGCGGCACGCCGCCGGTTCGGCGACGGTGAGCCCGCCGACGTCGAAGCGGATCTCCGCGTCGAAGTCGCGCCACGCGTCCGCGAGCCGCCAGCCGGAGTCCGGGATCGTCTCGATGCCCCGCCAGGCCCGATCGCACACCGTGAACACCTCTGCCAGGATCTTCCGGGCCGCCGGGTTGCCCTCGGGCTGCACCGCCCGTTCGTAGGCGTTGGCGAGCTCGGCCCGGCCGGCCTCGAGCTGCTCGACGGCGTGACGTACCCCGTCGAGCAGGTCCAACGGTTCGAATCCGGTGACGACGATCGGCATCCGGTGCTCGGCGACCAGCGGCTCGTACTGGTCGATGCCCATCACCGTGCACACGTGGCCGGCGGCGAGGAATGCCTCCACCCGGTTGCCCGGGGCGGTGGCGACCGCGCTCATCGCCGGCGGGACCAGCACGTGGCTGACGAGCATCGAGAAGTTCGCCAGTCGGCGGCGCCGCGCCGTTACCGCCGCCAGCGCGTTGGCCGGCGCGGTTGTCTCGAAGCCGACCGCGAAGAACACGACCTGCCGGTCGGGGTGCGCCTCGGCGAGGTGGACGGCGTCCAGCGGCGAGTAGACCACCCGGACGTCCCCGCCGCGGGCCTTCACCGTGAACAGGTCCGTGCCGCTGCCCGGCACCCGCAGCATGTCGCCGAACGAGCAGAAGATCACCTCCGGGCGGGCGGCGATCGCCAGCGCCCGGTCGATCATCTCCAGCGGCGTCACGCAGACCGGGCAGCCGGGCCCGTGGATGAACTCGACCTGGTCGGCGAGGAGCTGGTCGAGGCCGTGCCGGATGATCGCGTGCGTCTGCCCGCCGCAGACCTCCATCAGCGTCCAGCGCCGGCTCGCGGTGGCGGCGATCGCGTCGAGCAGCCACCGGGCCAGCTCCGGGTCGCGGAACTCCGTCAGGTACTTCAACGCCCCACCTCGGCTTCGGGTGCGCCGAGCTCCGCATCGAGCAGCCCGAGTTCGCGGAACATCGCCAGCGTCTGCCGCGCCGCGTCCTCGTCCACTCTTGTCAACGCGAAACCGGCATGGATGATCGTGTACTGCCCGACGGTCGCGTCGGGCAGGTAGGCCAGGCACACGGACCTGATGACGCCGCCGAAGTCGACGAGCGCCATCCGGGTGCCGCGGTCATCCCAGATCTCGGTGATCCGGCCGGGTATCCCCAGGCACATCGCGTCAAGCTCCCTTCCCGCCGGACACCGGCGCCGGATCCAGGCCGCCGGCCAGCGCCGCGACGGCCGTCTGGCCGAGGGCCAGCCCACCGTCGCCCGGCGGCACCACCTGATGAACGAGGACGTCGAAACCGGCGTCGGCCAGGCGGGCCCGGCAGGCCCGCAGCAGCACGACGTTGGCGAAGACCCCGCCGGTCAGCCCGACCAGGCCGACGCCGTGGCGCCGCCGGGCGACCTCGGCGATGCGGGTCACCGCAGCCGCGACGGCGAGGTGGAACGCACCGGCCAGTGCGGATACCGCCACGCCCGCCCGCAGGCCGTCGACGAGGCCCGCCAGCACCGGCGCCGGCGCCAGGACGCCGTCCGCCAGCCCGAAGGCAAGCGGCCACTCACCCGCGCCGACCGAGAGCGGCGCGGCGGCGAGGGCCTCCAGCTCGACGGCGGCCTGCGCGGCGTAGGTGGTCCGCTGGCGCACCCCGAGCAGCGCCGCCACCGCGTCGAACAGCCGGCCCATGCTGCTGCTGGGCACGCAGGCGACGCCCCGGTCCAGGGCGGTGCGCACGGTCGCGCGCTCCGCGGCGGAGCAGGCCCGCACCGGGGCCAGGTCCGCGGACCAGGGCAGGCCCGCCGCCGCCAGGTGGGCCAGGGCCACCCGGCACGGGTTGCGCACCGCGGCGTCGCCGCCGGGCAGCAGGACCGGGCGCAGGTGGGCGATGCGCTCGGCGCGGGTGACGTCGGAGCCGACGAGGAGCACCTCGCCGCCCCAGATCGTGCCGTCGCCGCCGTAGCCGGTGCCGTCGAAGGCGACGCCGACGGCGGGTTCGCCCAGCCGGCCGTGCTCGGCGAGCAGCGCCGCCACGTGCGCGTGGTGATGCTGCACCAGCCGCAGGGGGCGGTCGGCGCCGGCGGTCCGCTGCGCCCAGGCTCGGGTGGTGTACCCGGGATGGGGGTCGGCGGCGAAGACTGCGGGTTCGACGCCGTAGAGGCGCGCCAGCCGTGCGCCGGACCGCTCGAACGCCTCGATCGCCGCGAGGCTGCCCAGGTCGCCGAGATGCTGGGACAGGATGGCTCGCCGCCCGGCGGTCAGGCAGACCGTGTTCTTCAGCTCGCCGCCGGCGGCGAGCACCGGCCCGACCGGGCGGGGGAGATCCACCGTCAGCGGGACGTAGCCGCGAGACCGGCGCAACGGCACGACCTGCTCGTCGTCGCAGCGCACCACCGAGTCGTCGCACGGCGCCAGGATCGGCCGGTCGTGGGTGAGGAAGGCGTCGGCGAGCCCGTCGAGGCGGGTGCGCGCCTCGACGTCGTCGAAGCAGATCGGCTCACCCGAGCGGTTGGCGCTGGTCATCACCAGCAGCCGCGGCGGCGGATTGCCGCCCGGGACCGGCGCGAACAGCAGATGGTGGATCGGCGTGTACGGCAGTAGCAACCCGATTAGCGGGCTGCCCGGCGCGACCAGGTCCGACAGCGGTGCCCCCGGAGTGCGGCCGGTGACCACGATCGGCCCGGCCGGCGCGGCCAGCAGCGCCGCCACCGCCGGCGAGACGTCCCCGACTCCGGCCGCGGTCGCCAGGTCGCGGGCCATCACCGCGAACGGCTGGTCGGGTCGACCCTTGCGGTCGCGCAGCCGGGCCAGGGCGTCGTCGTCCTCGGCGTGGCAGGCGAGGTGGTAGCCGCCGACGCCCTTGACCGCCACGGCCGCGCCGGCCGCCAGCGCCCGCTGGGCCGCTGCGAGCGCCGCATCGGTGCCGGTCACCGCCGGTACGCCTGGTCCGCCTGCCGGGCCGAACCACAGCCGGGGGCCGCAGGCCGGGCAGGCGATGGGCTCGGCGTGGAAGCGGCGGTCGGCGGGGTCGGTGTACTCGGCCGTGCAGCGCGCGCACATCGGGAAACGCGCCATCGTCGTCGCCGCCCGGTCGTACGGCATCGCTTCGATGATCGTGAACCGGGGACCGCAGTTCGTGCACGTGATGAACGGATGGCGGTAGCGCCGGTCCGCCGGGTCGAACAGCTCCCGCAGGCAGTCCGCGCACACTGCCGCGTCCGGGGGCACCAGGGTGCGGGCACCGGCCGCGGCCCTGCTCGCCACGATCCGGAACCCGGCCCCGCCCGGGTGGAGGGCGCCGTCAGGTTGACCGGTGTCGCTTCTTCGGACGGTGTCGCCTGGGCGGAGGGGGCCGGGAACGTCGGTCACCGTGATCCGGTCGACGCGGGCGAGGGGCGGCGCGGACGGCGCCAGCAGGCGCAGGAACTCGGCTACGTCGGCGGCGTCGCCGTCGACCTCCGCGAAGACCGAGGCCGAGTCGTTGCCGACGAAGCCGGTGAGCCCGAGGCCGCTTGCCAGCCGGTAGATGTGGGGCCGGAACCCGACCCCCTGCACGACGCCCTCGACCACGATCCGCCGCCGCACCCGCCCGCCCGGCGGGCAGGTCACGGCCCGTTCGTCGGCGCGTGTCGCGGTCATGGCCGCCGCTCCCAGATCATGACCCGGTTGTTGCCGGAGTCCGCGACGGCGAGCCGGCCGGCGTGCAGCGACAGGCCGTACGGCCAGCAGAACGTGTCGGCGGTGACGCCCGACCAGCGGTTCTCCCCGGTGTCGGCGAACGTCGGCTGGCCGAGGACCGCGGTGGCCGGGGCGCCGGTGCCCCGCGGCAGGCCGCCGCCGGCGCCGTCCCAGAGCAGGATCCGGTTGTCGGCGGTGTCTGCGACGGCCAGCAGGTCACCGTCGCAGTCGGCCGCGTACGGAAATCGCAGCGTGTCGGCCCGGCCGGGGGCGTAGGGGGATTCGCCGCAGCCGGTCAGGTCGGCCTGGCCGAGGGCCAGGTCCGCGGCGGTGTCGGCGTCGGGCTGGGAGGCCCAGCCGAGCAGCCGGTGGTTGCCGGCGTCGGCGACGAGCAGCCGCCCGGCGTCCCCGGTGACGTCGTGCGGCCAACGGAAGGTGTCAGGTCCGGCCGGGCCCCCGCGGTTGTCCTCCCGGCTGGTCGGATCGGGCTGGCCCAGGATCAGGTCGGGCGCCCGATCGGGGGAGGACGGCAGGCCGCCCGACCAGCCGAGCACCCGCCGGTTGCCGGTGTCGGCGACGTAGAAGCGTCCGTCGATCACGGCCACGCCGAACGGCCAGTAGAAGGTGGTCGGCCCGCACCGCCCGCCGCGGTTCTCCCGCACACTCGCCGCGTCCGGCTGGCCGAGCACCAGGTCGGGAGGGGTATCGGTGGCCGTCGGGACGGTGTCCCAGACGAGGATCCGGTGGTGCCAGGCATCGGCGATGACGAGGCGACCGTCGGTGACGACGATCCCGGTCGGCAGGTGCATCCCCCGTTCGGGCCCCCGTCCGCCCGCCGCCGGGCCCTCGCTGTTCGCATCGGCCTGGCCGAGGACAACGTCGGCGGGGGCGCCGTCGCCGGCCGGTCGACCGTGCCAGATCAGCACCCGGTGGTTGCCCGAGTCGGCCACCATGAGCAGGTCGTCGTCGAGCCACACCCCGCGCGGCGCGTACAGCCAGGACGGCGACGGCCGCGCCGCGGGCAGCGCCAGCCCCCCCGGCGCCGGCGCCCCCAGCCACACCGACGGCTCCCACCTCGCCGCGCCGCCGTTGGCCGCCGTGCCGCTATCGGCCGTCGCCGTGTCGCTGGCTGCTGACGTGGCGTCCGTGGTGGTGGTGGGCGTCCCGGTGCCGGTGGCGGTGGCCGTTGACCGGGGGGGCCTCACGCGGGTCCGGGTGCGCCGCGCCAGCGGGCGATCTCGTCGAGCACGCCGCGTACCGCCAGCACCGCGTCGTCCGCCTCGAACTCCTCGAAGATCGACCGTGCCTCGTGCAGCACCGCCGTCGCCTGGTCGTAGGCGCCCAGATGGGCCAGGGCGTTGCCCTGGTTGGCCAGCGCGCGGGCGTGCCCGAGCGGATCGGTGTCCCGGTCGCGGGCGGCGATGACCTGCTGGTAGCGGGCCGCGGCCTCGATCAGGTTGTCCTTCTGGTGCGCCGACGGCGCGTAGACCAGTGCGTTGGCCAGGTTGAGCTGGGTGCTGGCCCACTGCTTGGGATGGGTCTCGGGGGTGTACACGGCGAGCGCCGTGCGCAGTCCCTGGATCGCGACGCCGACCCGCAGCTGGTCGGACGCCTGGCTCATCGGCATGGCCAGGTAAGCGGTGGCGAGGTTGACCTGCACCGCGGCGAACAGCTCCGGCGCGCTGTCCACGCTGATCAGTCGCAGCGCGGCCAGGTAGTGCTCCACCGCGGTGTGCAGGGCCGCCGGGTTGCCGCCGGCCCGTTCCTGATGGGCCGAGCCGAGGATCAGGCGCAGCTCGGCGCGGGCGATCACGAGTTCGGTGGCGTCCAGGGCGGCGAGCGCCGTGGTCAGGTCGGCAAGAACGTCGTCGGTCGGCCCCTCGACGCTGCGACGCAGGTCCGCCGTGGTGGACAGCAGCTGCGCGGCTAGGACCGGGGACGTATCCCACGCCGCGGCGACGGCCAGGCCCAGCGCCGCCGCCTGGCCGGTGCGTCCGGCGGCCATGGCGTGGGCGGCGTGCGCCGAGTGCACCAGCGCCGCGATCTCGCCGGTCTCTGCGGCCAGCGGCGGCGGCTCGGCCAGATCGCCGAGTGCGAAGCGGACCACGTCGACGAGGATCCCGAGCTCGGCGCCGAGGGCCTGGCGAAGCTGCGCCGGGTCCTCCAGCGGGGGGCCTCCCGGGCGCAGGACGAACCGGTTGTACCGGTCGATCGGGTCGTCGCCGTCGATCTGGGTCGCGGCGCCGACGATGTCCCCGCGGTAGGCCAGCTCCAACGCGAGCAGCCGCGCCGGCCAGGCGTCCGGCTGGCGGCCGGCGGCGAGCGTGCGGCGCAACTCGGCCGTGTCGTCGCCGCCCGGCACCAGCAGGAAGCCGGCGGGCAGCGGGAACACCCCGACCGGCTGCGGCCGGGCGTGGCGCGTGGCGATGTCGGTCGCCGCGTCGCGGTCAGCCATCTGCGTCTTCCTCGCTGTGCTTGTCGGGTACCGGGGTTCCCGCGGCGAGATCGGCGAGGATCATTGCCTGCAGGCGTTCCATCGCGGCGCGGACGGCCGTAGTGAGATCGGCACCGGGTTCCAGGCCGTCGGCCTCGACGAGGTAGACGGCGATGTCCGTCGGGTAGTCGTCGCCGAGCAGCCAGCGGCCGAAGGCGAGGGCCTGGTCCCAGCGCACGGCGTGCGGATGCGGCAGGTGCAGGGGGAGATCCGCGAGCTCCGCGCCCGGTACCCGGTAGACGGTGCCCGGCGTGGCGCCGGTGCGGGCGGCGTCGACGATCATGACCCGGCGCGCGCCGCGCATCGCGAATGCCGTGTCCAGCCCGGCGGTGCCGCCGTCGACCAGGCGCACCCCGGCGGGTACGCCCGCCTCGGCGAGGCGGCGGATCAGTATCGGCCCCACCCCGTCGTCGCCGCGCAGCAGGTTCCCGCAGCCGATCACCACCGTGTCGCAGCGCGGCGGTTCGAAGCCGGGCGGGTCGACCTGCACCCGGGGGCTGGCGGGCACCGGCCGCCCGGCGTTCACAGGTCCCCGTTGATGATGAACCTGCTCAGCTCCTTGCCGGTCCGCCCGTCGTAGGCGTGGACGGTGCAGACCAGGCAGGAGTCGAAGCTGCGGGCCACGTGGCCGAGCTCGACCGGGTCGGCCGGGTCGGCGACGGGGGTGCCGACGAGCGCGGCCTCGATCGGACCGGGCGTGCCGTCACCGTCGCGGGGGCCGATGTTCCAGGCCGTCGGAGTGACCACCTGGTAGTTGGCGATCTTGCCCTTCTCCAGGACGATCCAGTCGGACAGCGAGCCGCGGGCCGCCTCCGTCGAGCCGAAGCCGCGCCCGTCGGCGCGCTGCACCAGCGTGGCATGGAACGGCTCGTGCAGGTCGATCTGGTCCAGCCAGCCGCGAACCCACCGGTAGTACTTCGCCGCCTCGTGCATCCGGGCGAGCAGGCGCACCATCACCGAGGGGCCGATCGCGTCGAGGATGTTCCCGAACAGCGGGTCGTCGTCCTGGTGGGCGGCCGCACCCGGGGCGGCGGCGGCGACCCGGCGGGCCAGCGGCCCGGCCTCCAGCGGGACGTACCCGAGGTTCGGCACGTCGTAGCGGGGGGACTTCGCCCAGCTGTACTTGCCCTGCTCGCGGCCGCGGACCGGGTCGATCGGGTTGGTCTCCCCGTCGAACGGGTGGCGCGCCGACGTGCCCGCGTAGAACGAGTGGGTGACGTCCTCGCGCACCCTGGCCTGGTCGAACGCGGTGTACGTGCCGCCCGCGTACACCCCGGAGCGGCCGATGAGCGCCGCGTTGCGGCCCTCGATCGTCGGCCGCGCGTACAGGTCCGGCTGAAAGTACGTCCCGGTCGCCAGGTAGTTGCCGATGCCCTGGCCGTAGCCGTCGAGGCCGATGTCGAGGCAGTAGCGCAGGAAGAAGCCGCAGTCGCTGTCGTGCTGGGCCTCGTTCTCGTACACCCAGGCGAGTACGTCAGCCCAGCTGCGGTTGGCCAGCCAGCGGTCCACCGAGCAGCCCAGCCACTGCTTCTCGAGCCACTCGGTCTTCCAGTGCTCCAGGATCGCGATGGAGCGGGTCACGTCCGCGAGCGTCGGGGCGCACATCACCCCGCCCGGCACCATGAAGCTGGAATGCGGCCACTGCCCGCCGAAGATGGCGTACACCTCGATCGGCTTGGCGGACAGCACCACTCCCGGGCCGTAGCTGGACCCGGTGAACGGGGTGAACCGGCGCACCGCCTCCGGGTAGAGCTGCGAGGAGGCGTACCTGGGGTTGGTCAGGTCGATGGCGAACAGCGCGTAGAAGCACCGCGGGATGCTCTGCAGGGTCTCGCACGCCTGCGCGATGTTGCGGATCAGCGTCGCGTTCGGCGGCAGCTCGGTCTGCCACGCCACGTCGAGTGCGTACGCAGCCTTGTACAGGTGGCTGCCGCCGCAGATCCCGCAGATCCGCGGGGTCACGATGAGGCCGGCCTGCGGATCCTTGCCCCGCAGGATGATCTCGAAGCCGCGGAACATCGCCGCCTCGGTCCAGGCCGAGGCCACCACCCCGTCGTCGATCGTGACCCGGACGTCGAGGTCACCCTCGACGCGCCCCATCGGGCTGACGTTGAGATCGACGGTCGTCATCGGAAGACTCTTCTTTCCTCGTGCGTTCTGCGTTCCTCGCGGGGCCCCGGGCGGGACGCGCGTGCCCTGCCGGCGGGTCAGACGACGAACATGTCCTTCTTCGACCACCCCGGGGCGGCCACCCGGGCGGCCGCGGCCTGGGCCAGGTAGGTCAGGTGGCCGCTGCCCTCGGGGACCTCGCGCGGGATGACCCCGGCGACCTTCTGGGTCTGGAAGACCGTGCCGGGGGCGAGGTCGAAGAACGGAAACTCCGGTTCGGTGCAGCCGATGCACGGCATCCCGGCCCGGGTCTTCGACGACTGCCGGTTCCACAGAATCCGGTTGCACGGCGAGTGCGTCATCGGCCCGCGGCAGCCGAACTCGTAGAACAGGCAGCCCTGGCGGGTGCCCTCGCCGAAGGCCAGCGTCGACTGCTTGTACTCGAAGTACCCGTTACGGGTGCAGCCCGTGTGCGTGAACGAGGTGAAGAACGTCTGCGGCCGGTGCAGCTCGTCGAGCGCGATGTCGGCGGCGCGGCCGGTGGCCAGCGCCACCAGGATCTGGGTGATCCAGTCCGGATGGGCGGGGCAGCCCGGCACGTTGATGACGGGCAGTCCCGCCCGCGAGCGGAAGTCCGAGCCGAGGAACCCGCCCGGGGTGCGCTTGTGGAACTGCAGCCCGGTGGAGTCGGTCGGGTTCGGCGCCATCGCGGGCACCCCACCCCAGCTCGCGCAGTCCCCGATCGCCACGACCACCTGCGCCTGGCCGGCCAGGTCGCGCACCCAGTCCTGCATCGGCCGGTCGGCGAACACGTCGTAGCGGCCGCTGCCGTCCGGGCCGCGCATCACCGAGCCCTCGAAGACGAAGATGTCGACCGGCCGCTCGCCCCGCGCGCAGTCCCAGAACAACGTCCGCGCCTGCCCGCCGGTGACCAGGCCCAGCGAGGGGTGCCAGAGCAGGTCCAGACCGAAATCGGTGATCAGGTCGATGACGGTGGGTTCCTCGGCGTTCAGGAACGACATCGTGTTGCCGCTGCACGCCCCGCCCTGAAACCAGAGCACGGATGACATCGGTGGTCCCTTCGTCAGATGGCCGGCAACCGGTGGGGCAGCGCGGCGCGTCCGGTCGCCGCGCGCCTTGCGTCGCATGGCTCAGGCCGCACGAGGACTGCCGGCACAGCGACGCTACGTGCCCGGGAAGGGGACGCCGATGCGTCGTGTGCGGAGGCTGCCACCAACGCGTGATGGCGTTTGCCGCTGCGTGCGCGGGCGGGCCACAGTGAGCCCGTCGTGCGCGCCGAGCCGGGCGATCGAGGGACGGCGGGGAGGCCTGGGCGATGCATGAGCTGTCGATCTGCCGATCCGTCGCGGACATCGTCACCCGGCACGCGGCCGGCCGGCGGGTGACCCGGGTGCAGCTACGGGTGGGGGCCCTGCGGCAGGTGGTGCCGGACACCCTGATCTACTGCTGGGAGCTGGCGCACGCCGACCGGCCCGAGGCCGGGGTGCTGGCCGGGTCGGAACTGGCGGTCGAGTCCGTCCCGGCCGCAGTGCGCTGCCGAGCGTGCGGCGCGCACAACGAGCTCGCCGTGCCGGTCCTGCGTTGCGCCGCGTGCGGCGCCGCCGACGTCGACCTGGTCAGCGGCGAGGAATTCCTCGTCACCTCCTTCGAGGTGGCGACCGACGCGGCGGAGGCGTGACGAAGCATGGGTCGATTCCACCCGCACCCGGACAGTCATCTGCACGCGGACAGCCATGCGCACGTGGACAGCCATGCGCACCGGCCCGGCAATCCGTACGAAGACGGTCGTGGGCGCCCCGGTTCGGTGGGGGACCATTCCGGCTACAGCACCGGCGCGGAGCGGGTCGAGGTGCTGGAGCGGATTCTCGGGGAGAACGAGCGGGTCGCGCGGGCCAACCGGACGGCGTTCGACGCGGCCGGCGTCACCGTGGTGAACCTGATGTCCGCGCCCGGCGCAGGGAAGACGACCCTGCTCGCCGAGACGCTGCGTCGCCTCGCGCCGCACCGGCGGATCGGGATCATCGAGGGGGACATCGAAACCAGCCTGGACGCCGACCGCCTCGAGGGGTTCGGCGCCGCGATCGTCCTGGTCAACACCGGAAACGGCTTCGGCGGGGAGTGCCATCTGGATGCGCCGATGGTTGCCTCGGCGCTGCCGCGGCTGCCACTGGGCGAGCTCGACCTCGTCATCATCGAGAACGTCGGCAACCTGGTGTGCCCCGCCGAGTTCGCCGTGGGGGAGGACCTGCGCGCGATGGTGTTCGCCGTGACCGAGGGTGAGGAGAAACCCCTCAAATACCCGGCGATGTTCCGCTCCGCGGATCTTGTACTTGTCAACAAGACGGATCTGCTGCCCCATCTCGACTTCGACGCCGAGGCGTTCCGCCGCAACCTCGACGCCGTCCATCCGGGGGTGGACGTGCTGGCGGTCAGCGCCCGCACCGGCGAGGGAATCAACGCCTGGTGTGACTGGCTGGCGAACTCGTTCGGAGCACCTGGAGCGGCGCAGACCCAGCGTTGAGATGTGCCGGGATTATTTGATATTTCAGCGTCGGCGGGCATTCTGGTGGTCCGTCTGCGGTGGGACGGCGATCCGGAGAAGCTGGGGTAATGGATCGAGGTGGGCTCGGTGCGTCGCGTTCGGCGATTGCAACCGATCCGTTAGAAAGACAGCGATCGGGGATGGCGGAATGTGGAGAGGTCGAGACATGCGTCCATCCAGCGGCAATCGCAAGCATCCACGTAACGCGAGAAAGCGCCGGGCCCTGGCCGCCGTCGCGGTGGCCGCGGCCTTCGGCTTCCTTACCACGGGCGCCGGCTGCCCGCCGCCCGACCACCCCTGTCCGCCGTACCCGCCATCGACGGTCTGCTAAGCCCTGCCTGCGCGGGGAATCGTTCGAAACATTCCCCGCCGCGAGAGCCCTCTGCGTGCCGTGCTCATCGACACCTCGCTGGCCGCGCCGCCCCACCCGGGCGAGGTGCGGCCAGCGAGGTGCAGCGTGGCCACCTGACGGTGCTCGGCTACCTCACGACAACGGCCCCCGTCGAAACTCAGACATCGGGTATTTCGGTGTCCGCCGCTGTCGGGACGATCTCACCGTCGGCGACCGCCGCCGGCGCGCCGGTGAGCTCCGGCCTGCTGGGCGGGTTCGGCTTCGCCCCGGTCCAGGTGCCTCGGAGCACGGCGACGGCGTGGTCGTAGGCATCGTGGGTGGGCAGCAGGCGACGGATGTTCAGGGGCAGCAGATCCTCCCGGTTTGTTCGGCCGCAGCGAGGGCAGGTCTGCTGGTTGAGGGGGAGCAGCACGCCGCAGCCGCCCTCCTCCGCCCCGCAGCGGCGCCAGTCCCGGCCGACCTCGATGTGTCCGGTCGGCTACCAGCGGCGCGCCGTCGTGGCGGGCTCCATCATGGTGGGCGCGCCGGTCTCCACCAGGGCGAACGCCTCCGGGCGGAACCATCGTGCGCTCCTCCTCGCGGTCCATCGCGATGACAAGGCGCAGCGCCTCCCTATTCGTCCGGGTACTACCTATCTTGCGGTGGTTCCCTGGCCTCTCCGAGGGAATCGCCTGGCGCGGCTGTAGGCAAGCGGACGGCACCTTCGGGTGATGCGCCGAGATGCGCCCACCCTCGCGTTTCGGCTGCCTCGCCGGGACCGTGACGATCCTGCTGATCTGGGCGATATCCGTCCCAGCTTGGGTCGCAAGGCGCGCGCCGCCGCACAGGCCGCCGACGGTCTCCCCTTTGGGCTAACCCGACGCCGCAGGGGCAGCCGATCGCCACCCGGGGAGTTCGAACGCTCGCCTCACCGTGATCCTCGGCAATCAGCCGGGAATTGTCGACTCCCACTGGCGTGCCCGTTCCTGTGGTCGGCGCCGCCCCCGTGGTCGGCTTCCTGCGGTCGTTGCCGGTCTCCCGCGGGCCGGTGTCGCCCTCCCTCGGTCGTCACTGCGGACGCCGCACCAACCCCGCCGTGCGCATCGCTTGGCGGCGGTCCCGCAGGTGTCCGCCGTGG
Source organism: Candidatus Frankia alpina (assembly GCF_902806485.1). GTDB lineage: Bacteria > Actinomycetota > Actinomycetes > Frankiales > Frankiaceae > Frankia > Frankia alpina. The sequence continues at coordinate 1,519 of NZ_CADCWT010000107.1, read as the reverse complement.
CCTCGACCAGGGCGCGATGATCTCACTCTCGGTCGCGACCTGCCTCGTGGTATCAATGCTGATACCTTGGCAGGCGTGGCCATGACGTTGCGGTTGACGGACGAGGAGACCGAAGCGCTTCGGCGCCGCGCCGAGCTGGAGCAGCGGTCGATGCAGGAGATCGCCCGGCAGGAGCTACGGGAGTACATCGAGACGCACAGCCGAGCGGAACTGCTCGACCGAGTCCTGGACGAGGAGCTTCCGCGATACGCCGAGGCGCTCCGCCGTCTCGGCGAATGATCTATCTGACGCTTCCCGAGCTACTGTATGTGGCCGAGCGGACTCTCGGCGAGGCGCCCCAGGTCCGGGATCATGGCCTGCTCGAATCGGCGCTGGCCAGGTCGCAGGCAACCGTCTTCGGTCGCGACGCCTATCCCGGTGTGGACGGCAAGGCCGCCGCGCTCCTGCACTCGCTCGCCCGCAACCATGCGCTCGTCGACGGCAACAAGCGTCTCGCCCTCGCCGAGCTCATCGCCTTCTACGGATTGAACGGATGTCGCCTGACATTAACCAATGACGAAGCCTACGATCTGGTCGTCGACGTGGCGTCGGGCGCACTCGACAACGTCGAGGAGATCGCCAAGATTCTCGCGGACAAAGTCCAGGGACGCTGACGCCTCCGGTCGGTCCGCGGAGAAGCCAGTTCGATGTCAGGATCCCGGCTCGAGTGCCGAGATGTATGTTCCGGGATGCGTGGCGGCATCCTGCCTGAGGACGGGTCCGAGTGTCCACGGGACTATCAACGAGGTCTGTTCGTCAGGCGGTATGAGAACGAGGGCAGTCGGGCTGAAGACAGAGTTTCCGGTGCCGTCGCTGGGATCGGTCGGCAGGTAGGTGAGCGTTGCGTGGGCCTGCGCGCCGGGCGCGAGGGTGATCGGCCTACGGGCGACGCCGAGGGAACGTACGAGGTCCCACCTGTCTCCGGTCGCCGACCGGAATTCCGCGCCGGGATATCCGTACAGTGTGCATTGAGCCGAGGATTGATTCCTGAACGTCACGTGAATCCCCTTCTGCGACGTGCCGGGGGTGGGCTTCTCGGGTATGGACGCGCGAAGGTCCGCCGTCGTGCACCGGCTGGCCGCCGCTGCCGTGGCTCTGGTGGACCGCCGGGCGGCCGACGCCGCGCCGGTCGGCTCGCCGGTCGACGTGGCGTCGGCCGAGGCAACGAGAGGTCTTGGCCCGGTGCCGGAGGAACTGGCAGAGCCGGCGGTGCTGCTACATGACGACAAAACGGCGACCAGGAGCAAGACAGGCCCTGCCGCCCACCGACGCCGCATCACATCTGACATCTGTCACCTTCTCCACGCTGTTCGTCTTTCGAGATCATGGCTGGCCGCGGCCGTGCCGTGTCCGATCGGCCGGCGTCCCGGTCGTACAATATGCGGCGCGTTTGGCTATACATGACGGTAAGCCGGACTGAGGACTGAGCCATTCCCGGCGTCGATTTGTGAGGTTGGGTAATTGTTGCGGGGTGTGAGTG
>NZ_CADCWT010000106.1 GCF_902806485.1 Candidatus Frankia alpina | reverse complement strand
ACCGCAACCGGGCCCTCACATTCCTCACAACCCAGAGTAACCAGTCAGCACGGAAGGTGACCTTCGCGCGGCCCTGGATCTTGAGCCTTAAGTGCATGCTCCGGCGGTGCTTGGGGACGGAGTCAAGGAAGCGGCTACCGGACACCGGGCCGCCGATCTGGGCCGCGGTTCTCAGCTCCGCGCGGTCCCGGCCTCACGACGGCAGGCGCTACCGAGGCCAGGACCAGCGCGAGCGCCGACAGCGTGGCCACCACGCCAGCCGGCGACGAAATAGGCGTCAGCCTCGGGCAACCTACGCCCTTGAGAACATCTCGCACTCCTCCCAGAGTGGTCTGGATTTGATTTCGGGCACGGCAGTAGCCCGCGCAAACTTGAGGCATACCCACACGACGAGGCGAAGCTGAACGCACCAAGATCTCCCGTGATCTTGGGTCGTCACCTGTCCAGGCAACGGCACTGTACTCCCAGCGGGGACGCGGATGCGATGGATAACGGCAGAATTTTCCGCTTCTGCGGCTGTAGCCGAGTGATACGACCGTATGCAGTAGATCTCTCACATCAGGTTGCCGGGCAGGCGTGCCAGGCGTCGGACGCCACGACCATCTGTCGGGAATCGTGTCGTTACTCCACGCTCTCAGTAGCCGCGCTGCGCGCACCGTCCAGTTACCAGTCAGGCACAGCACCCGAACATGGGGCCGGGTAGCCACCGGCCGAGCCCATTCCTCAGCTACGCGTGGTGGACGTCCAGTCCGCTGGGCGAGACGGGTGAGTAAGCTCCTGCTCCCCAGGGCCCCAGTGAGCCCGCCCAGTTACAGATCTTGAATGGTCGGGCTCTGGTTACGGGGGTTCCAGGTCGAGGGCCAAGTCTGTCTGGCCAAGGAAGCCGCCGATGAGGTCGGGTCGGTACTGGATGCGTTTGAGCAGAATCTTGATCGTGGTGGTGAGCCGGTCGACAGTGAGACGGGTTAGGTGGGCACATCGTCGCGTTAGCCGCGGGAGTCGTCACGCCAGCAACCACCCCTTGCAGCCTGTGGATAACCTACTGTCAGCCTGCTTCGGCCAGGTAGGGCGCGGCGGCCAGCAGACGGTCGAAGGTCTCGGGGTCGCAGACCACGTACCGACCGGCCTCGTGGTCCGCCAGCGCACGCTCGGCGGCCTGCGCCAGCCAGGCGGGCGGGTCCTCGTCGACGATCTCGATCTCGGGCAGGCGTGTGCCTTCGGGCTCGAGGCAAGCGGCGCCGCCTTGATCGATCATGGACATACCTCCACTTACCAGATCGCCGAATCCGGTACGTCTACCGCGTCGACGGTACCGCCGAGGGCTCCAGCCAGGCAGCATCCGTCCGCGTCTCGGCGCGGGACGGGTTGTCGCCACTCGTCAGAGCCGAGGAGCTCCGGATGATCTGGATCGTCCAGGGATCAGCAGCACACGAGCACGAGTAATACTCAGATCATCGGTATATGTTGATGGCGTGAGTATCGACGACATGCGGGAGCCGACCTTTTTGGTCCTCGCGGCGCTCGCCGACGGGGCCAAGCACGGATACGCGTTGATCCGGGAGGTCGGCGCCATCTCCGCTGGCCGGGTGACGCTACGGGCGGGCACGCTGTACGCCGCCCTCGACCGGCTGGCCGGGGAAGGGCTGGTGCGCCAGAGCGGCGAGGAGGTGGTCGGCGGTCGCCTCCGGCGCTACTACGACCTCACCGACGCGGGCGCCGAGGTGCTCGCCGCGCAGGCAGCCCGGCTGCGGGAGAACGCCGCCGAGGCCGACCGCCGGCTGCTGGCGCGGCGACGCACGGGGACGGCGCCGGCATGACCGCCTCGCGACTCGAGGTCGCCTACCGCCGGCTACTGGCGTGCTATCCACGTCGCTAGCGGCAGGAGCACGGCGATGAGCTCGTCGCCACCCTGCTGGATGTGGCCGACGCCGACGGACAGGCCAGGCCGAGCCCCGGTGACGTCGCGGACCTGGTCGCCCACGGCCTCGCCGCCCGGTTCGGCGCCTCGCTGGCTCTGGTGCCCTCGGCGGTGCGCCACCGGGTCGCGATCCTGGCGCTCGCGTCCGTGGCTGTGCTGTCGTCGGGCCTGTTCGTCGTGGCGGAGGTGTTGCCCGGGCCGTTGCCGGAGCTCGGCGGCTACACACACCCGGCACCGGTATGACCTTCGGCCCGTTCGTCACCGTGGGCGCCGCCATTTACCCGTTCCCGGTGGCCGCGTTCGTCGCCGCCTTGCTCGGCGCGCGACGCGCTGCCCGCGCGCTGCTGGGCCTGACGTGCCTCGCGGCGTGCGCCGCCGTGCTGGTCGCCAGGTGGACCGACGTCGAGCGGCCGCAGCTGTATCTGCTCGTCGCGCTGTGCCTGCTGGCCGCGGCGGACGGGATGGCAAGGGACGGGATGCCGGTCACGTTCCGCCGCCGGGACCTGCTCGCCGCGGCGGCGCCGCCCAGCCTGCTTCTCGCCGTGGCGGCGGCCTACAGCGGCTGGCTTTGCCATCGGGATGGTTACCACGCGTACTACAGCTCACCGCTGGTCGCCTATCGCGGCGCCTACGGGTTCCTCGACACCGTCGAGATGATCCTGCCGGCCGCCGTCGTCGGCGGCGTCGGCGTCGCGACGGTGGTCAGCGTGCGGCGACCCGGCTGGGCCTTCGCGATCTTCGTCGTCGGCATGACGTGGTCGTTGATGCCGATCGCCGCGTCGCTCCGCTACGACCGCTGGGGCTGGGAGAACAACTACGCGGGCGGCGGATTCATGTTCGTACTCGGCGTCATCGCGCTGGCCGCCGCGCTCGACCTGTCGCATGCCGCCGGGCTGCACGTTGTGCGGAGATCGCAGCGGCCGGCAAATGGTCGCGACATCTCGACGATGGAGTGAGGGAACCCTGCCGCATCACCGTCACCGACGCGCGGGTCAGGCGTAGAAGAGACAGAGAGCGCCGCTGCCCTGCACACCCGACGCCGGGACCCGCCAGGAGACAGACCTTGACCACCGGCTCCACCCTCGGACCTGGGACCCGCCTCGCCGCCCGCGTCATGCGCGCGGGTTTCACCCTCGTCGGCAGTCCGCCGAAGTCCCTGCGGTTCACCACCCAGACGGTCGCCGACCCCGGGACCGTCACCGTGCCCACCCGGCACGGCCCCGTCCGCTGCCTGCTCTACCGGCCCGTGAGCACCGGAGCGCTTCCACCCGTGCACGTGCAGCTGCATGGCGGCTCGTTCATCGTTCGCAGCCCCAAGCAGGACGACCACGTCTGCCGCTACCTCGCCTCCGACGTCGGCGCCGTGGTCCTCGCCCCCGACTACGACACCGCCCCCCGAGGTCGCCTACCCCGTCGCCGAGCACCAGGCCTACGACGTCGCAGCCTGGGCCCATGCCCACGCAGCCAAGCAGGGCTGGGACGGCGGGCGGTTGTCCGTCGGTGGCTACAGCGCCGGCGCGAAGCTCGCGATCAACGTCGTCCAGCAGGCCCGCGATCCTGCCGGTCGCGCTGGCCGTCGGGTACGGCGTCATCGACGTCGGCCTCGACCCGCACGCCCGTACCTCGCCGAAGAAGCGCCCCATCATTCGCCCATGGCTGCTGCGGCTCGTGCAGAACGCCTACTTCCCCGACCCGGCCTCCCGCGCCGAGCCCCTCGCCTCCCCCGCGTTCGATCCGGACCTCGCCGGCTTCCCGCCGACCCTGGTCACCACCGGCGGGCTCAACTCCCTCGAGGCCGACGGCCGGATCTTCGCCGGGAAGCTCCGCGCCGCCGGGGCCGACGTCACCTACCGCTGCTTCCCCGACGCCGACCACAGCTACACCCACCGCCCGCCCGTCGAGACAGCCCGCGAGGCGATCACCGGACTCGGCGACCACCTCACCCGCGCCTACGCCGCCGGGCGCGGGTCAGCCGGCGGTGGGGGGCGGCGGTCGCCGCGCTCGCGGACGCGGACGGAGATGGCGATGGGTGAGCCGGCGAAGCCGAAGTCCTCGCGCAGGCGGCGTTCCAGGAAGCGGCGGTAGGCCGGCTCCAGGAAGCCGGTGGTGAACACCACGAACCGCGGGGGGCGCACGCCCGCCTGGGTGGCGAACAGGATCTTCGGCACCTTGCCGCCACGCGGGGGCGGCGGGGTGGCGCCGACGACCTCGCCAAGCCAGGCGTTGAGCCGGCCGGTCGGGATCCGGGTGCCCCAGGATTCCAGCGCCGTGCGCAGCGCCGGGGCCAGCCGGTCGGTGGCGCGGCCGGTGCGGGCCGAGACGTTCACCCGCGGGGCCCAGGCGATCCGGCCGAGGTCGCGGTCGATCTCCCGCTCGAGGGTGTACCGGCGGTCCTCGTCGACGAGGTCCCACTTGTTGAAGGCGAGCACGAGCGCCCGGCCCGCCTCGATCACCATGGTGATGACCCGCTGGTCCTGCTCGGTGAGCGGCTCGTCCGCGGCGAGCAGGACGATGGCGACCTCCGCGGCCTCCAACGCCGAGGCGGTGCGCAGCGACGAGTAGTACTCGGCGCCGGACGCCTCGCGGATCCGCCGGCGCAGGCCGGCGGTGTCGATGAACATCCACTCTTCGCCGCCGACGGTGACCAGCTCGTCCACCGGGTCGCGGGTGGTACCGGCCACGTCGTGCACGAGCGACCGACGGCTGCCGGCGATCTTGTTGAGCAGGCTGGACTTGCCGACGTTGGGGCGGCCGATCAGCGCGACCCGGCGCGGCCCGCCGGTCTCGGTGAAGACCTCGCGGGGGGCCTCGGGCAGCACGGCGAGCACGGCGTCGAGCAGGTCACCGCTGCCGCGGCCGTGCAGCGCCGAGACGGGGTGGGGCTCGCCGAGCCCGAGTCCCCACAGGGCGGCGGCGTCGGACTCGAACCGGTTGTCGTCGACCTTGTTCGCGACGAGGATCACCGGCAGCCCGCTGCGGTGCAGCACCCGGGCGACGGCCTCGTCGGCGTCGGTGGCCCCGGTCATCACGTCGACGATGAACAGCACCGCGTCGGCGGTGTCGAGCGCCGCGGCCGCCTGCTCGGAGACCTGCGCAGCGAGCCCGGAGGCGTCGGGCTCCCACCCGCCGGTGTCGACGAGGGTGAACCGGCGCCCGTTCCACACCGCGTCGTAGGCGATGCGGTCGCGGGTCACCCCGGGCACGTCCTCGACGACCGCGGCGCGGCGGCCGAGGATCCGGTTGACCAGCGTCGACTTGCCCACGTTGGGCCGGCCGACGACGGCCACGACCGGCTGGCCGGTGACCGGACCCAGCTCCCCGTCGCCGAGGTCGCCGTCCCGAAGGTCGCCGTCCCTGAAGTCGCCGCCGGATGCCGCCTCGGCGCCGTCCATCGCTGCGTCCTGTCTGCTCATCACTGCCACACCTGTCGTCGGGACCGGTGATCTACGATGATCACGCGGCGGATTCGCCCGGGGAGGCGCGGGCGGTCTCGAGATGCTCGAGCAGCCGCACCCGGATGTCCTCGGCGACCGCGGCGAGCGCCCGGCGCGAGCGCGGGTTGGCCGGCACGTCGACCTCGAACGGCTTGCCGAAGACCACCCTGACCTGCACCGAGCGGCGCGGCCAGCGCGCGCCCTTGGGCAGGGCGTCGCCGGTGTTGATACAGGCTACGGGGAGCACCCGGCAGCGGCCGTGGACGGCGAGGTAGGCGATGCCGTGCTGGACCGCGGCCATCTCCCCGCTGCCCCGGGTGCCCTCCGGGAAGACCCCGATCGCGCCGCCGCGGGACAGCTCGTCGAGCGCGGTGTGCAGGGCCTCGCGGTCGGGGCGGCCCCGGTCGATCGGGATCTGCCCGCTGATCAGCAGCAGACAGCCGACGATCCGGATGTACATCTCCGACTTCACCAGGCAGCGCACGGTGCGCGGCGACTCGATGACCACCAGCGGGCCGTCCAGCCAGCTACTGTGGTTGCCCGCGAAGATCAGCGGCTCGTCCAGGGGGACGTGCTCGAGTCCCTCCAGGGTCACCCGCATGATCAACCTGTTGATGATCTGCCGCACCCCGGGCTTGAGCACCCGGTGCGGCAGGTCGTTGTAGACCGGTGAGGCGGCGCCCCGATGCAACAGCCCCGTCCCGGACGCCGGCCGGGCCGTCTCGGGGACTGGCCGGGTGGTCGTCTCGTCGGCGGCTGGTTCGGGGGCGGTCACGTCGCCACGTTCGACGACTGCCCGCAGCGCCGCAGGACCTCGTCGACCACCTCGGGGACGGACAGGGCCGTCGAGTCCAGCACGATCGCCCCCTCGGGGATGGCCAGCGGGTCGGCGGCGCGGCTCGAGTCGAGCGCGTCGCGCCGGTCCAGCTCGGCCAGCGTCCGCGCGACGTCGTCGACGCCCTTCTCCCCGAGCTGGCGCGACCGGCGCAGTGCCCGGACCTCCGTCGACGCGGTGAGGAACACCTTGATCTGCGCGTCCGGCGCGACGACGGAACCGATGTCGCGGCCCTCCACGACGATGCCGTCGGGCCGGGTGGCGGCGATCACCTGGCGCTGCTGGGCGACGAGGAGGGCCCGGACCGCGGGCACCGCGGCGATGGCGCTGACCGCGTTGGTGACCGCCCTGGTGCGGATCTCGGCGTCCACGCTGACCCCGTCGACGGCGATCGAGGGCCGGTCCGGGTCGGTGCCGATGGTGAGCACGGCCCGCTCGGCGAGTTCCGCGACCGCCTGCGGATCCTCGATGTCGATGCGACGCTCCAGCGCAAGCTGGGTGACCGCGCGGTACATCGCCCCGGTGTCGAGGTAGCGAAGCCCGAGGCGCCGCGCGAGCTCGCGGGCCACCGTGCTCTTTCCCGATCCGCCGGGGCCGTCGACCGCCACGATCATCGGCTCGGCCGGGCCGTCGGCGAGCGTGGGCGCACCCCCCTTGGACCCGAGCGGCGCGGACGTTCCGTTCACCCCGTCCGCCCCGTCGGCGGTGCTCCCGCCCTCCGACAGCGCAGACCCGTGGTCGGGCTTCACCCGATTCCTCCGTCCCGGACACATGAGAGTCGTCGGGTCGCGCCCCGCGGACCCCTTGCCGCGTCACGTTCGCCCCGGCCCTCGGCACCGCGGGGCGGTAGCCGGACCGCCGGCCGCGGTCACCAGACGATGATCGTCAGACGACTCCCGGCACGCGGACCGGGCCGAAGGGCGGGCCGGTGGCGTCAACCCGTCGGGTCGCGCCGCGGCGGGAACCGTCGCGGGCAACCCGGATCAGGCTACTCGGTACCGCATCACGATCGTCGGTATGCCGTCCATCCGGTGCTTGTGAGCCGGTCGACGAGACTGTCCGCGACCGCCGGATCGACGGCGAGTTCGACGATGCCGGCCGGTGCGTCCAGGCTGTGCTCGAACGGGCCGACGTCCTCGATGTTGATGTCCCAGGTGCTGATGAGGCCGACGATCGCGGCGAGCTGCCCCGGCCGGTCATCGAGCACGACACCGACCCAGCCCCAGGACCGCGCCGTGGCGCCGGCCTTCCGCGGCAGCAGCGCACGGCCCGCATGCCCGTCCCGCATGAGCCGGATGACCGCCGCGGTGACATCGTCGGCGTCGTCGAGGACGTCGGCCAGGACGGTGAGCCGGGAGCCGAGTGCGCGCATCCGCGCCGCGATCGGCCCGCGGTTGCCCTCGACGATCCCCGCCCACAGCTCGGCGTCGCTGTCGGCGAGCCGGGTGGTGTCGCGGAACCCCTGACCGGCGAGCGGAACCTCCCGGGGCGACAGCCCCACCAGCACCCCGGCGAGCGCGCTCGCGACGAGCTGGGGCACGTGCGAGACGGTCGCCATCGCCTCGTCGTGGCGCTGCGGCGTGGTCCGCACCGGGGTGGCGCCGCAGGCCAGGGCCAGCGCCACGGTGGCGTGCAGGGCCGCGGCACCGGTGTGCGGGACCGGGCAGACGGCCCACACCCGCTCGGCGAACAGGTCGGCGCGCGCCGAGACCGCGCCATGGCGCTCCCGCCCGGCGATGGGATGCGCCGGGCACCAGGTCGACAGGTCGCAGCCGAGCTGGACGCCCTCGACCAGCGGGCGGACCTTGACGCTGCCGGCGTCGCTGACCGTGTCGGCGAGCCCACCGCGGGCCAGCGCGCGGACCTCGCCCGGGATCGTCGCCAGCGGGGTGGCGACGACGGCGTGCTCGACCCGCTCCCCCGCCGCCCAGGGCTGCCCCGCGCCCATCTTCGCGGCGATGGCGACCTGGGCCTCGTCGGCGTCGCGGAGCAGGACCTCCACGCCCTGCGCGGACAGCGCCAGCCCAATGCTGGTGCCGATGAGACCCGTGCCGACCACACCGACCCGACGCAACCGCGGCAGCAGGGCTGCATCCCAGCCCGATCCGACCATGAGCCGACAGCCTATGGCGACATCTTTCGACCCACTCACCGTGCTCTGGCCTGTGGCGCTACTCGGCGCCGAGAGGATGGTGGACGGCTACCTGGCGTGACGAGAACGATTCGGACTCGCTCGCCTACAGGCCGACGTTGCGGTAGAGGGCGCCGACCTCGCCGCGAGTGAGGTGGCGGGCCCGGCCGGAACGCAGGGTGCCGAGATACACCGCGCCGTGCCGGGTGCGGACCAGCCGATGCACCGGGTAGCCGATGGTCTCCATCATCCGGCGGACGATGCGCTTGCGGCCCTCGTGCACGACGATCTCCAGCATCACCCGGCCGTTCGCCTGATCGACGATCTGCACCGAGTCCGCCCGAGCCAGCCCGTCCTCGAGCTCGACGCCGGCGCGCAGCGTGCGCGGCACCTCGCGGCGCAGCGGTCCGGAGACCTCGACCAGGTAGGACTTGGGCACCTCGTAGGAGGGATGGGTCAGCCGGTGGGCGAGCTCGCCGTTGTTGGTGACCAGCAGCAGCCCCTCGCTGTCGCCGTCGAGGCGGCCGACGTGGAACAGGCCGCCTCCGCCGCCGAACTCGGTGAGCAGGTCGGCGATGGTGGACCGGCCGCGGTCATCGGACATGGCCGACAGCACCCCGCGCGGCTTGTTCAGCGCCAGATGCACCAGGCCGGTGCGGGTGACGATCCGATCGCCGTCGACCTCGATGATCGCGGTCTCCGGGTTGACGCGGCGGCCCTGCTCGCGCACGACGAAACCGTCCACGCTGACCCGGCCCTCGGCGATGAGCTCCTCACCACGCCGGCGGGAACCGATGCCGGCCGAGGCGAGCACCTTTTGCAGCCGGATGCCCTCGTCCGCGGCGGACGCCGGATCCCGCGGCGCCCGGGCGGGGCGCTCCTCCCGAGGCGGCCCCGCCTCCCGGGCCGGCCGAGCCTCACCACGAGCAGGTCGAGCGTCCCAGCTGGGCCGAGCCTCCCCACGGGCCACCGGACGACCCTCCCCACGAGCCGGACGAGCGTCCCAGGTGGGACGGCCCTCCCCACGGGCCACCGGACGGCCCTCCCCACGAACGGGACGAGCCTCCCCACGAGCCACCGGACGACCCTCCCCACGGGCCGGGCGGACCTCCCCGCGGGCAGGCCGAGCCTCCCGGGAAGGGCGGGCTTCCCCTCGGGCGGGGCGGACCTCCCGGGTGGGGCGGCCGTCCGCAGGTGGACGGCCGTCCCGGCGGGCGCGGGCGTCGCGCGGCGCGCGGGGGCGGTCAGCAGCAGCGTTCATGAGGCAACGATGTCATCCAGATCGTCGAGTCCAGGCAGCAGGGGGGCCAGGGGCGGGAGCTCGTCGAGCCCGCGCAGGCCCATCCGTTCGAGGAAGTAGTCGGTGGTTGCATACAGGATGGCACCGGTTTCGGGATCGTGCCCGATCTCCTCAACGAGCCGGCGGGCGGTGAGGGTACGGATGACGCCGTCGGCGGAGACGCCGCGCACCGCGGCGATCCGCCCGCGGCTGACCGGTTGCTGGTAGGCGACCACGGCGAGGGTCTCCAGCGCCGCCTGGGACAGCCGGGCGGACTGGCCGGCGAGCACGAAGCCCTCCGCCCAGGGGGCACACTCGTCGGCGGTGTAGAACCGCCAGCCGGCACCGACGTGGCGCAGCCGGAAGCCGCGGCCGTCGCGGACGTATCCCTCGGCGAGCTCGGGGAGCAGCCGTTCGATCTCGCGGGCCGAGGCGCCGAGCCCGGTGGCGAGCTCCGCGACGCCGACCGGCCGCTCCGCGACCATGAGCACCGCCTCCAGCAGCGCCGCCAGCGGTGGGCGGTCCGCGGCGTCGACCCGGGGCGGCGTCCTCGCCGTGCCCGCAGCCGCCGTACCCCCACCCCCCGTACCCGCAGCCGCCGCGACCGCCGGCGGGCCGGCCGTGTCCGCATCCGACGGTTCGGTCACGATGCCACCTCCTGCGGTTCGTCGTCGGCCGGACCCTCTTCGTACAGCCCCCGGCCGATGGCGAGCAGGTCGCCGTCCGCGGCGGGGTCGGCGGCGATCCAGCGCACTGTCAGCTCCCCGAGCGGGATCTCCTGGTCGAAGGAGATCCGGCCTTCGCGGAACAGCTCCAGCAGGGCCAGGAACCTGGCAACGACCTCGATGGTCTGCTGGCAGCCCGCGCACAGCGTGCGGAAGTCCGCGGCGCCGAGCTCCCGCAGCATCATGATGATGGCGAGCATGTGCTCCCGGACGCTGATCCGAGGCAGATGCACATGGTCGGTGGCGACCAGCGGCGGCAGCGGCGGCTCACGCAGCCGCGCGGCCAGCGCCGCGAGCTCCGTGGGGCCGATGCCGATCTGCACCTCGGGCAGGGCGGCGGCGTAGCGGGGCTCCAGTGGCACGGCCCGGGGCACGTGCCGGGCCTCCAGCGCCATCAGCCCGGCGAACAGCGCCGACGCCTCCTTGTACGCCTTGTACTGCAGCAACCGGGCGAAAAGCAGGTCGCGGGCCTCGAGCAGGGCGAGGTCCTCGGCTTCGTCCTCGGACAGCGCGCCGGGCAGGAGCCGGGCGGCCTTGAGGTCGAGCAGGGTCGCCGCGATCACCAGGAACTCGGTGGCCTGGCCGAGGTCGAACCGGTCTCCCAGCCGGCGGAGGTGGGCGACGAACTCGTCGGTGACCTGGGACAGCGCGACCTCGGTCACGTCGAGGCGGTGCTTGGCGATGAGCGAGAGCAGCAGGTCGAACGGGCCGGTGAAGTTGGCGAGCTCGACGACGAAGGGCTCGGGCCGCCCGCCGCGGGCGGTCGGCGTCACCGGCGGCTCGGCACCAGCCGCACCGGCAGCGCCATCGACACCGGCATCGACACCGCCATCGGCATCGGCGCGGGACCCGTTCATGACGTCACGTTACGCCCAGGTCGTCGGTCATGATCTCGCCGTCAGGCCAGGTTGAGGCCGATCAGGGCGGCGAGCCCGCGCAGCAGCGGGCCGATGAGCTGGCCGACGACCGACGGGAACCCGACGAACAGCACCGGCAGCAGCAGCAGTGCCAGCAGGATGACGAGGCCGATGTTGCCGTCGGTGAGCCGGTGGTGGACGTTGCGCCAGCCCTGGGAGGTCCCGCCGAGCAGGAACACCAGCCGCCCGGCGTCCGTCGGCGGGACCGGGATGAGGCTGACGATGAACATCGAGCCGAAGGTGATCGCCAGCCACAGGGTGAGCTCGGCGGCGAAACTGTCCGGCACGGTCACCTCGGTCACCCGGTCGCCGAGGAAGACCCGCGCCGGGTCGCCGACCACCTGGAACAGCGCGAGCGAACCGAGGGCGAGCAGCAGGTAGGCCAGCGGACCCGCGAGCACCGCGACCGCGACATGGAAGCGCCGCCGCCGCCACACGTCGTTCATCGGCACCGACTCGGCCCAGCCGTGGCCGACGATGAACACGGCGAGCCCGCTGAAGGGGCTGAGCCTGTCCTTGACCCCGGTGGTCAGCCGGCCGCTGCGCAGCGGGGTGGGGTCACGGACCACACGCGCGGTGAGGACCTGGGCGGCGTCGTGCGCGAACACCCCGATCAGGAACGCGACGACGATCCCGAGCAGCGCAGCCGGCTCGGCGAGATGGAAAAGCACGTCGCTACCTTTTCGCCCCGATCACGAAAAAACCAGGATTCAGCCGACGAGCGGGGGCGTGTTGTGCCGAACCATCACCTCGCGGGCCAGCCGCCGGTAGCCGGCGGCACCGACCGAGGTCGGCGCGTACGTCGTGATCGGCTCGCCGGCCACGGTCGTCTCCGGGAAGCGGACCGTGCGGTTGATCACCGTGTGGAACACCTCGGCGGGGAACCGCTCGACGACGCGGGCCAGCACCTCGCGGGCGTGCAGCGTGCGGGCGTCGTACATGGTGGCCAGGATGCCGGCGAGCTCGAGGCGCGAGTTGAGCCGCTCGCGCACCTTGTCGATGGTCTGCAGCAGCAGCGCGACGCCGCGCAACGCGAAGTATTCGCATTCCAGCGGGACGATGACGGCGTCCGCCGCGGTCAGCGCGTTCACGGTCAGCAGGCCGAGCGAGGGCTGGCAGTCGACGAGGATGACGTCGTAGTCGTCGAGGATGGGGGCGAGCGCGCGGGCGAGGCTGTGTTCGCGGCCGACCTCGGTGACCAGCAGCACCTCGGCGGCGGACAGGTCGATGTTGCTCGGCAGCAGGTCCAGACTGTCGACCTGGGTCTCGACGATGACGTCGCGGACGTCGGCGTCCCCGCCAAGCAGTAGGTCATGCACGGTCAGGTCGAACTGCATCGGGTTGATGCCGAGGCCGACCGACAGCGCACCCTGCGGATCGAAGTCGACCAGCAGGACGCGGCGGCCGTATTCGGCGAGGGCGGCGCCGAGGTTGATCGTGCTGGTGGTCTTGCCGACGCCGCCCTTCTGGTTGCACATGGCCACGATCCAGGCGGGGCCGTGGGCGGTCAGCGAGACGGGGACGGGGAACGACGGCAGCGGCCGGCCGGTGGGGCCGGGCTGGCCCACCCCCTCGTCGACGCTCCCGCCGCCGGCTTCGAGCCGCCCGTCTTCTGACAACTTGGGTTCACCGACCGTCACCTCGCCGTAGGCGCGGCGGGTCGGAGAATCGACGGAGGGAGCATCGGCAAATCGGACCACGGAGGGGTTGCTCCTTCTACAAAGAGCAGAAACGGACCGGTAGGAGCGTACCGACACTCACCCGTTCTCGGCGGCGCTGGGTGGCCGTAAAGCAGCGTGTCGCGCCATCGGGAGCGGTGCGCGTTGGACGGGTCACGCCCACAGGGGTACGAAATCATGCGCCAGGGGGCACCGATGCGGTTCGGTCAGGCTTGCATCGCGACGGATGCGGCCGTGAGCGTGCTCGGCGGGTCGACGGCGATGAGGCGTTTTTCCAAGCGAAGGGAGCCCTCCTGGTGGAAGCGGTGGTGGCCCGGCACAAGGGCGCGCCGGTCAGCCTGGAGCGGATCATCGTCCCCGACCCGGGGCCGGGCGAGGCCCGCGTGCGGGTGCGCGCCTGCGGCGTCTGTCACACCGATCTGCATTACCGCGAGGGCGCGATCAACGACGACTACCCGTTCCTGCTGGGCCACGAGGCCGCCGGCACGGTCGAGTCGGTCGGCGAGGGCATGACGGGCCTGGCCCCCGGGGACTACGTGGTGCTGGCCTGGCGGGCGCCGTGCGGCACCTGTCGGGCCTGCCGGCGCGGGATGGCCTGGTACTGCTTCGACTCCCGCAACGCCGCCCAGCCGATGACGTTGGAGGACGGCACGCCGCTCGCACCGGCGCTGGGCATCGGGGCGTTCACGCCGCTCACCCTGGTCGTCGCGGGCCAGTGCGTGCCCGTGGACCCGGCGGCGCGGCCGGAGGCGGCCGGCCTGATCGGCTGCGGGGTGATGGCCGGCTTCGGCGCGGCGGTGAACACCGGGCGGGTCACCCGCGGGGAGACGGTGGCGGTCATCGGCTGCGGGGGCGTCGGCAACGCGGCGATCGCCGGCGCCCGCAAGATCATCGCGGTGGACGTCGACGAGCGCAAGCTGACCTGGGCCCGCCACTTTGGAGCCACCGACACCGTGGACGCCCGCTCGGCCGACCCCGTGCAGGCGGTCCGCGACCTCACCGACGGCTTCGGCGCCGACGTCGTCATCGAGGCGGTGGGCCGCCCCGAGACCTACCGGCAGGCGTTCGATGCCCGCGACCTGGCCGGGCGGCTGGTCCTGGTGGGGGTGCCGGACCCGACGATGACCGTGGAGCTACCGCTCGCGGAGGTCTTCGGCCGCGGCGGCCACCTGTCGTCGTCCTGGTACGGCGACTGCCTGCCGAGCCGTGACTTCCCGATCCTCATCGACCTGTACCGCCGCGGCCGCCTCGACCTCGACGCCTCCGTCACCGAGACCGTCGGGATCGGCGACGTCGAGGAGGCGTTCGCGCGGATGCGCCGCGGCGACGTGCTGCGCAGCGTCGTCGTCCTCTGACCGCCCCGCGTCCCCTGAGGGCCCCGCGTCACCCGACCGCCGCGCGTCACCTGACGGCGTCGCGGTGACCGCGGGGTGACCCGAGTCCCGGAAGCGCCCGATACGGTCGACGCGTCGGGGACCGCCGCCGGGCCGGCGGCACCCCGCCGCACAGCGGGCGGACCATCCGGGTTTCCGACCCGATCGGGAGTTCCGGAACCAGAGGAGCGGGCGCGATGACCGGCAATGCGGGGCTTCGAGTGGACCGCGTGATCACCCGCGGTGACTTCACTCTGGACGGCCAGACGTTCACCGTCGACAACAACGTCTGGCTGGTCGGTAACGACCAGGAAGTCCTGATCATCGATGCCGCGCACGACCCGTCGGTGATCGCGGCGGCGGTCGGCGCCCGCGTCGTGACCTCGATCATCGCCACCCACGGACACAACGACCACATCAACGCGGCGACGGAACTCGCCGACCTGGTACGGGCACCGATCGCGCTGCACCCGGCCGACGTGATGCTGTGGCGGACGATCTACCCCCACCGCGCACCCGATCGATCCCTCGCCGACGGGCAGCTCGTCGGGCTGCCCGTCGGCGAGTCGCTGCGGGTGCTGCACACCCCGGGGCACTCCCCCGGCGGGATCTGCCTGTTCGGCGAGGTGAACGCCGAACCCGTGCTGTTCAGCGGCGACACCCTGTTTCGCGGCGGACCGGGGGCCACCGGGCGGTCCTACTCGGACTTCCCGACGATCCTCGCCTCGATCCGCGCGAAGCTGCTCACCCTGCCGGCGAACACCGTCGTGCACACCGGGCACGGCGACGACACGACCATCGGCGAGGAAAGCGTCGACTACGACGACTGGGTCCAGCGGGGCCGCTGACGGGCGCCGCAGGGCCGGGCCGGCCGCAACGCCATAGAGCGGTCACAGCCGCCCAGCCGTGTGCCGGTTGTGGCGGTTGTGGCGGTTGCGGTAGTCGTGGTAGTTGTGGTAGTTGTGGTAGTTGTGGTAGTCGCCGCGAGTGTGCCTCGTCGCCCACATCGGTGCGGCGGCGGCGACCAGGGCGAGCGCGACACCGACCTGCAGAACGTGCCGGATCCAGTCGACGCCGCCGGTGTGGCGCACCCCAGGGCCGCGCGAAGGTCACTTTCCGTGCTGACTGGTTACTCT